>CAZMHA010000009.1:0-26727 GCA_964565985.1 uncultured Piscirickettsiaceae bacterium | reverse complement strand
TCAAAAATATAAAATAGGCTCTGTAGGGCAGTTTGTACCAGCAGTAGAGCATAAAATAGAAGCTGTAGCAGATATAGAAAATGGTGGAAAACTATTGGTAAAAGGCCCTAATGTTATGATGGGCTATTTAATGCCCGATAAACCTGGTCAAATTAAACCCTTAAAAGATGGTTGGCATGATACTGGTGATATAGTTGAGGTTGATGAATTAGGTTTTTTAACCATTAAAGGCCGTGCTAAACGCTTTGCTAAAATAGCTGGAGAAATGATTTCTCTAACCGCTGTTGAAGCATATATTAATAAATCTAGCCTTTCTGGTTACAATGTGGTGGTATCCGTACCAGATGAACGCCGTGGTGAAAAATTAATATTAATTACTAATGATCAAGACCTAAGTCGCCATAGCGTAATTGATGCCGCCAAAGAAGCAGGAGTTTCTGAGCTAATGATTCCAAAAACCATTATCTTAGTAGAAGACATTCCTGTACTAGGTACAGGTAAAACCAACTATCCAGAAGTACAAAAAATCGCAGAGAATCATTAATTTTTAATTTTATAGATGAATAAAATTTGAGTATTTCGACTCAAATGTTCGTAACATTTACCAAGCTTTTCTTTTTCGTAATATGTAACTCATCCCTTTGCCCTAAGCCGTAGTCGTCATGTAGCTTTTCAAGGGCTAGAGTGGGGATTACATAACCAAAGTAAAATTAACCCTAACCATCCTAAGCAGTTACTTTTATAAAAAAATATCCAGTTTCTTTTGTTTATAGGGTATTATTTAATTTATTCATTTCATTTCAACTTATTTAGGGAAGTATCACTATGAAAAAAATCTATTTTATGGCATTAATATTATTTAGTAGCAGTATTTTTGCACAAACTTTTAATGCTACTACATTTGTAACTCAGTTTGATGAGCAAACTGTTGAGTTAAACGAGCAAACAAAGTGGGTGTTCTTTGCTGCATCTAAGGATGCTTTTGAAATTTTGAAAGGTGTGTTTAAACAGCAAAAGGTTGATACTAAATGGTTAACTGAAAGGCAGGCAATTTATGCTGCTGACATTCATGGTATGCCAAGTTTAATAGCAAGGTTTTTTGCCCTACCAAAAATGCGTGACTATCCTTATGTAATTGCACTAGATAAAGAGGGCGATATAACCGATAACTGGCTTAATAAAGGTGAGCAGGTAACAGTTTATCAGCTACAAAACCTAAAGGTAATCAAAGTAATTAAGCTGGCAGATGATGTGGCAGTGAATAAGTTTTTTAAATCTTTTAAATAGACGGGTTGCAAATTTTATTTAGGGATGTTGCTGTTGGTAGCTAATAACTTCCGGTGCTATTTTTATAAATAGAGGAACTAGACTAGGGTCAAAGAATTTGCCAGACTGGTCTTTTATATACTGCAGGGCATCTTCATTATTCCAAGTTTTTTGTGAATAACCATGGTAAAAGGGTGTTGGCATTTAGATTAATTTAAAAACAAAAGGGCGTTTACACAAAATATGGGGCTGGCTCATTATTATCCCTCACAAGCCACACAGTTATTGCGTTTTTGGTTTAGTATTTGTGCGGCATTCATGCTGTGTTGATAGTAGAGTGCCTTAATTCCTAGTTTCCATGCAGTTATGTAAAACTGGTTTATTTCTTTTACTGGTGTGTCTGGATGCACCATTATGTTAAGCGATTGCCCTTGATCAATATATGTTTGACGAACGGCAGCTTGTTCAATAATGCTCATTTGGTCAATTTCTGGGAAGGTTTTGAATATGTCTTTTTCTACCTGGCTTAAAAAATTAAGATGCTGTACTGAACCATCATGGTTACGAATATCTAACCAAACTGTTTTTTTGTTTTCACCTTTTTCTTCTAGTAGAGCTTCAAGGAAAGGGTTTTTTATGGTTGTTTTTATTTTAGCAATATCTTTTACATAGCAATTTGACCAGGTAGGCTCAATCCCTTGTGATACCTGCCCAAGAATAAATGCAGAAGAGGTGGTTGGAGCAATGGCATTTAAAGTTGCGTTGCGTCTGTTGTAGTCTTTAAGTAGGTCGGGCATACCAAATTTTTCTGCTAGTTCTTCAGATGCTTTATATGATTTTTTTTCAATATATTTAAATATTTCTAGGTTTAATTTAGCAGAATCTCTGCCTTCCCAAGGTAACATTTTAGACTGTAGTAAAGAGTGCCAACCTAGCACACCTAAGCCTAATGCACGATTCTCTTTGGTGAAATCATAAGCTTTTTTCATAAATAGAAAGGTCATTTGGTCGTCATGTTCCTCTGAGTCACGATAAACCTCTAGCTTAGTAAGGAACTCCGTAATTACTGCGTCTAGGAAGTAAACCAAAGTTTCAACCGCATCAGTATTTTTCCATTTATCGTAATGCAACAAATTTATTGATGATAATACGCAAACAAACGACCATTTTTCGTTGGTTGGCAGCATAATTTCGGTACATAAATTACTAGCATGAATTTTGAGATTGTGATCTTTATAAACATCAACTGTATTATTGTTTGCATTGTCGTTAAATAAAATATATGGGTAGCCCATTTCACCTCGGCGTTGAATAACTTTTGCCCATAAAGCTCGTTTTTCGCTATCGCCATCAATCATTTCTTGCATCCAGTCATCAGTAACTGTTACGCCATGGGTAAGTTCTTGGATAGGGTTACCTTCGGTTCCTATATCTAAAAACTCATCCGCATCTGGGTGTTCAATTGGTAGGTAAGGAGCAAAACGACCACGACGAACAGAACCTTGGCTAACTACATCAACCATAGATTCAAATAGTTGCATAAAGTGTACACTACCAGAAGAATGACCATTATTTTTAATTGGTACTCCACGACCTCTAAGGTTACCAAAATAACCAGAAGTTCCGCCCCCTAGTTTAGACATCATGCCTACTTCTGATTGGGTATATAGAATATTGCCAATATCATCGGCCATATTTGAGCCATAACAACTAATAGGTAAACCGCGTTTTTTACCAAAGTTTGACCAGACAGGTGAGGCTAAAGAATAGAAACCTTCTTCCATATAGCCATAAAACTTATCTGAAAAACCATCTATACCAAGGATTTTTTCTGCTCCATCGGCGATTTCTCTAATTCTATCTTCGGCACTTGTACCTTCTTCAAGGTAACCACCAGCTAAAAATTTACGACTATTTTCTGTTAACCATTCCATGTACTTTTATCTCTTTTTTCTTTTAATATTTAAAACAAGTCGTCAGATGTGACGCTTTTGCTTCTTTTGTTATAATTTATAGAGCGTTTTACAAAGAAATCGCCATGTTTTGTACCAATAATTTCATCATCGAACCATTCAGTTCTTTCGACAAGAACCTGATCCACTTCAAACACTTTTTCAATACCAATACTTTGTAAAGAGTCATTAAAACGGCTTTTCATAAACTCTTTTACCTGCTCTTTAGGTAAGAAATCTAGCTCACCTTTTTCAAATATCCAATCGACAATTTCAGCTTCTGCACGATAAGCTTGTTTGCACAAAGAACGCACGGTTTGAGCATGAGTTTCATCAAACCATTCGGGATTTTCTTTTTTAATTATTTGGATTAAATCTATTCCAAAATTACCATGAATTTGTTCTTCTTTAGAAGTTGCTTCAACCACATTTGAAATACCTTTTAAAACATTTTTATGCTTGTTAAAAGACATGATTACCAAGAACTGAGAGAACAATGAAACATGCTCAATAAATAGAGCAAACAGCAAAATTGATTCGGCATATTCACGATTATCGTCACTATTGGCATTTTTAAGAGCAGATTCAAGATAGCGCACTCGTTTCATAATAGTTGGGTTGTCGTTTAGCTTTTCAAACTCTTCATTCAGCCCTAATATTTCCAGTAGATGAGAGTAGGCATCATGATGACGAACTTCAGACTCTGAAAATGTTGCACCAACAGAGCCAATTTCAGGTTTTGGCATTTTGTTATAGACATTTCCCCAAAAAGTTTTAACAGAAACCTCTATTTGTGAAATAGCTAGCATAGTGCGTTTAATCGCTTCCTGTTCAGGAACTGTTAAGCGGGTTTTAAAATCGTGTATATCACTAGTAAAGTTAAATTCTGTATGTATCCAGTAAGAATGGCGAATAGCATCAACATATTCCAACATGTCAGGATATTCATAGGGCTTTAAGAATATGCGCTTTTCAAATACATCTTTTTTGCGCTTTAAGGACTGGTCATTACGATATAAAATGTAGGCTTTTGCTACATCTTTCATGTCGGTTTGCATTAATGTTTGTTCAACAACATTTTGAATTCCCTCTATGGAAGGAATATATTTTGAGTCAGTAATCTTAATTGCTTCTAAAATTTCTAAAACAGAATTTGTAATAACTTCTGCATCTTCTCTAGAACCATTTTCAACTGCGGTCATTGCTTTACAAACAGCACTAGTTATCTTTTCCGCTTTGAAAGGCTTTAGCTCACCGTCTCGTTTTGCGACATGGGTAATATGCATGATAAATACACTCTATATAGTAATTTTTAATTTTAAAGCAACAATATATAGTGTATTGGACATTAAGTCAATTGTGACTTTAGCAACAAATCTTAATTAAAACATGGGAAGTTTATGTAAGATATTGATTAGTTAGAAGTTGCTATAAAAAGACTAAAAAGAAGTTAGATTTATAAATTTTTTTTTAACTAATATAATTTTTTTTAATAAGCTGGTTTTATTAAGATTTGTAGTCTTTGTGAATTATGTTAGTTATTTTTAACAGCATTTTTCATCAGAACAACCACCACTAGTTGCAGAATTATCTGGACAGCAATCATCGTTATTATTAGTACCAGAAGTTAGCCAAGTTAAGATGGCTTTTTTATTTGGAATGCCACCAGAATGGGTGGTCTTGTCATTTACAATTACCCCAGGAGTTGACATAATTCCATGAGACATTATCTCAGCCATATCTTCTATTTTTTGTAAATTGATGGTTATATTATTATCGCTTGCTACCTTACTTATTAGCTTTGCAGTAGTTTCGCAATTTTTACAACCAGAGCCTAGTACTTTAATTTGAATCATGTTTTTCTCCTCGAAAAATATTCTACTTTATAGTTTTTATATGACAATATTTAAAAACCACCCTACTAAAATGATGGAAACCGCTATTACTGAAGTAAAAAGAATGATTGCCTGTACTTTAATAACCTTTCTTAAAATAAGCAACTCTGGTAATGATATTGTGGCAATGCTCATCATAAATGCAAGGGTTGTTCCTACTGCCACACCTTTTAGTAACATAGCTTCGGCAAGGGGGATTACTCCAACTGCATTTGAGTAGAGAGGAACACCAACTACTACTGCCATAGGTACTGCTAAAAGGTTATTTGCATCACCTAAGTTTTCTGCCCAAGATTGGGGGAAGTAACCATGAAATAATGCTCCTAAACCTACGCCTAAAATAACCCATATCCAAATTCGACCAACAATTGTTTTAACTTCTGTAACCGCATAATTGTGGCGAGCAGCTATTGAATTGTCCTGTTCAATTATGGCAGTTTCACCCATTTTTATTTTCCATACATAATCTTCAACCCATTTTTCTGGTTTAAATTTTTCAATGACCATGCCGCCAACAAAGGCTACCACCACTCCTGACAAAACATACAGTAGGGTTATTTCCCAACCAACAATGCCTAGCAGCATAACAATTGCTATTTCATTAATCATTGGGCTAGCAATTAAAAAGGTAAAGGTAACGCCAAGAGGGATACCTGCCTCAACAAAACCGATAAATAATGGTACGGACGAGCAGGAACAGAAAGGAGTAATGGCTCCTAGTAGTATTGCGAGGATACGAGCAGTAAATTTAGTTTTACCTCGTACAAAATCTCGTACCCTTTCTGCGGAGATAAATGTGCGAAACAACCCCATAATATAAATAACTAAGGCAAGCACCACGAATAGTTTGCTAATGTCCATTACAAAAAAGTGTAGGCTATCGCCTAGGCTAGTTTTTGGAGTTAGTCCAAGAGCATTGAAAACAATCTGGTCTGCAAGTAGTTCAAACATAGGTAGAGTTCTTTACAAAATTATGTTAGTTGTTCAGTTCTTCCTTAAGGAAGAACTGAATGTATTTAAACATATTTATATACATATATATCTGCTTATCCACATTAGCGGTTTTACCCCCCCCATGCTCGCATGTGGAGAGGAATGCTTAGGGTTATAGCCTTTTATAGAGTTATAGGTAGAGTTTTTCTAGCTTGTCTGCATTGGTTGAGTTTTGTGCTTTTGCTTCCGTGGCTATTACCTGTTTAGCTTTTATACAGATGTTTGCTAGACATTGTTCACTTAATTTTTGATTATTAAATAGGTGGCTAGTAAGTTCAGTTAGTTCTTTTTGAATTTGTTCTTTTACCTTTTGTTGGTCGTTTTGTTGTTTTAACCAGTTGTTTAGTTGTTGGTAAAACTCTTTTGGCTTGTCTTCATTGCAAAAATTTGGTGCAGTATTATCATGATTTGCTTTAGCTTTTTCTGCCTGTAGCCTAGCCTTATTATTTATCTTTTGTTGTTTTTCTTGTCTTAACCATAGTAGTAGAGTAACTATCCATGCAACCAGAATAATTAAACTTATTAGTTGCCATATTTTGATTTGTCTTTCTTTATTTGCAATAGCTTTACTTTTTACCCCGTCGGAATGTTGTTGTTTATTTAACTCAGGGGTTATAGATACAGTTGTATTAGCGGTATTATTAGTCGTTAGAGAGGCTAGTATGGTTAGGTCTCTTGCTTTTATTATGGCGGTTTCTAGTTGGTCCGTATTGGTATTCCACCAGTGTATTTTGTAGCTAGGTAATTTTATATTGCCTTCATTGGTAGGAATAATGGCTATTTCACGGGTGCTTTGGCTAATTACTCCTGCGGTGGTGTTTTCAGATTCTAGTTTGGCTTTATCTGGATAGGTATGTAGTTTTTGTTGTGGTTCTAGTTTTATTTCTGGCAGTTGTGATGCCAGCAATCCTTCTGCTTGAATTTGTATGGTTTGGGTTATGGAGTCCCCAACTCTAACTACTTTATTTTGTAACCATTCTTCTGTTAGTTGAATACTACTAGCTGGCAGCCAATTGGATTGTTTTGGGTAGTTTTTTGGAATGGCTTTAATGGTTAGTTCAATTGCTTTACTGTGTTGGTTTATTCTTTTTCGGGTTCTATTATGGACTATTTGTCCATTAAAAATTTGTGGTGGAATTATTAGTTTGCCACTTTTTTGTGGAAAAATCGCCCAACGCCATTCGTACACTTCATAGTTTTTGCCATTAATGCGTTTTTGATAGTTTAGTTGTTTAGTTAGTGATGTTGCTATTAAATCTTTAAATAGTGGTGGGCGAGTGTTGCCCCTTACTAAGTCGCCAAGGTGGTAGTATCTAAGGGTATAAATTATTTGCTGTTGTACAAATGCTTCTTTTATATCAACACTAGCTTCTAAAAAGCTTACTCCATATTTTCCTTGGTTTTGTGATAGTTTTTGTACACTTATTTTAACTGGCTTACTGCTTACATTGTCAATGGTAATTGGGGGGATAATTAGTTCACCCAATTGTTTAGGGGTTAGCCTTATGTCCCAGCGGGTAAAGGATTCAAAATTGCCATTAATCATGGTTATTTGATTGGATTGTTGTTGCCCTAGTATTTCAAACTGATCTTGTAGAACAGAAAAGTTTGGGCGAGATAGGGACTGAAAATCTGTCTTTAGAATAAGCGTAATAATATCGCCCATTTCTATTTTTTGCCTATCTACCTGTGCCGATAGGGTATCTGCTAGTAAGTTGCTAGAGTAGATGCTTATAACTAGTACGAGCAATATTTTTTGTATTTGTTTCATAGGTTTACCAATTTTTGTCATTTTCGGTTTGTTTATGTTTTTGTTGTTGATACTGATAGTTAAATTTATTTTTTAAGAAGAAACCAGGGTCATCAGGTATTTGGTTAAGCCATGTTTTTTGTGCCTGTTCTTCTTCACTTAATGCCTTAGCGGATTTTTTTATAGTGCCTTCTTTTTTATCATCTGGCTTGAGGTTTTTATTATTTTTTTTAATTTTGCTTGCCTTGTCAATAGCACTATTCTTAGGGTTTTTATCCTTTTTTTGTTCTTGTTCTTGTTCTTGTTCTGGTTCTTGTTCTGGTTCTTGTTCTGGTTCTGGTTCTTGTTTATTCTTTTTCTGTGCAGCTTTTGGTTTTTTAGGCTGACCATCTTGTGAACCATTAGGCGAATTAGGTGGCTGTTGATTTTGTTCTCCTTGTTGGTTTTCTTGCTGTTCGCCTTGTTTTTTCTTGCCATCTCCTTTTTGGTTTGGGTTTTTGCCTGGTTGATTTTGTGGTTTTTGCTGTTGTTGTAGCTTGATAATTTTTTTTATTATTTCTAAGTTATGTTTTGCATCTTTAAAGTCTGGTTTTAGTGCAATTGCTTTTTCATATTTTTGCTGTGCTTCAGCAAACTTTCCTTGTTTAGCTAGGGCATTAGCTTCGTTAAACCTGCCTGTTGGGCTTTTATCAAGGGCAAATAAGTTTTCTGCAGCTGTATATTGTTGCATACGATAATTAGCCGAACCTTTCCATTTAGTTGACTTGAACCTGTTTAGGGCATTGGCATAATCGCCTTTTTGCCATTGCTCATATCCCTGTTGATTAGATGATTTAAGCATATCAAAAAACTTTACTTCTACTACCTTTTTTTCGTCAGCAAAACTTTCTGGAGCAACCATTACAAGCGGTGGTAGGGCAAATGCCCAAATAAAGAAAGAGCCAACTAGCCAACCACGACGAAAAGCAAACCCCGTTAATAGTAATAGTGGTAGTAGTAGGGATACCCCATTGTCTAGCCAGTAAAAAATTTCTTTATCCTTGGTTTCTTTTTTATCTTCTGTTATCTGGTTGTAAATAGAAAAACTACTACTTAGCTTGTTAATGTCACTATTATCATTTTGTAGATAAATTAGTTGTGCATCTAAGGCTTTAGCAAGAGTTTTTATGTTTTGTTTTGGAAGTCTTGCAATAACAATTTTGCCCTTGCTATTTTTTAGCAGACCATGCTCTGGAATAGCTATAGCGGCACCTTTTTCGGTACCAACCACAAGCAGGCTTAATTTAAGATGGTTTTTTGACAAGATTGTTTTTAGTGGGCTAATCTCTGCAGGATTAATGTCATCTAATACCCAAATTATATGGCCATTTTTTATGCGAGATTGTTCTAGTAGTTGAATGGCTTTTGTAATTCCTTGCACTGCATCTGAGCCAAATTTTGGCATTATAATAGGGTTAATATTAGGTAGTAGCGAAAGAATGGTTTGGTTGTCATCGGAAACGGGGCTTAGACTATGTGCAGAGCCAGAATAAACCACCAAACCTGTTGATAAATATGGGCTAGCCTTTAAGAAGTCAATTAGCTTATATCTTGCTCGGGTTATACGATTTGGTTTTATATCATCCGCTAACATTGATAGGGAGTTGTCGAGCAAAATAACCGTACCCTGCTGAATTTTTTCGGATGGTTGTTTAATTTTTTGCCAACTTGGCCCAGATAAAGTAAAGGTCATTATCAACCAAATAAGCATTAAGCCAATAAAAGTTAGGTTGGTTTTTTTGGATTGGTTACCATCGAGCAATACCTTTTGAAAACCAGGTTCAATAATGGTTTGCCAGCTACCCTGTTGTAATTTATTTTTTAAAATAAACCCTAGGAGTATAAATACTGGAATTAAAGCGAATAGCCACTCTGGGCGTAAAAAATGAAAATTCACCCCCACCCCCTCAATCTATAACCTGTAATTAATAGACTTAATAAAAAAACAATCGCAAGGGGGTAGTGGTAAAGTTCGGTGCGTAGTCGGTATTGATGTATCTGATGTTCACTTTGCTCAAGGCGATTAATTTCATCATATATATTGTTTAGCTCTCTAGTATCTGATGCAAGATAAAACTTGCCCCCAGAGGCATGGGCAATTTTTTTCAAAATTGCTACATTCATACTATTACCATTGCTTAAAAATGATTCAATACTTGAGGTATTTGCCTTGCCTATTCCAATGGTATATATTTTTAAGCCGGCTTTATTAGCTTGGTTTGCCGCATCAAGAGGACTAACTACACCTGCGGTATTACTACCATCAGTTAGTAAAATTAACACCGCTTTTTGTTGTTGGCTATTGGCAAGGTGTTTTAGAGTAATTCCAATCGCTTCACCAATAGCAGTATTATTACCTGCCATGCCTATTTCTGACTCTTGTAATAGTTTATTTACGGTTTGTAAGTCATAGGTAAGTGGGCTTTGAATAAATGCTTGTGAGCCAAAAACCACTAGCCCTAATCTATCTCCTTCGCGTTTTTTTATAAATTCTTCAACAACATATTTAACCGAGACAAGCCTATTTGCACTATGACCCTGTACTCGCATATCCTCTTTTTCCATACTTCCTGACAAGTCAACCGCAAGAATCATATCTTTACCTGTAGAATTAAAGCTGGTTGGTTTTAAAAATAAAACTGGCCGTGCGGCGGCAGTAATTAATAGCATCCATAAGGCAAAATAAAATATTGGAATGCCATGCTGTTTTGCATTTGGGCTTAAAACCTGGCTAGTATCTGCCTCTACCCTAGATATTATTAAGGGTGAAAGCAAAGAAACCTCTTGTTTAGATGCAGGAGCAATAAGCATTCGCACAATAAAGGGCAAAGGAAAAAGGGCAAATACCCAAGGGCTAATAAACTCTAGCTGTTGTAAAAATGTGATTATTATCGACATACTCATTTATGATGCCCCTTAATCCATTTTTGAGAGTATTCTAAAATGGCTTCTAGTTTATCCATATTAAAATTAAAGTTTGCTTGATAATGAGCGTTAAAATATTTAGCAAGATGTTCTGGTTGGTCAATATAACTAGCGGTACTTTTTAAAAAATCTACCCAGTCTTTTCCTGTAAGTTTTGCGACGGTTTTTCTACCATAGTGAGTAATAGAAACCTGCTTAAGGAAACTATTTGCAACCTCAATTTTTTGTTGTGGTGTGCTAGCCTGCTGGATTGCCTCGTTAAACAAGCTTTGTGCTTCACGGCGGTATAAATTATCTTGGTGGCTGCGATTAATCGCCCAAAAAATACCAATTAAAATAGCGGTTAGACCAATAATCATGCTTGCTAAGCTAAAAGATAATGGCCACCAGCCAACTGCATCAGGCACAATGATATCTTGCATTTGGTTAAGCAATGCTTGAACTTCTGGAGTAACTGCCATTAGTTAATAACCCTTTGATTTATTAGCTCGGTAATCGGGTTTTGGGTTGCATCTATTTCAATTACAGGGATATGAAATTTGCCACACTCTGTTTTTAAATATTGCCAGTTTTTTTGGTAGGAACTTTGGTATTTTTTTTGTTGAGAAGTGTGGTTTGTGTCTACACGAAATCTAGACAAGCCATTGGAAAAGCTAAGTAAACCTGCCTTAGGTATTTTTTTATCTAGAGGATCAAAAATATGAATAAGAGTTAATTGATTTTTCTTCCTAAAATGGGCAATATTTTGAAAAAATTCGGTAGATTGCTGTAAAAAATCTCCGATTAGAAAAATACGATTACCCGAGCTAATTTGCTTTTTTATTAGCTCTAGCTGTTGTTCCCAAGATTGTTGAGATTCTTCTAAGGGAGATTTAATCTGCGTTTGTAAATCTATAGAACTGTGTAAAAATTGTAATAGAGCCTGATGATTTTGTTTAGGTTTATGCCAAGTAGCTTGCCAATTATTAAAGGCTAATGCCCCAAACTTATCCCCATGATTAAGAGTAACCCAACCGATAATGGCTGCAACATTCATAGCTTGTACAGTTTTAAAACGAACTTTACTGCCAAAAAAAATCTTGGAAGATTGTTCAACTAAACAAATAATTGGCTTTTCTAATTCTTCAGTAAAAACCTTAGTGTGAGTTTTTTGGGTTCTAGCACTAACCTTCCAATCAATATGGCGAACTTCATCACCAGCTTGATACTCTCGTACCTCTGTAAAAGCCATGCCCCGACCCTTACGAATAGCTTGATGATAACCTGCCTTGGTAGAAATAAGTGTCTGCTGATTAGTTAGTTTTTTGCGTTTTATTTGAAAACGAAAAGACAATAGGTCAGCAATATTAGAATAGATGCCACTATGCATGATTTAGATAACAGGTACTAGAGTTAGTAGTTCATCAACAATGCTATCGACAGTTTTTCCTGCGGCTTCACCCTCAAAACTTACTAGTAAACGATGGCGAAAGACATCGTGCACCACAGCCTGTACATCATCTGGGGTAACAAAATCCTGCCCATTAAGCCAAGCAAAAGCTCTAGAACAGCGCGATAAAGCTAAGGTAGCACGAGGGCTAACACCGTATTCAATGTGATTGCCTAATTCAGGATTATAGTTCCCTGCGTGGCGAGTTGCTGTAACTAGCTCGACTAAATAATTTTTAGTATCTGCCGACATATGTAAATTTAAAATCTCATCACGAGCAGTAAATAAATCAATTTGTGAAATAGGTTTAGGTTTCTTTTTACTGACATCTCTTGCTTCATCTTCCACTAGATTAAGGATTTCTAGCTCAGCTTTTTTATCAGGGTAACCAATAACAACATGTAACATAAAACGATCTAATTGAGCTTCTGGTAAAGGATAGGTTCCTTCTTGTTCAATAGGATTTTGGGTCGCCATTACCATAAATAGCTTTTCTAAATCAAGCGTATGTTTACCTACTGTAACCTGTTCTTCTGCCATTGCCTCTAATAAAGCAGACTGCACTTTTGCTGGCGCACGATTAATTTCATCTGCCAAAATCAAGTTATGAAAAATAGGCCCTTTTTGTAAGACAAACTCTCCAGTATCTTGGCGGTAAATTTCTGTACCAGTAATGTCTGAAGGTAATAGGTCTGGGGTAAATTGAATACGGTGATAATTCCCTTCAATTAATCCCGCTAAAGTACGAATAGCCTTTGTTTTCGCTAATCCTGGTGGTCCTTCAACGAGCAAGTGCCCATCTGCTAATAAGGACATTACCATGCGCTTGGTTAAGTGGGGTTGCCCGATAATATTGCGGTCAAGCTCAGCTAATAGTTGTTGAAACTTGGTCATTAGGGTTGTATTAGTCATAATTAAATAGTTCTTTTAAAAAAGTTATCGCTAATTATAAACAACACTAGCTATTGAATGCTTTAAAAAGCATTGAAAAGTTAAAATTAGTTTAGAAAGTTATGAAAAAGTAGGGGGGGGGGAGAGTTTTTCTTTTCTTCTTATTGCCTTGATAATCTAGTTAAATCAAATTCATCTTCAAAATTAGAGCGATAAGGATTAATGTCCAAGCCACCTCTACGAACATAACGAGCATATACGGTTAATTTTTCTGGCTGGCATTGTTGCATGATATCGGTGAAAATTCTTTCAACACACTGTTCATGAAATTCATTGTGATTACGAAAAGATATAATATATTTCAGTAAATTTTGGTGGTTTATTTTTTTACCCTCATAGCGAATTAATACTGAACCCCAGTCTGGTTGCCCTGTAACAAGGCAGTTAGATTTTAATAGGTGAGAGTTAAGAGTTTCTTTAACGATTTCATCTTTGGTAGTTAATAATTTTGGATGTATTTGATAGGTTTTAATTTCTATGTCTAAATCATCTAAACAATCTCCAGGCATGGTTCCTGTTATTTCACTAGCCTCATCTAGCCTACGCATATCAGCATAAACTTTAGCTCCTGAAACCTTAGATAAATCGTCTTCCCAAAGTTTAATCACCTCCTGCTCAGAATCAAAACGGGTAGCATTAAAGGAGTTTAGATAAAGTTTAAAAGATTTAGATTCTATAAGGTTTGGTGCTTCTGCACTAAATGAGAACTCTACAATTCTTACCTCTGGTTTTCCCTTATAATTAAGCCAAGAAACTTCATAGGCAGTCCAAATATCTAAACCAATAAAAGGTAGAGAGCTAAGGTCAAAGCCTAAATCATCACGATTTTCTTGACGAGCAATTGCAAACAACAAGCCTGCATCATACAGCTGAGCATATTCAGCTTTTTGTCCAAGAGGGCTTTGTCTAGCAGTAACTTGTTTTTTCATGATGTTTTCATTTATGAGTTTTTTAAATATTTTATGGGAATTTTAAAATGTTAACCACTTTAATTTTAGGTATATTACTAACTGCTATTTTACAAGGGGTCTTGTGGGGTAGTTTTATGCTATTAAGAAAGCTGTCCGCATTTGACTTTTTAAACAGCCGTAAAGCTAATAAAATAATGTTGCAACTTACCCTAATGCTGTATTTTGTTTGTTTGCTAGCAACAATTTACTTTATGCTTTAACCCGCTAAATAATCAAAATGGGGGGGGGGTAAATTTTTGAAATATTTATTCAAGTGTTTCGCGAGCGATATCATCGAGAATTTCATCTATTTTACTTAGCACCTTTTGACTACAGGCTAGATTGTGTCTTGCCATTATATGTGTCATGTTGTTGTAACTAAAAATAGTTTGAAAATTTGGGTTTTGCCAAATTAGTGCTTTCATTGGTAAATCTATAGCTGACTCTGATTTACATTGTATTAGTTTGGTGCCTATTTTTGGATTACCAAAAATAATTACTTTACTTTGTCTAATATTTAACCCAACACTTTTTGCATTTTTTAAATGGTCAATCACGGTGAATACAGTAATTCCCCTTGATTTTAAAACATTAACAAAATCACGGGTAGTTTTTTCAACACTATATTTGCTTTTTAAGTTAACCATACCCTTGGTTGCGTTTGCACTGGTGCTGATTAGGAAAAGGGTTAATATAAGAAAATTCGTAATTTTCATGGAGAGTCCTTAATTATTTTTTAAAAGTTTTTTATTTAGTGCCATGTTATCCTAGACAGGACTTTTATTCAAAATATTTCAAAGGATATTTATATATGGACTTTCTATTTTTTGTTGCGGTAGCTTCTATTGCAATTGTTTTTTACTTTTTACTGGCAGTTAAAGTAGTTCCGCAAACGGATCAGTGGGTTATTGAGCGTTTAGGTAAGTACCATCGTACCATTGAAGCGGGTTTAAACTTTATTGTACCGTTTATTGATGCAAGGCGTTCTAAGTTTACAACCCAAGAGCAAATTGTTGATGTAGCTCGCCAGCCAGTTATTACTAAGGACAATGTAAGTATTAGTATTGATGCGGTTGTTTATATTCGTGTAAGTAATGCTCGGCAAGCAACCTATGAAATTCAGGATTTAAAAATAGCAATAGCCCAATTAGCACAAACGACGCTAAGGGCAGAAATAGGGCGAATGGAGCTTGATGAGACCCTATCTTCTCGTGCAGATTTGAATGCGGCATTACTTGGCTCTCTTGATCTAGCAAGTTCTACTTGGGGAGCGAAGGTAACTCGTGTTGAGGTTGCCGATATTTCTGTGCCTTCTGCGGTACAGAGTGCTATGGAACTACAAATGGAAGCAGAACGCCGTCGCCGTGCAACAGAAACGGAAGCAGAAGGTGATAAGAATGCTTTGATAGCAAAGGCAGAAGGGGAAAGACAACAGGCTTTTAAACAAGCAGAAGCGGTAGAAAGAATGGCCGATGCGGTTCGTTATGAAAAAGAACAACATGCATTAGGTGAACAGCAGGCTATGGAATTAATTAATTCAGCTATGGCTAAAAATGGTAACGCAGCAGAGTTTTTACTTGCAAAAGACCGTATTGAAGCTTTTGCTGGTTTAGCCAGTTCCGACTCGGCTAACAAAATTGTTGTGCCTGTTGAAACTTCAGAAATGGTTGGTTCTTTAACCGCTTTAGCTGGCATATTTGCACAAAATCAAAAATAGAAATACTTAAAAAGAGCTTTTAGGAGAAGAATATGGAAGATATTATCCCGCAAATCCCTGCATGGATTTTAATTGCCTTTGGCGTGGTTTTGATGGCATTTGAAATGATTACAACGGTATTTATTTTAATATTTTTTGGCATGGCTTTTAGTGCCGTTGGAGTCGCTAGCTTTTTTATTGATATGGCGGGAGAAGTACAAATACTGGTGTCAATGGTTGTTGGTGGTTTTTTGACTTTTGTTCTTAGAAAGTCCTTTTTAAAAACAATGCAAACCGAAGACTTGGAATTAGAAACCTTAAATACTGGAGAAGTTGGTGTTTTGTCGGAACATAATGGTGAATTAAGAGTAAGCTATAAGGGAACTAGCTGGGCAATTCAAACTGATCCTGCTAACTTTAAAGATGGCGAAAGCGTAATAGTTAAAGACCTTACTAATAATGTTGCTACAGTAGAGAAAAAGTAATTTTAAAATAATTTAAATTTATGTGATCTTGGTCACATGCTTTTAGTTTAGCTTTGTTCAGTGTCTCCTTAATAATGTGCTTGCAAGTTATTTACTTTAAAAAGGGAAGTGTAATGAAATTTAATATTGGCGGTATCGATAGAATTTTAAGAATAGTTATTGGTTTAGCTCTTATTGTTTGGGCTGTAATGAGCGGAAATGTTTGGGGTTGGCTTGGACTTATCCCACTGTTAACAGGAATGTTTAAGTTTTGTGCTCTTTATACTGTATTGGGATTTAGTAGCTGTAATGATTGCAAGGATTGTAAATAAGATTACATATTATATTTTAAGTTCCTTAGTTGGAGCTGAATATACCTAGATTTATCTTTGGTGTATTTGTAAAATCTTCTTATAAACTTGTGGATTTTTAATCTGTGTCATCTCACCTTCTCTTGGTGAATATTTATCTTTTAATCTTGATAAGAAAAACCTAAGTGCCGCTAAACGCAAAGCAGCTTGCCATGTTTTTTGTTCGGCTGCTGTTAGCTTGCGCACCTGTTGATAGGCATTGAGCATTTGGCTCATTTTTTCATTATCAAACTTAAAATCTAATTCTTCTTTGCTGGCTACTGGCACTCTGCACCAGTCGTTTACCATAACGGCTAAATCGTAAATTAGGGTTGAGTTACAGGCGTAGTATAGGTCGATAATTCCTGATAATTTATCACCATCAAACAGAGCATTATCACAAAATAAATCAGCGTGGATAACTCCTTGCGGTAGCTCTTGCCAATTAATTTTTGTTTGGTAATTTAACTCTTTAGCAATCAAATCTTTTTCATCATTATCTAGCTTTGAGCCAAGTTGTGTAAAGGTTGCTTGCATCCAATCCAAGCCACGGTCATTATCGCGGTGTAATTGAAATTCATAACCAGCAAGATGAAATTTAGCAAGATTTTTGCCCATTACCATAACCTGCTTTAAACTAGGTATTTCTACCCCCCCCCCCTCTAATCTTTCAACTAGGGCGGCAGGTTTGTCTTTTAGAATAGTTAGGTATTCACCTTTTTGAGTAGTTTCAGGATGTGCGGTAGGGATATTATGTTCAGCCATAAAAGCCATTATTTGCAAAAAATAATCTAGTTCATCAATATTATGGTGTTCAAATATAGTAAGTACAAATTGACCTTGGCTAGTATTTACAAAATAATTAGTATTTTCAATCCCCGCACTAATGCCCTCAAAAGAGGTTAGTTCGCCCAAATTATACTGGCTTAAAAAAACCTTTAATTCTTGTTCGTTAATTTTTGTATAAACAGACACGATTTTGACCATACATAGTAGAATAATGGACAGGATTTTACCACAGAGAACTTTTATGACCCAACCAATATTAACCTTCAATGAAAAAGCCCCATTTATTTTAGTAGATGGCTCTTCATACTTATTTCGTGCCTTCCATGCTATGCCACCCTTAACAAATTCGCAGGGCCACCCAACAGGAGCTATATTTGGGGTAATTAATATGGTCGGTAAGCTGTTAGAACAATATCAACCCGAACGAATTGCGGTAGTATTTGATGCGAAGGGCAAAAACTTTCGCCATGAAATGTATGCAGATTACAAAGCTCATCGTCCACCAATGCCTGATGAATTACGCGAACAAATTAAACCAATTCATCAAATAATTCAAGCTCTAGGTATTCCTTTATTAGTAATTGATGGTGTAGAGGCGGATGATGTAATGGGAACTTTAGCAGAACAAGCAACTAAAGCTAAAATGGATGCCCTGCTTTCTACTGGTGATAAGGATATGGCGCAACTAGTTAATCAACATGTTAGCCTAATTAACACCATGAATGATCAGCTAATGACTCCTGATGGCGTGGTAGAAAAGTTTCAAGTAAAGCCTGAGCAAATTATTGATTACCTAGCCTTAATGGGCGATAGTTCCGACAATATTCCAGGGGTACCAAAGTGTGGGCCTAAAACCGCAGTAAAATGGCTTGCTGAATATGACACAATTGAAAATATTATTAAACATGCTGATGAAATAAAAGGCAAGGTTGGCGAAAACTTGCGTAACAATATAGACCAGTTAAAATTATCACAACGCCTAACCACCATTCGCCTAGACTGTGAGCTACCAATAAAACTAAATGAAATTAAACGCACCACACCAGACATGGAAGAATTATCGAATTTACTAGCTGAATACGATCTAAAAAACTGGCAAGGACAGGTTGCTAGAGGGGAAATTCCTTTCAGTAAGAAAACTGGTAGAAAAGCTCACTCAAAGACAGTTGTTACCAACGAAAATACATCAGATGTTAGTACTAAAAAACTGGCGACTAATGACTATCAAACAATCCTAGATTGGCAGGTATTTGATGACTGGCTAGAAAAGTTAGCAAAAGCAGACTTATACGCAATAGACACGGAAACCACATCGCTAAATACCATGCAAGCTCAAATAGTTGGTTTAAGTTTTGCGGTGCAAGAGCAGGATAAAATATCTGCAGCTTATCTACCATTAAAGCATGATTATGAAGGTGCCGTAAAACAATTAGATTTTAATGAAGTTATGGCGAAATTACGCCCGGTTTTAGAAGATAAAACTCCTAAAAAAGTTGGACAAAATCTAAAGTATGATTGGCATATTTTTAAAAATCACGGCATAGAACTAAATGGCATCGCCTTTGACACCATGTTAGAATCTTACTGCTACAACTCAGTTGCCAGCCGCCATAATATGGATGCACTAGCACTTAAATACTTAAATCATAGCTGTATTTCCTTTAAAGACATTGCAGGAGTTGGTAAAAAACAACTCACTTTTAATCAGATACCACTTACCCAAGCATCACCCTATGCCGCAGAAGATGCTGATATTACTTTACAACTACACTTGTCTTTATTGCCTAAATTATCGGCAGATAAAAAAACGCATGCTATTTTTAACGAACTAGAATTACCTCTACTAAAAGTGCTAGCAAAAACCGAACGCAATGGCGTACTAGTAGACAAACAAATGCTTGCCGACCAATCCTATGAAATAGGTAGTAAACTGGTTACCCTAGAAGAAGAAGTACACAGCATTGCTGGCGAAAAGTTTAATCTTAATTCCTCCAAACAACTACAAGTTATTTTATTTGAAAAATTAGAACTACCAATTCTTAAAAAAACGCCAAAAGGTCAGGCATCAACAGCAGAACCAGTACTAGCACAACTAGCAGAAGATGGGTATCAAATACCTTCATTAATATTAAAATATCGTAGCTTAGCCAAGTTAAAGTCAACCTATACCGATGCACTACCCAAACAAATAGATTCAAATACAGGCAGAATTCATACCTCCTACCAACAAGCCGTAGCAGCAACAGGCAGATTATCATCAACCGAACCAAACTTACAAAATATTCCAATTAGAAGTGAAGAAGGCAGACGCATTCGCCAAGCCTTTATTGCCCCTAAAGGCTATCAACTTGTTGCAGGAGATTATTCGCAAATAGAACTAAGAATAATGGCACACCTATCAAAAGATAAAGGCTTATTACAAGCCTTTAGCGAAGGAAAAGACATTCACCAAGCAACTGGTGCAGAAATATTTAATATAGCACTAGATGAAGTAACCACCGAACAAAGAAGAAGTGCCAAAGCAGTAAACTTTGGCTTAATTTATGGCATGTCCGCATTTGGCTTAGCTAAACAGCTAAAAATAAGCCGTGGGCTAGCACAAGAATATATTAATCTATATTTTAACCGCTACCCAGGGGTTAAAACCTACATGGAAACCACTCAGAAAAAAGCCAAAGAAGATGGCTTTGTAGAAACCCATCGAGGCAGAAAACTATACCTACCAGACATTAACGCCCGTAATGGACAACTAAGACAATACGCAGAAAGAACCGCCATAAATGCTCCTATGCAAGGTACCGCAGCCGACATAATAAAACAAGCAATGTTAGATATTCAAAAATGGCTAGACAGTACCGACTTAGATATAAAACTACTAATGCAAGTACACGATGAACTAGTTTTTGAAGTAGCGGATGCAGATGTGGAACAAGCTAGAGCCAAAATTAAAGAGATTATGGAAAATGCCGAAAAACTAAGCGTGCCGCTAATAGTAGAATTAGGGCAGGGAATTAATTGGGATGAAGCCCATTAATTAGATTAAGAGGGGGGGGGGGTAAAATTTGATAGAATTTATTATTTACTTATTAACTGGAGCAGTAGTTGGATTTTTAGCTGGTTTACTAGGCATTGGTGGTGGACTAATTTTAGTACCTATTCTTACCTCTATTTTTGCTTATTATTTAGGCAATTCTCAGCTTGTTCACTTAGCGATAGGTACTTCATTAGCAACTATTTTAGTAACTTCTTTAGCCGCAGTAAAAACACACCAATCTCATAAAGCAGTGCGTTGGGACATTGTTAAACAATTTACGCCAGGTATTTTTGTTGGTGGAATTTTAGGGGCGTGGATTGCCCAGTTCATGGATGCATCTATATTATCTAAAACTTTTGCAGTGTTAGAACTAGTTGTTGCGATAAAAATGTTAGCCAATTTTCAGCCGAATCCTCAACGAAAAATGCCAAACTTTGGAGGGGCATTTTTTGCAAGCTCATCAATTGGCACGCTATCATCTCTTGTTGGAATAGGCGGCGGAACACTAAATACACCCTATATGATTTGGCATAATATTAAAATAAAACAGGCAATAGCGACTTCTGCGGCATTAAGCTTGCCAGTAGCCTTAGCAGGAACTATTGGCTTTATATGGTCAGGCTGGGAAGTAGAAAATTTACCAAATTATTCAATAGGATATGTTTATTTACCTGCTTTTTTTGGCATTGTTGTAACTAGTTATTTTACCGCACCTATTGGGGCAAAATTAAGCCACACATTACCTATTAAAAGCATAAAAAACATCTTTGCCGGGCTATTAATTTTACTGGCACTGAAAATGTTTTTATTTTAATTGTATATAGATTTTCTTTCATATTAACAAGGCAATGATGGGCTATATAAAAAACTTATCCACAGGGTTTGCTTGGCACTTATCCACAGACATTACTTTTATTTAAACTTATTCACAGGTATAATTCTTCACACTAGATTTACTAATGAGACTCTAAATAACTTACAGAATTTTATACTAGTTATTTCAGTGTCTCTAAATATTTAACCAAGGTAAAAACCAATTGACTACAGCACTCTGGCCACAAGTTCAAAAACAACTGCAAATTTCTTTGAATGATCAGCAGTTTTTAACCTGGATACAACCTCTTAAAGCCGTTGAAGATGCTAGCGTATTGCGTTTAATTGCACCATCAGGGTTTGTGCTAGACTGGGTACAAAAAAAGCTACTAGTAAAAATAGAAGAAGCTACGGCCTTTGTTGCACCAGTTGATACACCAAGAGTGGCTTTAGAAGCTGGCGAGTATGCCATAAAAAGTTTAAATCCACCAGAAGATACATCGGTTCCACAACCTTTAAGGGTGCAAGAAGATTCAGTTAAAAACAATATTTTTTCTAATTCTATAGAAAGCACAAATTCCTATGGTCAGCAAAATTCTGCAAAACAAAAAACTACTAAAGAATCTATTCAAAGCAATCTTAATGTAAATTTTACTTTTGACTCATTTGTAGAAGGTAAAGCCAATCAACTTGCCGCAGCTGCCGCACGCCAAGTGGCAGATAGCCCTGGTGGAAGTTACAACCCTTTCTTTATTTATGGTGGAGTAGGTTTAGGTAAAACTCACTTAATGCATGCTATTGGTAATGAGTTACTTAAACAAAAACCCGACGCTAAAGTAGTTTACCTACATTCTGAACGCTTTGTTGCAGATATGGTAACCGCATTAAGACATAATAAAATTGATGCCTTCAAACGCTTTTACCGTTCTCTAGATGCTTTACTTATTGATGATATTCAATTTTTTGCTGGCAAAACCCAATCTCAAGAAGAGTTTTTTCACACTTTTAATACTCTGTTAGAAGGTAATAAACAGGTTATTTTAACAAGTGACCGCTTTCCAAAAGAGGTTGATGGCTTAGATGACCGATTAAAATCTAGATTTGGTTGGGGACTTTCTATTGCAGTAGAGCCGCCAGAGTTTGAAATGAGAGTAGCTATTTTGATGAAAAAAGCTTCTGAATTTAATATTCTCCTACCTGATGAAGTTGCATTTTTTATAGCAGAAAACTTACGCGGGAATGTTCGTGAGCTAGAAGGAGCATTGAAAAGAGTAGGAGCTTTTGCGCAGTTTACACAAGAGATGGTTAGTATTGAATTAGCTAAAAAAGCATTAAAAGATTTACTGGCTCTGCAACAAAAAATGATAACTTTAGAAAATATTCAGAAAACAGTCGCAAATTTTTATAAAATTAGGGTTGCAGACATTTTGTCTAAAAGGCGTACGCGTAATTTAGCAAGACCAAGGCAGATAGCTATGGCGATTTCAAAAGAATTAACTTCGCACAGCCTACCAGAAATTGGTGATGCTTATGGAGGTAGAGACCATACAACTGTATTACATGCAGTACGCAAGGTAGCAGAATTAAGAGAAACCGACTATAGAATTGATGAAGATTATAATAGCCTAGTACGCATTATTACTAGTTAGTTATTTAGTAACATATTAACAAATCATTTTTACTAAATGGTTTGGCAGTATAAAATCACAAACCATTACCACTTAAAAAGTACAGGACAAGAAAATGAAAATAAGTTTATCACGCGAAAATTTATTAGCTGTTTTACAAACCGTAGGCGGTGTTGTTGAAAAACGCCAGTCTATGCCAATCTTAGGTAACATTTTATTTCAAATAAGCCAAGGAACTCTAACCCTAACTGCCTCAGACTTAGAGATAGAAACAAGAGCCTCAACCGAATTAGAAAATAGTGAAGGGGATTTTTCTGTAACCTTGCCAGCCGTTAAACTTATCAGTATTGTTCGTGCAATTCCAGATGGCTTAACCATAGTTTTAGACTTTAAAGAAATGCGTTGTGATTTATCTGCAGGTAGGTCAAAGTTCAAGTTATCTACCTTGCCGGCAGATGATTTTCCTATTATTGACTTAACTCAAACAGATTTATCCTTTTCTATTCAGCAGCATCAACTAAAACAAATTATTCATAACACAGCTTTTGCTATGGCATCACAAGATGTGCGTTTTTATCTAAATGGTATGTTGTTTGATATTAACCAACAAACCTTGCGTGTAGTAGCAACTGACGGACATAGGTTATCAACCTGTACCACAACACTTGAAACCGAAGGACTACCTGCAACACAAGCAATTTTACCTAGAAAAGGTGTTTTAGAGTTACAAAAATTGCTTGGTGATGATGATAGTCTGTTATCTTTTTCTATTGCCAAAAACTACCTAACTGTACATTTTGAAGACACTATTTTTACTTGTAAGTTGGTAGATGGTCGCTTTCCTGACTTTAATCGCGTTATCCCAAAAGATAATGACCAGCTAGTACAGGTTGATAAGGACTTGTTTAAAAGTTTATTACAGAGATCAGCAATTTTATCAAATGATAAATTTAATGGCATTCGTCTGGTTTTATCGAAAAACCTACTAACCGTGCATGCAAAAAACTCTGATCAAGATGAATCGCACGAAGATATGGGAATTGACTATCAAGGCACAGAAATGGAAGTAGGCTTTAATGTTCATTATATTATTGAAGTACTAAATGCTATGCACGAACAGGCAGTTCCACTATTAATGAAAGATGCTAATAGTAGCTGCCTTATAGATACAGTAAGTGATTCATGCTCTTGTCAGCATGTAATAATGCCGATGCGTCTATAATTTTGATTAGTCATTCAGGTCCTTCTTAAGTTTAGAAGTTTAATGGCTTTTTACGATGTCTAAGCTCAAAAAGTTAAAGCTACTTAATTTCCGTAATATTGAGCAGGCAACTGTTGAATTTTCTGATGGTCTAAACCTTATTATTGGCGATAATGCAGCAGGTAAAACCTCACTAATTGAAGCAATTTGGGTACTATCTTCGGGTCGCTCTTTTCGTAGTTCAAAACCAACCCACCTTATTAATAATCAATTTACAGAATTTACTTTATTTGCCGAAGTAGAACAGGCAGAACAAAAATATAAAATAGGTCTTAATCGTTCAATAGATAATTCACTATGCAAAATAAATGGGGAAGTAGAAAAATCACAAGCACAAATGGCAATGCATTTGCCCGTACAATTGCTAACCCCAGAAAGCCACCGTTTACTAGAAGAAGGGCCTAAAATTCGCCGCCAATTTATGGACTGGGGTTGTTTTTATTCTGCCCCAAAGTTTATTAAGCTTTGGCGTAGTTATCAGCGCATATTAAAGCAAAGAAATCATGCTCTAAAACAGCAACAACCAAAGCAACAGGTACAGTTATGGGATGTACAACTAGTTGAAGTTGCAGAAAAAATAGACAATATCCGTAGTGAATATATTAGCCAATTAAAACCATTTGTGGTGCAGTTTTGTGAAGCACTTATGCCAGAAATAAGTGAAAGTTTAGAGCTAAGCTACCGAGCAGGTTGGGCAAAGGTTGCCGAAAATTATCAAAGCGTCCTACAGCAAAACTATTTTAAAGATGCTAAGTTAGGGCATACTCAATATGGCTGTCATCGTGCAGATATTAGGTTTAAATTTTCTGGTACAGAGGCTATGTTAAAACTATCCCGTGGGCAACAAAAGCTATTTGTTTGTGCTTTATTATTAGCACAAGCTAGTTTATTTGAGCAGACTTCTGGCGAGCAGGTAATTATGTTAATTGATGACTTGCCTGCAGAATTAGATGAAAATCATCGTTTAACCCTATTAAAATTGCTAAATGTACTAAACATTCAACATATAATTACAACCACAAGTGCAAAATTAATTCCGTGTATAGATGCTTTTAGTACTACAAAAATAAATATATATGAAGGAAAAGTGTAATGAAGTTTACGCTAAGTTTATTACTATTGTTCATGCTTACTGCTTGTAACTCATTATCCATAAAACCACTAGCAAATTCTTACGACTTTCAAATTATAGATAGTGATAGTCAGAAAAAAATAACACTTAACCTGTTAGCAAATAAATTACAAAATTTTGATGTTGTTTTTTTAGGTGAATTTCATGGAAACCATGCCTCCCATTTATTACAGGCACAACTACAAGCTGCACTATTTGCACAAAACCCAAATCAAATTTTAACCATGGAGCAGTTTACAACAGACAAACAAGTTGTATTAAACGCCTATTTAGACGATGAGATAGGTGAGAAAATTTTAATAAAAAAAGCCAATGCTTGGCATAATTACACCGCAAGTTATCGCCCATTGGTTGAATTTGCAAAGCGTAATTTTTTACCAGTATATGCCGCCAATGCTCCTGCAGATTTAGTGCGTTGTGTTGGTAGAAATGGAGCCACTTATTTAGATAAGTTTAACCACGATAAAAGCTTACCAAAACAACCATTTTTAAATGATAAAGCCTATGAAAAGAAGTTTATGGGCTTTATGAAAAAAAATCGCAAGGGTTCCACCTCACCTAAAAAATCATATTTAGCACAACTGTTTAGAGATAACAGTATGGCAGAGACAATTTTAAAAGCACTAGCAGAGCATCCAAATGCACAGGTTATTCATACAAATGGAGCATTTCATAGTAATCAATTTCTTGGAACGGCAGGACTATTAAAAAAACGCCAACCAGCCCTAAAAATAGCGGTAATTAGCCCGATACATGTAAAGGATATAAAACAGCCAAGCTATCAATTAAAGGATTTAAAAGCAGGCAATTTTATCTACTTAATTACGCCCCAACCAAATAATTACAAGCAAACAAAAAACCGAATGAAAGCATTTAAGGAAATGTTTAAAAATGCCAACAAAAAGGTTTGTAAATAAAACAAGACAGGCTTAGTTTTTTACAAAAAACTATACAAATGGCTTGAATATAGCTAATATAGAATTTATGAAACATATTGTAATGTCTTTTTTAATCTTGTTTTCTGCCCTAAGCTTTAGCTGGGCAGGGGTTACATCGCCGGTAAATTTTATGGGTTCAGAGGCTTGTCATCAGCAAATGAAAGTGGCAGAACATGATTGTTGTGAAGAATCCTTAACCATAAAAAACTGTGCATCTTGTGAAGGTAATTGTTATTGTGATACTGGTTATTCACAAGTTAACTTAGGCCTATTACTATCTTCAGCAACCAGTAATTTTACTAACTTATTTTCTCTTATCTCTAGTTTTAAAGTACAGCTTCCTGCTGATTTAACTATTGCCATAGATCAACCTCCAAAAGTATTCAACACTTAAATTTTTACCCCCCCCCCCCCCCGCCCGGGAAAATAAAAAAATTAAAAAAAAGGGTATAATAAAAAGTCCCATTCTTTT
>CAZMHA010000008.1:16389-30203 GCA_964565985.1 uncultured Piscirickettsiaceae bacterium | reverse complement strand
GAACTTGGCTAAGCCCCGAAGGGCAAGGCTTCTAGCTAGCCACTTCGTCGTTATGTTCCTTGACAATGGAATAACCATTGTCTGCGAAACATGCCTAGAATTGACTAGCTAGAAGACTTGCAGAATTTTATGTTAGTTATTCAGGGCTTCCTTAAGGAATCGCTTAATAACTTTCTATAAAAGATTAGATACAAATACAATTGAAACGGCTATTGGAGTTAAATATTTAAGGACATTAATAAATATACTTAACATAGAGCCTGATAAATGTAACTCTTCTTTTACCTGCTCTTTAGTCAAAATCCAACCAAAGAAAACCGCCATAAATAAGCCACCTAAAGGAAGCATTATATTAGCCGTAACAAAATCAACCGTATCAAAGAAAGTTTTACCATCTAAGAAATATACAGTTTTCCATTCATTAAAGGATAATAAACTACCTACTCCTACCAGCCAAATAGATATACCCAAAATCCAAGACGCTTTTACTCTACTCATATTCCACCTATCAATCAACCAACTAATTGCTGGCTCAATTAGTGAAATTGCGGAACTAAAGGCTGCGATAACGACTAGACCAAAAAATAAAGTACCGAAAAACCAACCACCAGTCATCTGACCAAAAGCCACGGGTAAAGTCTGAAATAATAGCCCAGGACCAGAGCCAGGCTCTAAACCGTTTGAAAAAACTATAGAGAAAATAATTATTCCCGCAATAAGAGCAACCATAGTGTCTGCAAAAGATATCCAAATTGATGCTTTTACTACAGAATGTTTTTTAGATAAATAAGAGCCATATACCATCATAGTACCCAGACCAATACTCAAGGTAAAAAAAGCATGCCCCATTGCAATCAAAACAGAATTCCAAGTTAATTTAGAAAAATTCGGTTCAAATAAAAAATACAAACTTTGACCAAAACCACTTGTTGATACAGCATAACCCAACAAGATAAGTAATAGAACAAGCAAAACAGGCATCATATAAGTAATCGCCTTTTCTATACCACTTTTTAAGCCTTTTGATACCACCACTATAGTAGCTATCATCAATACGGTATGCCAAAATAATAAGTGCATAGGATTAGCTACTAAATCCTCAAAATGTTGGCCAACCTGCTCCGCACTAATATCATTAAATTTACCGATAAAGCTATCATAAAAATAAGTAGCTCCCCAGCCAGCAATAACCGTATAAAAAGAAAGAATAAGAACACCCGCTAAAACACCATTTAGACCTAGTAACCACCATAGCTTAGAGCTACCATTTTCTTTAGCAAGGTTACGCATAGCTTGTGGAGGGCTTGCCTGCCCTCTTCTTCCTAAACTTATTTCAGCCATTAATACCGGTAAACCAATTAGTAGAACACAACCTAAATAAACAAGAACAAATGCTCCGCCACCATTTTCACCAGCTATGTAAGGAAACTTCCATAAATTACCTAATCCTACCGCTGAACCTACTGCAGCAAGAATAAATGCGGTTTGATTTGACCAAACTGTTGGAGAATGAGACGACACAGACATAAAAATTCCTTTATAATTTATATATTGTGTTAAAAATTATAACAGCCATCTATGCGAATTCAAGCTAACTACTCTTTAAAAAACCGAAATACCTTCAAAATAGATATTAAAGCTAGGTATTTTGTAGAAATAGAAAAACAATCAGACATTATTACCCTTCGTTCTGACTTAAAACTATCCTCCCTTCCATGGATAATAATAGGTGGAGCTAGCAATATATTATTTAATCATGATTTAGAAAAAGTCGTGGTTACCTGTAGATTTAATAAAATTAAAATAGTAAAAGAAGATGAAGAAAATATATGGTTATCCGTAGGTGCAGGCTTAAATTGGCATGAACTAGTAAAATATAGCGTCGACAACAATCTTTGGGGGTTAGAGAACTTAGCTTATATTCCTGGTACAGTTGGAGCAGCACCTGTACAAAACATTGGTGCTTACGGTGCTGAAGCGCGTGATTTAATTACCCGAGTGCAAACTCTAAACTTATTTACAGGAGAAAGGTCAGAATTTAAAAATACCGACTGTAAATTTGAATATCGCAGTAGCATATTTAAAACAAAATTTGAAAACAAACTACTCGTACATAGAGTAACCTTTCGATTAAAAAAACTTAAGGGAGGAAAGCCAAATTTATACTACACCCCATTAAAAGAAGCACTACAGCAATATAAAAAATCGGAACTTACTCCTCGCAAAGTATTTAATGCTATTGTCGCAATTCGTAAAAAACGCCTACCTGACCCAGAAAAATATGGCAATGCCGGTAGCTTCTTTAAAAACCCAATTATATCTAGGGACTACTTTGATCAACTTACGGAAAAATTTGGTGATATTCCATATCATAAAATGATAAATGGAGAATATAAAATACCTGCTGCTTGGTTAATTGAAGCTGTTGGTTGGAAGGGTAAAAAGTCTAGCCATAGTGCAGGAGTGTCAGAATTGCACGCCCTAGTACTTATAAACTATGGCAAAGCAACTGGCGAAGAAATAAACCAACTAGCCTGTAAAGTTCAAGAAGAAGTAGACCATAAATTTGGCATCCATCTAGAAAGAGAGGTTATTTCTATATAGAATTTATCTTGCTAGTTCTAGCTTACAAGCCCTACCATTTCTATCTCCCTCTTCTTTTAAGTTAGATATTTTTTTCTTAATTTCTTTTATTTTTTCACCCGCACTAGCAAGTTCCTCTTTATATTCTGCAGGATTTTCTAAGTAATCTCTTAAGTTATCAAGTAATTTTAATAACTCTTTTTGCAAGGCATCAGAGTCTTTTCTATTATCTTTTTCATCTTTTGGTTCAACATAAGAATATTCTTCAAAACTATATTCATCATCGCCACCATCAAACACATCCGCTTCAGGGTTACTTACCTTATAGCTTTCAACAGGCTGTCCATTATTATAAAAACTAATAGTTTCAGGATTATTTGTCTCTAATTTTTTGTTCTTATTTTTATCAGAGCCAATACCATCATACCTTTCTGCGGGTATAGAAGCTAACTTCCTTTTTGCTTTGTCCTTGCCGCCATAACTACCCGAAGGGGAAGTTTTGTTACTATTTTTACCATTTCTAAAATTAGATAGATTTTGTGGGTTATTATCAAATATATGATTACCAAAGCTACCTTTTTGGTTACTTACTATTTTAATAGGATCATTAGCATTATTAGCTGATTTAAAACCACCTTTGTTTTTTATTTGATTATTATTAGAAGATTGTCGGCTTATAGGCTTTGACTTCTGCTTACTCGCTAAAGAATTATTACTTGGTCTATAGACTTTATTATTTGGCTTATAGGCAGTAGCATTACTTTTTTGGTTATTAACTAAATTATTTGGTATTTTATTATTATTATTTTTAATAATTAATGGTTTAGTTTTATTTTTAGCTAAATTATTTTTACCCCTGTCTCTATCATTTTCTTTAAGATTAGATTTATTATGTAGAGATCTAGATTTTTGATTATTAGCTATTTTATTAGGAATAAAACTATTTTTCCCTTTCCCAAAATAAGGGCGATTATCTTGATCTAACTTTGTATTTCTTGCCTGGTTACCTCCAGGTGATCTATCTTTCCTTGCTAGGTTATCATTTAGGTTTCGAGATTTTCCTGGACGATTTGGGGTTTCATGATTAAATTTACCCTTATAATTATTGTCTCTATTTTTATTTTTTATTTGATCATGCTTACCTTGGTATGTTTTATTATTTCTTGGGCGTAATGGCTGACTATCTAGCTCCTTACTTGACTTACCTCTTTCATTACTTGCTACTTGATTATAATCTTTTCTATTTTTGCCCTTATTAAAGTCTCTAAATTGCTGGCTTTCTGTTCTTTTATTGTTCCTATCATAATTAATATCATTCTTATCTTTTAGTCTATTTGTGGTGTCTCTTTTTGCCAATGAATTGCTGTATGGAGATGAATCTGCAGGCTTTTCTTGATACCTATTTAAGCCTTTACCCATTCTTGAAGCAACTTCATCCATCATTTTATTTTTAGGGTTTTCTTGGTAACTATTGGATGTTATTTGGTTTTTAGGGTTTTCTTGATAATGACTAGAAGTTGTTTTATTTCTTGGCGTTAAGTCAATTACCTGCCCCTTAAAAAAAGTATTTTTTGATTCACGACCGCCCATAGTATCGTTAAGAGCGTTTATATACCTATTATTTAAGCTAGATATATTAATATTTCTTTGTAAATTTAGTGGTAAATTAAGATTTGAAAAAGAATTTCTTTTATCAAAAAAAGAATCCTTTTCAAGAGCAAGTTCAGTATTCTCTTTTAAGTAATTTAATGCTATAAGGCATTCTTCTTGGTCAATTCCCTTGCCTTTTCTACCAACAAGTTCATCTTTTGCTTTATTGAGAGTTTGCAGTCTTGCTATTTCTTGACGAAACTTACTTAATACAGTGTCCTTGTTAACAACTTTATTTTCAACCCTTTTTTTTATTTCTGTATTCATTTTCGCTAAAAGAGCTTTATGCTTTTCATCACGATTGAGAGGTAATACTTTTTCAAGTATTTTTTGTTGGATAGTAACTTCTTCTTTTAAATCATCTATACTTTCAGACTGCTCATATATTTTGCTAATAAACAACATGGACAGCAAAAAAATCAAAAGTATCAGCAACTCCGTAAAGGAGGCCTGGAATATGTTGTTCTTATTCTGTTTTAAGTCAATTTTCACAATGGTTCTTTATTTTTTATGTTTTTATTTTCCTTATCTTCTTCAGCTATTGTAGTTACTTGATCAACTTGCTTTTGGAAATCTTTACTCAACTTTTTGTTGATTTTTTTAATGGTTTTTTCAAGTTCATCAACACTTGAGGTTAAGCTTTTATTTAGGTTTTTAGAATAAGAGGTAAGAGTTTTTTGGGTAACTTCTTGAAAAGCATTTATTTTTGCATCTAAAACTCTAGCAAAAATTAGATTTTTATTAGCATTTTCTGAAATTAAACTATTTATTAAATGTAGCTTATCAGACATAATGACTTCAAAATTATCAATATTGGTATTAGTGTTTGGTACAAAATTAATGATATAAATCCGTATAAACAGCCCGAAAACAGTAGTTAACAGCGCTATACCAAAGTTTCCGATTAAATCATCAAGATAAGATTGTTCTAAAACTATCCATATAAGAGAAGAGCTCAAAGAAACAAGAGTGAATAAAAAACCTAGATAATAATTACTATCTGCAAACTGTTCTTTAGATATTTGGCTATTTTTTACTAAAATATTCCCACTAATAAAGTAAGACAACATAAAGAAAAGCAATAAGATAAGAACGATTACATCATAATTAAAGAACGTTCCTATTAGAACTAAAGCACTCCCAGAAAGGAACACTAATAAAAACAATGATTTTATTCCTATCTTATTTTTCATTATTATTAACCTTCTATTCTAGTGAAGGAAACCTTTTTAGCTCCATTGTGTATAAAATATGTTTTCCAAAACTCTATATGGTCTTTAGACTGTAATCTTTCATACTTGTCTCTATAGGTATAATAAATATCAACATGAATATTTTTCAGGTCTGTTTTAACTCTGTTGAAATATTCAGAGTTAAATAGAGTATTAGCTCTTTTATCAATACTTACATCTCTTTCTTTAAAGAATGAAAAGTTATTAGAATTTTGGATCATGTCAGAAAAAACAATAAATGTTTTATCGCCCTTGATTGGGCTCAATGTACTAGAATTAATTGATTGGATAATCTCCATAATAGGAGACTTGCCATAACTCGCCATTGATGATCTATCTAAACCGAAATTAACTAGGTCATTTAATGGATTTTCAAACTTTTCTTTCCATTTTCTTTCCATTAACTTAGGGTTAGCATAAAGTTTACTTACACCTTCTCCTGTTCCTGGGTTACAAGCAACAATTTCTGGAGTTAATGACGCATTAATATCATCTTTTAGAAAAAACAACTGTAGCTGATCATATTTGTTTAAATTTGCAACAATATCCGCAATTTTTAACCGCATATTTTTAAGTTGTAACTGGTTATAACCATCCGTTATATCAATCAACATAACATTGGTACTAAACTTACCATCAACTCTACATAAAGTATCTTTGTCTGTTTCAAAAATATCAGACGATACATTTTGATAGGCAACGCCTATACCGATTAAAGCAATAACAACAAACGCAGAAACACCAGCTGCAATATAGTTACTTAAAGATTTTTTCTTGTGTCTTTTTACTGATTTACGCTTTCTAGCCATTTTAGCTTAGCCCTTTTAAAAACTTACAAATAATTTTAATAATTAACGACTTTTCATAATAGATAATTCAAGTTCAGCTAAACCTTTTATTTCTTCAGCTAAATCGTTAATATATGCATTATCTTTTTCATATTTAAACTTTATTGGAGTTATATCAAGGCTTACCTCTTTGCCATCAAAATAAGGTGGTTTAGGAGTGGTGCGCATTTCTGTATTAATTGAACGATAACGCCCAATAATAATATTGAAAGTATTTTCTATATGCTTTAAATGGCTTATGTATTTATGTTCTAGCCTCTCTTTTAAAACTAGCACTTCTTCTGTTTCTGCAAAAACCTGGTTTGCTTTAAGAGTAACTAAAACAATCTCTTCTTCCATGTTTTTGTTTTTTCCTACCTGGCCATCTAACAGTTCTAGCTTCATGTCTTCAAATATATCAAGTTCATTTTTATATTCTTTACTTACTTCACCATAGCCAGGGTAAGGGTCGTTTATTTTATACATGTCTAACAACATTATAACGAAAAGTATCGATCCTAAAATAACAAGTATATAAGAGTCAAAATCTATTAAAGAATATAAGTTATCTGCATAGTTTTGTATTGAAATATAATAAGCATTTTCTGAATCTATTTTCAGTGCGTCTCGGTAATGTCCTACAAAAAAATGAAAATGTAGGGTAAACAGAACAATACCTGCTACCAAAGCTCTATACCCAAGTTTTAAAATTGGCGGGTTATGTATAATGAAAGATCGCCTAACAATAAGGATTACGGTATAGGCTAAGAAGGCATTGATAAGTGTAATAACAATAGCTTGAATAATACCACCCAAAAGGCCCATATCACTACCTGTAGCGAAGAAACTTGAGTTTAACATTGACTCAAATAAAACTATAGCAACCACAATAGACCAGTTTAAAAAAGGGTGTTTTGATGATTTTTCATGCCGAATAAGCTTATGTTCTTCCTTAAAATTAAATAGATCTTTACTTCTATCATCTACTAGATTTTTCTGCATTTCCATCTCATGATTTAACTGCAAAGAATCATTGTTATGACTTATTTCGTTCTTTTGGTTTATTATTTCTAGCCCTTTTATAGAACTAATAGTAGGAATAGTCTTTTTAAGAATAGTTTCAAACGCTGCCATTTTGTCATAGACCATTTGGCCAGTTTCTTTTACCTTGTCTTGAAAGTAATTGGTGATTAACTGTTCATTGTCATCAAAAGCATTTGAGTCATTATGAGCTTCTGGCAGTTCTTCCATTGCTGCTCTCTTTGCCATTTCTGACACATCTAACTCGTCAGCTATAGCTTTAACATTAAGACTTTTAAAATCTTCTCCAGTCATCTAACAATCTCCTGTTATCTTTTAATATTTTTATTGCACTAATGTTGACAATCTTACCTTAGTTATAAGTAAACATCAATCAAATTAATAGCTGTAAATAAAGTCTTTGTCTTAGCCTACAATTTATCCTTGTTATCTATGTGAATAGTTTGTGTTGGGAAGGCTATTTCTGCTCCAAGTTCATCAATTATATTTGCGATTTTTAACATAACATCCTCTTTAACTTCATGATATTTAATCCAATTAGTTGTTTTAGTAAAAGTATAGACTAGAATATCTAGCGTAGATTCTCCAAAGCTATTTAAATTAACTATTATGGTTTGATCAGTATCTATCTCTTGATGCTTGTTAAGCATATCTTTGATATTTTTGCTGATAGTTGCTACCTGCTTGATATCATCATAACGAACCCCAACCACTTCTTTTATGCGTCTATTGGTCATTCTTGAAGGGTTTTCAATTGAAATTGTTAAAAAAGTGCCGTTTGGAATATAAAGAGGCCTTTTGTCAAAAGTTATAACAACAGTTATTCTCCAGCCTATTTTTTTAACCGTACCTTCTATACTTTTATCTGGAGATCTTATCCAATCTCCTACTTTAAAAGGCTTGTCTAAATAAATTACTAAACCACCAATTAAGTTGCTTACAAAATCTTTTGCGGCAAAACCTACGGCAATACCTCCCATACCACCAAACGCTAGCAATCCTGTTAGGTTTACCCCAAATGAACTTAAGATAAATAAAACCGTTATAACAAAAACAGTTAATTTAAATATTTTTACCATTGCTTCAATGGATACCCTGTCCCAGCGTGAATCTTTTTCTAAGTCTTTAACATATATTTCTATCAAATTTACCCAGCGGATAGAAAACCAAGCGATAGAAATTAGTGCAAGGGTTGATTTAGAACCATGCACATAACCTATGAAATCATTAAAGTAAGGGAATGTTAAAATAACTGTGCTTAAACCTAGTGCAAAACCTGACAGCCAAATATAGAAAGAAACTGGTGATTTAACCGCAACAACTATCGTCTTTAAAAAAAACTTTTCCTTCTTTTCAAAATATTGGTTTAGAGAAGATAAGGAGAATCTAAGTACAAAATCTGCGACGAAGGTAATGATTAAGAAAAACAATAGGATTAAAATCCAAATCTCTCCGCCAAAAACATCTTCCATTATTGTGGCAAAGTTTGGGAACAGATTAACTACTTGAGACAGTCCTTCACGACTAACATCCTCAAACAAAGTGTTATTTTCACCACCAGATTCTACAGCCTTATCTAAATTCATAGGTTTATCCCTTGCTGGTTCGCTTGATTAACAAAGTTATCCACTTTCTTTGAAGCCTCCTGCCAAAAAGGATCTGTTTTTAAATTACTTGCTTTAATTTTTGGTTTACCATGTAAACGAATAAGTCTAGCGTGTGAGACTATGCTTTCTTGCCATACTAAGTTAGCTAACACTTCATCAGTGGCTTCTAGTTCGTTGCAAACTAGAACTAAATCGCAACCTGCCTCTAGTGCTTTGTGTACTCTTTCTGAAGGTTTGCCAAAGTTAGCGACAGCCTCCATAGATATATCATCACTAATAATGGCAGAATTAAAATGGCACTTATCACGCAGAATGTCTAACCATTTTTTAGAAAAACCAACTGGTTTATCGTCTATTTTTGGATAAATTACATGGGCAGGCATGATTGCCTCGACATTATTGGCTATTAAATGTAAAAAAGGCTGAATATCCTTTTGGCTTAACTCATCAAAACTACGGTTATCTATAGCTATTTCGAAATGAGTATCCTCCTTGATATATCCATGTCCAGGAAAATGTTTAGCCACCGCTGCCATGCCTGCTTTGTGCATACCAGACATTAGGTGAAAAGATAATTCTGCAACTACCTTTTCATCTTCTGAAAAAGCTCTATCGCCTATAACGCTGCTTACTCCATAGCCTAAATCTACTACAGGGGCAAAACTAAAATCGACCCCATAAACTAATAGCTCTGTTGCTAATAACCAACCTACGGTTTCCGCTAGGTTAATTGCTTCATTTTTATCCTGATAATAAAGTTCACCCAACTTTTGCATTGCTGGTAAGCGAGTAAAGCCTTCACGAAACCTTTGCACCCTTCCTCCTTCATGATCAACCGCAATTAATAGTTTAGGGTGGCGTAATTGATGTATTTCTGTTGTTAATTTCTGTAACTGGCTTACCGACTCAAAGTGTCGACTAAATAAAATTACTCCTGCAACTAAAGGGTTTAATAACTTTTTACGATCATTGTCTGTTAACAATAACCCCTCTATATCAATCATAACGCAGCCTAACGGCAAGGATTCACCTAATAATTTTTGCATTTCTATCTATTCCTTACATCTAATTTATCACGCAGTCTATCACCTGCTAAGTTTACAGCTAAAACCACAAGCATTAAAGCTATTCCTGGGAAAAGCACCAAATGAGGGGCTACTAATAGATAGCGCGTACCCTCTCTAATCATACTGCCCCAAGAAGCATCCGGAGCCTGTACACCTAAACCAAGAAAAGATAGCCCTGCTTCTGAAATAACCGCACCAGCAATACCAAAAGTAGCCTCAACGCCTAGAGTTGCTAAAATTAATGGTAATAAGTGCTTAAATAAAATCAAATAAGTAGGTGTTCCTAAAGCTTTGGCGGCATAAATATGCTCTCTATGTTTTAAGCTAAGGGTGTGTGCCCTTGCTAAACGAGCATAACCAACCCAACCAACAGTAACTAAAGCAAATACCACATTTTCTATACCTGGCCCTAAAATAGCTGCCAAAGCAATTGCCAATAATAAACCAGGGAAAGCTAAAAACACATCAATAATTTTAACAATAACCTTATCAACCCAATCGCCAGTATAAGCACTATAAATACCAATACTTGTACCAATAATGAACGAGAATATCACTACACTAACAGCAACAATAAAAGAAGTTTGTGCACCAATAATTAAGCGTTGCAAAACAGGACGACCCAATTCATCATAACCAAACACCGCTTCCCAGCTTGGCGGGGCAAGCATAAGGTCTAGATTAACTGCATTACTCTCTGCACCAATAAACCCTGCCAACAAAGCCATTAAAGCCCAAGTTATAATAATTGCGTAAGACAATAACTTCATCTTGCTAGCCTAATCCTAGGGTCAAGCCAAGCATAAACCATTTCAGTTAAACCATTAATTGTAATATAAGCCACACTAATAATTAAAATACATGCTTGTACTACAGGATAATCACGGCGTTGAATAGAGTCTACTAATAACTGACCTAAACCAGGCCAATCGAACACCACCTCTGTAATTACCGCACCACCTAGCAAAGTACCAAGCTGTAAGCCCAAAATAGTAACTACTGGTAAGAGAGCGTTGCGTAAAGCGTGCTTGCCGTAAACTGTTGCTTTATTTAAGCCTTTTGCCTTTGCTGTTTTTATAAAGTCTTCATGATAAACCTCTAACAAAGAAGCCCTAAGCATTCTTGCAAGAATCGCGGCTAAGGCAGTACCTAGTGTTAAAGAAGGTAATAGCCAAGCCAAAGGTTGTTCGGCACCACTAACGGGCAACCAACCAAGAGTGATTGAAAACAAAAGAATTAACATAGGGCCTAACCAAAAGTTAGGGATAGAAACCCCAACTAAAGACACAGACATAGCAAAATGGTCAGGTAACTTACCTGCTTTTAAAGAAGACCAAATACCAAGAGGAAAAGCAATAAATATAGCGATAAACAAAGCCATTAATGCCAGTTGCAAAGTATAAGGAAAGCGTTCAGCAATTAAAGAAGATACTGGTTGTTGATAGAATAAAGATTCACCCAGGTCCCCCTGCACAATAGCAGACATATAGTTCCAGTATTGTTGCCAAAGAGGTAAGTCTAAGCCAAGCCTATGGCGTAAAACCTCCTCATCCGTTGGGCTAGCCCAATCACCAAGCATAACCGCAACAGGGTCACCTGGCACAAGATGAATTAGCAAAAAAACTAAAGAACCTACAATCCAAGAGATAAAAGCAACAGAAATTAATAAACGGACAACATACTGAACCACAAGGCATCCAAAATCAGTAAAAAATTATAGGGCTATGCTAGCACAATGCCTATATTAATGGTGAAGCATTCAAAATAAATAATAATTTTTTAAAGATCTCCTCCTAAGCCATTAATATTATCTACTGCTTTTTGTATGGCATTTTGATTAAAAAACATAACATCCTCTAAAAATTCTTCCATCAACCATTCTTTAAACTGCTTTTTAATTGGGGGCTCACTATTTGCATTAGCTTTAAAAAAGTAAACGCTTAAGCTTAACTTCCCTTCATTAATATAGTCTTCCATATTGATGATACTTAAAACTTGATGTGCAGAATCCATCACTGTATCAGCGACAGATGCATTGTTACTATTGTAATAATAGTAAGATGGGATTGAAAATTCTGTTCCTGTTATACAAGTAGTTGACGAAGTAACAGTATTATCTTTAGTACAGTAGTGAGCGGTATCATAAGAAGTCGATGTCTCGCCAAACCATAACAAATGCTTGTTATTATTTATTACTATAGCGGTACTGGGACTAGTTGCATTATTACCACTTGTCGCACTTATAGCAGAAAAAAATGTTGATGGAGTTTGATATCCATACACATCAGTATAATCTTGGCAATCAAGAGGTTCTGCTATGGTTCCACATAAATCTCCATAATCTATTTCATCTGGTGTACTATCAACTAAATTAGGTTTATATGCTTTAGCCTGCTTATGAAAGGTAAATTCATAGGATTTACTTCCTGCATCTAAAGCTACCGTTGCATCTTTGTATGCAGCAGGCAATCCTTCAGAACTTGTAAAAAAACTAGGTAAACTAAGTGTTTTACCTGATAAGTCTGTCTCTTTAAACTGGGTTATTTTTATTTGTTTATCTCCACCTTCTTTTAATAGCGTTAGGGTCATAATACCGTCAGTGTCAATAGCATAGGTACCTATTTTATTATCTGAATTACTAAGTAAAGTGTACAGATTATTATCAGCAAAATCTTTTTCATTTTTATAAAAACCATTAGGATTAAATTCATGATTTTGAACCTTATCGTTAACCATTACATCATATTTTAATAAGTGTGTTGTTTCTGCAAGGTTCACATATGCTTGTGGAGATAAAATACTTGTATCATTCAGTGCCGTTTGTTGTTCATCTATGTCAGCAAGAAGGGCTATTAAGTCATCTGAACTTTCTGTACCTATATCAGTTGAAATTCCATCTTCTATTTCACTTACATCAGCTCCTGCTGCTTTAACTACACTAGAAATTTGTGCTAACTTTTTCTCTATTTTTTTTGTTGCTAGTACAAAAATAAGCCTTTTTTGTTTTTGGGTAGGAGGAGTTGCTAAAACCTCATTTAACTTAATTGCACTTTTTGCCATAATGTTTGCAATGGCTCTTGCAACCTTATGCACATCTTCATAAATATTACCTGCAGAAGTTTTTTCAATATAATCGGCAAGAGGGTCTAAAGGAGGGTCTAAAGGTGAAATACTTTCTCCTCTTAACTTAGTTGCAATAATAGACTTTGCTTCTGCTAGTTTTATTGCATTATTTTTCAATACTATATTTACCATGGTGGTAATAGGGCTAATAAATTTATATTCTCCTGCTGGAGCACTTAATGTATATGTTTTATCTACATATGCTCCAGGGGTGTCACTATCTACAACATCACCTTCAGTTATTTCCACTACAACTGAAAATTTCGCGGCATCTGTTTTTTTTGCAGTAAAGCTGTATTTTCCTTTTGCTGCACTAGTATCAGAAGGTTCTCCAGTATCACAGGCATTGCTATTATTAAGGTCTAGGCATACTTTAGCACCAGTTAAATAGCCGTCTGCAACTGCTCCAGACATTTGTATGTTGTTATTTTCATCGCCATTATCACTACTACACGCTGTTAGCAGTAGTGATAGAAATGCTATATTAAAAATTATTAAAAAGTTTTTCATTTTTAAATGCCTAAAAAATTTAAAAGTTACTGTCATTATAGCACTATCTTTAAAAAAAAAATCTAAATCGGGGGGGGGGGGGGGAAAAATTTTTTTAGGAATCAAATTTAAACTTTTTTTTTGTTCGCGCCTTAAATTTCAATTTACCCGAAAATTTACCTTAGTTATAAATTT
>CAZMHA010000008.1:7294-16379 GCA_964565985.1 uncultured Piscirickettsiaceae bacterium | reverse complement strand
ATAATAAAAAAAAAAAAAAAAAAAAAAATTTTTTTTATTTAAATATATTTAAAAAAAAAAAAAATTCAGGGGGGGGGGGGGGGGGGGTGAAAACTGTTTATTAGGTAGTAAATTTATACTTTTATGTTGATTGCGGCTTGTACTTCAATTAAATCGAAAAGTTCTACTAGTTCTAAATTATTCATTCTTATGCAGCCGTGTGAGGCAGGAACACCCATTGGCTCTGTATCTGGTGTACCATGAATGTAGATGTATCTTTGCATGCTGTCTACATTTTGTAGACGGTTTTTACCTTTTTCGGTACCTGATAACCAAATAATTCTAGTAAGTACCCAGTCACGATTAGGATTTTGTTTGGCTAGTTTTGTTGAGTATATTTCGCCAGTTTTTCTTCGCCCCACAAAAACTGTATTAATTGCGTCACCTTTACCTATTTTCGCTCTAACTATATGGTTTCCTAATGGGGTTTGGTTTGAGTTTTTTTGATTGCCTGCACCCTTTTCTGCGGTGCTTATTGAGTAGGTTTTAACTATTTTTGTGCCTTTATATAATGTGAGAAGTTGTTGGCTAATAGATACTTCTACTCTCATGATTTTTGTACTTTTAGTAGCCCATCAAAACGCCCGTCAGAATAAACTTGGTAACCTTTTATTTCTTTTCTACTAACGGCATATTGGTCTTCGTACCAAAGCGGTATTATTGCCAGTGTTTGCTGTAAATGAGTTTGCAATTGTCGGTATCCTTCTGCTTGTTTGGCTATGGTTTTTGCGGTTCCTGCTTGTTTTATTAGCTTGTCGGCAGTAGCATCACGATAACGAGCACGGTTAGCTCCTTTTGGTGGTATGGCTTTGGAGTCGAATACATATTGAAGAATGTCTGGGCTTTTTACGCCTACCCATGCAAGGCTGTACAGTTGAAACCTGCCTTGTTTTATATCACTATAAAAAGTTCCCCAGTCGTAACTTTGAATATTAACCTTTATTCCTATTTTGGCTAGTTGTGACTGGTATATTGTTGCTAGCCTAATTCTTGTTGAGTCTGATGAGGTTTTAAAACTAAGTTCTAAAGCCTGCTCCCCCCCCCTACTTTTATTAAAAATAGCCATATATTGTTTTGCTTTAACTAAATTAAACTCAAACCCTGTTAGGTTGTTTGCCCCACTCCAGTGTTCTGGCACTAGCAATCCACCAGCTAGCCTGCCATAACCTGCAAATAGTTTGTTTATTATTTGTGGTCGGTCTATGGCATGGGCAATTGCTTTGCGTAGGTTTATATCAGCTAGCATTTCATCTTCAAAATTAAAACCTATGTAACTAAACCCCGTACCCTTGTAGCTATTTACTTGAAAGGTGTCTGATTGATCTTTACAGTAAGAAAGTAACTCTGGTGATAGGTCATTTTGAATAATGTCTAGCTCGCCTTTTTTCAACTTTAACACCCTAACCGTTGCATCTTTTACTGCAATAAATTCTAAGTGCACTCCGTCTGGTCTTTTTAAAACTAGTTTTTGTTCATTTTTAAAAACCAATTGGCAACTAGCAGAACCAATCGGTTGTTCAACAAATGAGTGTGATTTTTTAACTAGTTCAGCAGGTAAAATACCTATGACTAAACGCCCTACAAATAAGGCGTCTACTTTAGATAAATGGAAATCTACCTGTTGGCTAGTTACTGCGGTTATTTTTTTAATATGTTTGATTGAACCTCGATGTGGAGAACCAAAGTCTTTGTCTAAAATAGATTGATAGGTTGCGACAACATCTTCAGCACTAACTGATTTGCCATTATGAAACATATTGTTATCAGTTAAGGTAAAACGGTAGTGTGTATCACTAATTTGTTGCCAATTAGCCAAAGATGGGATTGGTAAAAAGTGTTCATCAAAATCTATTAATGACTGATAAATTAATCTATTTATACGGCTAGATAAAGCATCAGTAGCCTTACGAGGGTCAAGTATTCTTGGCAGAGATGTTACGCCCATTTTTATACTTACTTGCAGGGCTTCTTTTTTAGAACAGGCGGTTAGACCTGCTACACCTAACAGCGAGCTAAAACTTACTGCAGATTTAAAAAAGCTGCGTCTAGTGGAGGTTTTTTTCAATATCATGTAGTTTATCTATATTTAAAGTACCAACCGACTTGGCTAGGCGTAGTTTACTAAGGGCAAGGTTATGTAGTGAAGAAGTTAGGTTTTTTTGTGCCTGAAATTTGTTAGTTCTTGCAGTTAAGACTTCAAATAAATCTTTTAAGCCAACCTTGTAGCTTTCTTTTGCCGTGTCTAAAAATGCATTGCTTGATTTTACTGCTGCACGGTTAGCCTCAACTAACTCATAACCGCGTTGTAAGTTCCTAACCGCCACTCTAGCATTTAGTTTTGCGATATCCTTCGCATCTCTTAAAGCTATTTTACTTACTTTTGCATTTGCTCTAGCTTGAGCTACTTTTGCCGAACCACTACCGCCAGAAAATATTGGCACGGATGCATAGATACCAACATTACTATTGTTTTTATCTTGATAGTTAGCTGAATAGCTTGGTTCAAAATCTGTATAGGACTTTTCTGTATAGTTTGCTTGCACATATATTTTAGGCCAGTGGGCAGATTGCTGTGCAGAAATCTCTTTTTTTGCAACATTTACCTGTTCTCTTGCTTTTAAAATAGCTAGGTTATTTTTTAACGCCAGCCTTTCATAGCTTTTTATGCTTAATTTTTTTCGCTTTATACGGCTATTTACTGATACTTTTTTTAAATTTTTAACTACTTTACCAGTAAGTTTTGTAAGATTTTCATAGGCAATGTCTAAATTATTTTGAGAGCTTATTCTTGTTGATTTAGATAGGTCATAGCTTGATTTAGCTTGTAATACATCAGCATTATTCGACAAGCCTACATTGGCAGATACCCGTGCTTTTTGCCATTGATTTTTGTTAGCTTTTTCTTGGGATAATGAAAACTTTAAATCTACCTGAGCTAGTAATATTGCAAAGTAATGTTCTGCAAGACGTAAAATTAAATCTTGCTCGGCAATCTTTAGATTATATTTTTCCTGCTTTAAACGACTTTTTGCCTGCCCATATCTTGCCCAGTAGTCATGCTGATAAATAGATTGTTGTAAACTAACTCCCGCAGAGGTAGTAGTAGCATCTGCCGCATTATTGTCACCATCATTTACACTATAACTACCATTTATAGAAATTTGCGGAAGCAAATTACCCCTAGCCACACCAACCCCTTCTTGCTCTGCTTGATAAGATGCTTTAGCCTGTGCTAATTTAGCGTCATGCTGTATAGATAAGTTATAAACATCAATAATCCCACTTGCAGCAGTTACTTGTGTTGAGGTAAGGCACAAGATTAAAATGCTAAAAACATAACTATTAAACTTTCTGTTCATCTTTTGTCCATTGCTTAAAGGGTTTTTGGCTAAGGCTTATATTATAGTAGCGTTTATGTTTTGTTACTTCTTTACTTACCCAACTAGGTAAATCAGGTATGTCATCTTCTGACTCTAGCTCTACTTCTGCTACCACCAGCCCTTCATTGTCTCCTAAAAACTCATCTACTTCCCATAAAAAGTTTTCATAGTTTACGAGATAACGATACTTTTCAATAATAGGTCCTACCGCTAAACTAGCTATCATCTTGCTCGCATCTGCTAGGTTAATTTCGTACTCATATTCATCACGACTTATGCCTATTTCTAAACTTTTAATATTTACATTGGCTCTTTTACCTTCAATTCTAATACGAATGGAGCTTTTACTATCCTGATGAGAAATATTATTTAAGTAGGCTTGGACTAGATGTGTTTTTTTATGTGCTAGCTCTTTCCAGTCGTTGTTTTTAAGTAAGAACTTTCTTTCTATTTCACGAGCCATTATTGTTTACTACCAAAAACACCAGTAGATAAATAACGATCTCCTCTATCACAAATAATGGTTACTATTATTGCGTTTTCTACCTCTTCTGCCACTTTTAATGCTGCGGCAACTGCTCCACCAGACGAAACTCCTGCAAAAATACCTTCTTTAACAGCTAGTTCTCGCATGGTATTTTCAGCAAGTTTTTGTCCCATATTAATCGTACTATCCACCCGTTTATCATCATATATTTTTGGTAAATATTCTTTTTGCCAGCGTCTTATTCCAGGGATAGATGCACCATCTTCTGGCTGAACGCCAATAATTTGTATCGCAGGGTTTTGTTCTTTTAAATACATAGAACAACCCATAATTGTGCCAGTAGTTCCCATTGCACTAATAAAATGGGTAATTTTTCCCTTAGTTTCCTGCCAAATTTCTGGGGCGGTTGAATGATAATGTGATAAGGGATTATCTGCATTGGCAAACTGGTCTAAAACAGTACCTTCACCATTTTTTTGCATTTGTTGGGCTAAATCTCTAGCTCCTTCCATGCCCTGCTCTTTAGTTACCTCTACCAACTCTGCTCCATAAGCTGCCATAGATGCCTTGCGTTCCATCGACATGTTGCTGGGCATAATTAGTCTCATTTTATAACCCATCATTGCCGCCGCCATTGCCAGAGCAATACCTGTATTGCCACTGGTCGCCTCAATTAGAGTATCGCCCTTTTTTATTTCGCCCCTTAATTCAGCTTGTTTAATCATATTAAGTGCCGGCCTATCTTTTACTGAGCCAGCAGGGTTATTACCTTCTAGCTTGGCATAAACTACACTATTAGTTTTGGGGTTTACCATGCGTTGTAAAGCCACTAAAGGTGTATTGCCAATTGTGTCCATTAAGGTTTTCATAAAATAAGTCCGAGAGAAATTAATGCGGGAGTAATAAGCGTAAGCATAACATTTAAACCCATCGCAGAGTTTAATTTGCCCTTATCTGTTTTGCTTTTAAAAACCGCTAGTAATAAAGGGATAGATATAAATAGGGCAACCACCGTTATCGACACATAAACAGGTAATATGTTCAGCAATAACAGTAAACCCAAAATAACAAAGGCTAATAACCAATTTATAAAATAAACCATTACCCCTGCATTTAATCCATATTTATGCAAAAAATTATATCTGCCAACATCTTTGTCTGCTTTAATGTCTGGAATTTGATTAAGTAACAGCAGGTTGTTAACTAGAAAAAATGGAATCATTGAAACAATAAAAAGCGTTAAGTTATATTCGCCAACTAGAACAAAATAAGCACCATTTACCATTAAGGGTCCAAAGGCAAACCCTGCAATAAATAAACACAACAAAGGGTAGCGAGTAATCCACGAGGTATAACTAAGGATAATAATTACCCCTAAAAAACCTATCGGCAAAATATACCAACCGCGTAAATAAATAAAAAATACTCCTATACTAATCAATGCTCCTAACAGGGAGTAAGCAATTAAAGCCACTTTTTCTGCATGTTCAGGGTTTTGTTGCAGGCTACCGCTACCACCACTAAAAGGAGTTTTTTCAGTTTGAAAATCTAAGCCAGACTTAAAATCTTCATATTCATTAAGCATATTAACGCTAATATGGGCAAATAGAGCTCCGATTAATACCAAAAAAAACAAGCCCTTATTCCAAAGCATCTCATTATATATTAACCATGCAAGAGCTAATAAAACGCTAGTTACAGTTAAAATTAAGAACGGTGGTCTTGTCGTTCCGATTATAGTTTTTATCATTATTAATCCCTATATGTACTTGTCTAAACGATGATACCACCCTTTTAGCCATCTTTTTTCACTTTGCTTAGAAAGGGTTCTTCTTTTTAAAATATATTTTGCCGTTTGAATAAAATTATCTAAACTTTTTTTGGTTTGGTTAGCCTGTAAGCTAGGCATGGCAAGGATTACATCAAGCAACCCCCAACCTATTTTTTTACCATTCAGTCGATACACTTCCGTATTGTTATTACCCAAACCCTTAAAGTTTGCATAATCAATTATCGCAAATAAACCTTTTGGACTACTAACTAGTTCACTTAACTTAGTTTCAAAGCCTATAAGTTGTCGCCTTGATAAACTTTTTTTTGCCTGTGTTAACTGTTTTAAAAACCTTTGATAAATAAACTCTGCTTGTAGCTGTTTACTATTCTTTAACCAGTTTCTAAGCTGTACTAACTTAGGCTTATCAAAGTCGGTATAAAATGTCTTACGGTTTTGCCAAGGTAGTTCAAAGGGTGATAATTTGGTAATCCAGGGGGGGGGGGTAAATTTGGCGAAATAAAACGAATAAGTTGCGGAAAACTTTCTTTAAAAGGTTGCTTGCTGTTTTTAGGAAGCCATATAAAATGCCCTATTCCAAACGATGGAAACGGTTCATGCTTGCTCCAGTAGGTTAGATAACTCTGGTTTTTACCTATTTCGTTTTGTGATATTTTTTGGGCAAGGTGTAGTTGTTGCTCTGCAGATAGGTTAGTGGGCAAGGTTGCAGAGTAAACGCCTTCGCTTAATAAAACTAAGCAAAAGGCTAAAAACATTAACCTATTTACTAAGTTTTGTTGCCAGATAACCATTTACATTACCTAACATGCCCGTAAAGATTTGCTCAAAGTCATCTACTACTGATTTTTTAATACAATCCATAGCTAATAATTTATGTGACCAGCTCTTCATTTTTGGTGTGCTTGATAAAAAAGCAATATCACAAAGATTTGATACTAAATCTAAACGCATTAATAATGGAGCATAGGCAGCATCAATTAAAGCAAACTTACCTCCATTAAAGAAATCTTTACCAGAATGCTCTGCCTCAATTTGCATAAGCTTTGCTAAAATTGGTTGGTAAACCTTATCAAAACCTGCTTTATCTTTTGATTGAATCATTTTAAAAACCAACATATTTAAATCACCTGCAAAAGATATCCATGCTCTATTTTTAGCTTTTTTAAGAGCGTTTTCTGGATGTAATGACGGCGGATTAACTTCATCAACATATTCTTGAATTACTGAAGATTCAAATAAAACCTCATCACCCACTTTAAGTACCGGCACTTGTCCAAGTGGTGATATTTCTTTAAACCATACTGGTGGATTTTTTAAATCAATATATGTTACATCAAAATCAACCCCTTTTTCATTGAGGACAATAACTGCTCTTTGCACAAATGGACAAAGTTTAAAACTAATTAACTCTAATTTTGTAGACATTCTTTTTCCTTTCTATATTTTATTATCAATAACAAGTTGTTCAAATTTTTCTAATAACGAAGGTTTATCTTCTACTCTATCAGGGTCAGTAATAATACAATCAATTGGGCAAACACTCAAACAGGTTGGCATATCATAAAAACCCACACACTCTGTACATAGGTCAGGATTTATTTCATAAATCTTCGCACCATAAGAAATCGCTTCATTTGGACACTCTGGGTCACACATATCACAATTAATACAGTTATCTAAAATCTTCAATGCCATTTTAGATAACCTAAGCTAGCTTTATTGACGGTGCTGTCTTTAACTTCTTAGCGGCAGCATCCCTTTTATTATCACCACCCCAGGCTTCATTACGCATAATTAAAGCAAAACGCAATACTTCAAAATTAGTTTCTATAAACGGGTTAGGTATTTTAACAATCCAACCAGAACCTAATGCCGCCTCGACAGGTTTATCATGCTTATCTAATATTTCCGCCAATACCAGCGTAACATTACCCTCTGGGCTCATTACTTCTAAAGTATCACCAATGCAAAATTTATTCTTAACATCAATTTCTAAATAGCTCTTTCCACCCTTCTCTAAAACAGCGATAACCTCACCCACAAAGCGTTGCCTATCTGATTTAGAAACGCCATAATCATAATTTTGATACTCAGAATGCACATGACGACGCAAAAAACCTTCCGTATAACCACGGCTAGCCAAACTCTCTAAATCAGTCATTAAGCTAGTATCAAAAAGTTTGCCTGCCGCCGCATCATCAATAGCCTTACGATAAACCTGTGCTGTGCGAGCCACATAATAATGTGACTTAGTACGACCCTCAATTTTTAAAGAATCAACGCCCATATGTACCATATCAGGAATAAGTTCTACCGCACGCAAATCTTTAGAGTTCATAATATAAGTGCCATGTTCGTCTTCAAACGCTGGCATATATTCACCAGGGCGACCCTCTTCCTCCAGCAACAAAACCTTGTCCGAAGGCTGACCTACTCCCAATGTTGGTTCACCATTAGCAGGCTCAACATCAGCAAAATGCTCACTAGTCTTTAGTTCCGTTATATTCGCTATCTGCTCAACAGGAATACCAACAATATCACCAGTTACATCCTCCTTGCCCTCATAAGTTTTATAGTTCCAACGACAAGCATTAGTACAAGTACCTTGGTTAGAATCGCGTTTATTAATATAACCAGAAAGTAAACAACGACCAGAATAAGCCATACACAAAGCTCCATGCACAAAAACTTCCAACTCCATTTCTGGCACGGCTTCACCTATTTCATGAATCTCCCTAATCGACAGTTCACGAGAAAGCACAACACGAGTAATACCCTGATCATACCAAAACTTAACCGTAGCCCAATTTACCGCATTAGACTGTACAGATAAATGAATTTCCTGCTCAGGATATTCCGCACGAACCATAGAAATCAAACCAGGATCAGACATAATTAAAGCATCAGGTTTCATCGCAATAATCGGCGCAATATCCTGCATATAAGTTTTTATTTTGCCATTATGAGCCGCAATATTACTAACCACATAAAACTTCTTACCTAATTCATGGGCACGCTTAATACCCCTTTCTAAATGTTGATCATCAAACTCATTGTTACGCACACGCAAGCTATAACGGGGCTGACCAGCATAAACAGCATCCGCACCATAAGCAAAAGCAAACTCCATATTCTTAAAAGTACCCGCAGGAGATAGCAGCTCTGACTTAAACCCAGCTGGCTTTGATTTTTTCAATGTAGAACTTTGATTTGACAAAACATCCGCATCCTATCTTAATGTTAATAATAACAGTATATTTTACCGTAAATACACCCCACCTATTCTAGAATTTAAAAGCCGTTTTCGGGGGGGGGGGGGGGGGAATTTTTTATTTTTTGGGCTGGATTTTTTTTGACCCGGCTTTGTTTCCCGCTTTTATTCTTAAT
>CAZMHA010000008.1:0-7284 GCA_964565985.1 uncultured Piscirickettsiaceae bacterium | reverse complement strand
ATTTTTTTTGCCCATTAACCCCCCCCCCCTTTTTTTATTTTTAAAAAATTTTTTGGGGGGGGGGGGGGGTAATTTTTATATATTTGGGCTAGATACTTTGTCACCTGGCTTGGTTACCGCTCTTATTGCTAATGCTGGGTCTAGCCTTACTTTGTACCAGCTCATTCCCCAGTGTACATGTGGCCCAGTGGCTCTGCCTGTCATACCAACTTTGCCGATTAGTTGTCCTTTTTTGACTAGTTGTCCTTTTTTTATCATTACCTCACTAAGGTGCATTACTGTTGATCTTAATCCGTAGCCGTGGTCTATCATTACGGTTTTGCCACTTAGTTCCATGTTTTCGTTTAGGGTTATTTTGCCGTCTGCAGGTGCGTATAAACCTGCACCTTTTGGGGCGGCTACATCTACTCCGTAGTGTGGTCTTTTGGCTTTGCCGTTTAGTATTCTTCTGCTGCCATACACTCCACTAATTATGCCTGTTGCTGGCCATGAAAAACCGCTGGTGAAGTAGGCTTTTGGTAGGGTTATTTTGCGTGCTTTTCTAGCTTTTAGTATGTCTTGCCATATTTTTTCGCTGGTTTTTTTGTCTGGTGTTACTTTGTTTTTTGGTAGTCCATTTATTTTTTGTTCGTTATATTTACGGGTGGCTATTTTTATAGTTTGTTGGCTATTTTTGCCATTACTGGTAGTTAACTTGAAGGTTTGTTTTGCTTTGTCGTCTCGAGAAAAAGCTATTAGCACTCTGCCTTGCTGGTCAGCTTTTATTTTTACTTTTTTGTATTCTATTTTTGCTTGCTTTGGTATTTGTAACACTACAAAACCACCTTGTTTGGCTGTTCCTGAGATTATTTTGTAGTCATTAGTCGCTTTACTTGTGTTTGTAAAAAATATGCTAGTTATTGCGGCTATTATGGTTACTTTTGTAATTGTTTTTATCATTGTATTTCGTCCATTGCTTGGTTTGCTAGTTGATCTACGATTTCGTTTTCTGTATGTCCATCATGACCTTTTACCCATGCCCATTCTACTGTATGTTGTTGTACTGCTTTGTCTAGTTGTAGCCATAGGTCTTGATTTTTTACGGGTTTTTTTGCAGCGGTTTTCCAGTTGTTTTTTTTCCAGTTATCCATCCATTTACAAATTCCGTCCTGTACATATTTGGAGTCGGTTGTTAGTAGTACTTGGCAAGATTTGGTTAGTGCGTTTAGCCCTTCTATGGCAGCAGTTAATTCCATTCTGTTGTTGGTGGTGTCTTTGGCGTTTCCTTTTAGGGTTTTTTGGTGCTTGCCTATTTTTAGCAGTACGCCCCACCCTCCTATACCAGGGTTTCCTCGGCATCCTCCGTCTGTGTATATTTTTACTTTTTGCATGTGGTTTCTCTTATTTTTGTTGTTTGATGATTGGTGTTATTGGCAACGGCTTGTCCTTTTTTAACTGGTAACCAGTTTGATAACTTCCAGTTGAGCCCTATTGGAGTAGGAGATTCTATCCTTTTTTTGGCGGAAATGACATATATATTTCCTAGCTCTAGTCCAATTTTACTTAGGAACAAAACTGTTTTTTCTGTTAGGCTGGGTGTGTGTTTTTGTGGGTAGTTTATTGATTCTATATCGTAGCCAAGTAAGTTTAACCAGTCTACTATTCTTGATGCCTTTATTAGATTTGCTTGTTTAAAATTGTGTTTGTATTCGCCTAGTCTAAGCGGTATTATTTTGCTGCCTATTGGGTTGAACCCACTAATAATTAGGTTGCCTTCTGGCAATATCATCTTGTCTATCTGTCTTAGTAGGTGGTATGGGTCTGTAACTGTTTCTAAGCTGTGGGGGAGTAAAATAGCATCTATAGTATGGGGTTTAAATGGCAGGTAGTCTATGTCTGCTTGTATAAAATGGTAGGCGGGGTTTTGCTTGTTTTTTTCATCTACTAACATCTTAAAACTTATTCTACTTTCACTAAGCAAATCTTCTGTTGAAGTTTGCCCTATTTGTACTAAAAAATATCCAAAAACCTTGCTTAAACTAAGGTTTAGCAGCTCTTTTTCTTCTTTTAACAGTCCTTTTCCTTTTGTGGTTAGGTAGTAGTTTGTAAGAAAGCCTTGAAAAGTTTGATTATGCATACCGTTTAAACATCTTTTTTGTTAGAATATTGGGTGCTTTGATTTTAGCTTAAATTTGATGAAGGTTTTATGAAAATTACAGGAATTACTTTTGAGCTGTATGATAACTATATTTGGGTTATTGAGTCTGATGTAAATAATGAGGCATGGATTGTTGATCCTGGCGAAAGCAGTAAGGTAGTTAGTTATTTTCAAGCAAATAATTTGGTGCTGGCAGGTATTTTATTAACCCACCATCATTACGACCACACTTGGGGCATTGCTGAGGTTATTAAACAATTAGGTGAGGTACCAGTTGTTAGCAATTCTTTGGGCCCTTTTAAAGGTGTTACTCATCATATAGGGGGGGGGGATAAAATTACGGTTGTTGGTGAGGAGTTTACGGCTATCGCAACCCCTGGGCATAGCCATGAACATATTGCTTTTTATCATCCTAATGCGTTATTTTGTGGTGATGTATTATTTACCGCTGGTTGCGGTAAGGCTTGGTGCCAATCTTCCGCAGTAATGGCGGAATCTTTGTTTAAGATAAGGGCATTAAATGATGATTGCTTAATTTATTGTGGGCATGAGTATACTCTTGGTAACATTAACTTTGCCGCTATGGCTGAACCTGATAATGAAGATATTAGGCAACGACAAGTAGCTGTAAAAGAAAGAACTGCCGCAGGCTTAGCTTGTGTGCCAGAAAAACTAGGAGTTGAGAAAAAAACCAATCCTTTTTTAAGGTTTGACACTGAACAATTAAAAACAAAACTTTTGGCAAGAAATGAGTTGTTTGAAAACTTTTCTGCTGAGGACAATGGTAACCTCTATGCTAATTTGAGAGCATGGAAAGATAATTTTGATAAGGATTGAATTAGTTTGAAAATATATATTTTTGTATTGGCTTTTATTGCTTTAATATCCGGTTGCGTGAAGATGACTGGAGATGCCTCGTCTTCTGCTGAAAAAGTGGCTAAACTTCCTGAAAAAACTGTGCCTATAATGCCTGAACCACGAGTGTATAAAAACTTGTGGCGCGAGTTAGGTGATGGTTTTAAATTGGTTGATAAATATGATGGTATATATGATGGTTATACTAAATATTACCTTAAAAACAAAAAGCATATAACCCGCGTTTCTAAACGAGCTGAACCATATTTACACTTTATTGTAAGTGAAGTTAAAAAACGCAATATGCCTTATGAAATAGCCCTTTTACCTTTTGTAGAGAGTGCTTTTTATCCTTTTGCTAAGTCCTATATTAGTGCAATAGGTTTATGGCAGTTCATGCCTAGCACCGGCCATATGTTTGGTTTAAATAGAGACTGGTGGTATGAAGGTAGGCAAGATATTCATAAAAGTACTAATGCCGCATTAAATTATTTACAAAAACTGTACAAACAAAATGGCAATGATTGGCTACTGGCTTTAGCTTCTTATAACGGTGGTTATGGTAATGTACTTAAGGCTAAAAGAAAATATAGAAGAAAAAACCCTAAAGGTAACGCTGATTATTGGGCAATTAGAAAGTATTTGCCTGAAGAAACAAGCAATTATGTTCCTTTACTTTTAGCTATTTCTAATATAGTTAAAAACCAGTACCTTTATGATTTAGATCTTTATCCTATTAAGAATGAACCATTTTTTACTACTATCCCTTTATCACAACAAATAGATTTACAAAAAATAGCTTACTCTACCCCTGCTTCTCATAAAACTATTAAAATACTAAATCCAGGTTTCCTTAGGTCTGCAACACCACCTAAGGGCAAGTATAAATTACTATTACCCGTAAAAAGTGCAATTGTATTTAAAGAGAAAATAAAAATAAACCCTAAACATTTTCAAGTTAATTGGGCTAAGCATACTATTAGTGAGGGAGAGAGTTTAAGTGTTATTGCTGAAAAATATAACACTTCTACTAGAGAAATAAGAAAATTAAACCGCCTAAAAAACAATCGTATTAGAGCAGGGAAAAAACTTATCATTCCCGTTACCGCAAAGGTTGCTAAGCGACTTTTAAAACAACCTCGTAAAAAATATAACGGTAAAAAACATTATCACCGCGTTAAGCATGGGGAAAGCCTGTGGAAAATAGCTAGATATTATAATGTTAGCTCTAGAGCCCTATGCGAATGGAATCGTATTAGTATAAGAAAGGCTTTGCGTAAAGGGCAAAGGCTAGAGATAAGATCATCAAAATATGGCAAAAAAATATCCTACACTCTACTTGAGGGTGATAGCCTTTGGAAGGTTGCAAATAAATATTCTGTTAGTATGGTTGATTTAAGTAATTGGAATGGTATTAAAAAGTCAGCAATACTACAGCCTGGAACTAAAATTAATATTTGGATAAAAGGATAAGGGGTTAATTCCATCTTTCTTTGCTACCAAACAAAACTTATACAAAAATATTTAACAGTATTCTTTATGCTTTTGACTTTTGTATATAGCAATTCTGCCTTTAGTATTGATAAAAGTAAGTTATCTAAAAACCAAGTGTACTTTTTAGATGCTTATGAGGCGATAAAAGCTAATGATAGACCTTTAGTTGCCTTCTATAAATCCAGTTTGATAGACTATCCATTGTCTCCATATTTAAATTATTACGATATTATTTTAAACTTTGAAACTACTCCATCTCTGCTTATAGATGGTTTTATCCAGCTCAATCCTGATTTTGTTCTTACCCCTAAACTTATTAAAAACTACTTGTTTTACCTAGCTAAAAATAAACAATACGAACAGTTTTTAGATTATTACCAAGCAGATGTACATACTGATAAAAACTTAACCTGCAATGCTCTATTAGCTGAAATTAATACTCTTGATAGTGGGTTAAGGAAAGAGAAGGTAAAGATGGCAAAACTATGGTGGCAAGAGCAACTTGCTGTATCTAACTACTGCCTTCCCTTGCATGCTTATTTGATGGATCATCGAAAAGTAGACAAAAAAATGATTTGGACTAGAATTCAAAATAACATGCTCAAAGGTAGAATAAAAAAAGCAAAACAGCTTGCCAGAAAACTATCTAGAAAAAACAGGAAAAACTTGAACTACTGGATAAAAGTTTATAAAAAACCAAGTTTAATTAGCCGTAAAAACATGCCTAGCTACATGTATCCATATATTAAAAAACAAGTTTTTAAACAGGCAATTAAACGATATGGTTATTCAAAACCTGAAAAGTCATTACGACTACTAAAATCTAACTACTCAAAATATAATTTAAATAATGAGGAGTATGGAAAATTAAATACCAATTTATCTTTACGGCTTGCATATAAATATCACCCTAATGCCCAATCTTATTTAGCAGAAATTGATAAAGCTATCGCTAGCAAAAAAGTAATGAACTGGCGTTTACAAATAGCTATTAGAGATTCAAACTGGATTAACTATTTAGATTTGTATTTTTTAATGCCAGAACAACAACAGCAAAAGCATCGGTGGTTATATTGGTTAGCTCGTTCATTATCGGAGGTTGGTAGAAATAAAGTTGCTAATAAAATATATCAAAATTTAGCAAAAAAGAGAAATTACTATGGTTTTTTATCTGCGGATAAATTAAATCTTGATTATGCTTTTAACGCAAGCCAAACCGAGAGCCAACTATCCGAACAAGAATTGGTAAACAAATATCCTTCTTTACTTGCTATAAAAGAATTGTCTGCAATCGACTGGAAGGTTAATATTAAAAAAACCTGGTATAAACTGCTAAGCAATGCTGACAAGAAGGATGTTGAACAAATTGCTCACTACATGTTAGATTTAAAACAACACAGGCTAGCCATATACACAGTTGCTAAGGTAAAAAAATGGGATGACTTAGAACTTAGATTCCCAACTCCTTATAAGCTTAGCGTCCAGGAAGCTTCAGATAAAAATAGCTTAGACTACTCTTGGGTATATGGCGTTATTCGTAGAGAAAGTAGCTTTTCACCAGTGGCTATTTCTGCCGCTGGTGCTATTGGACTTATGCAAATAATGCCAAATACAGCAAGATTTATTAGCAAAAAAGCAGGGTTAAAGGGTGTAGAGTATAAAAACCTGAAAAACCCTTATGCGAATATAAAATTGGGAACCGCCTATTTAAACTACTTGTCTAAAAAGTATAACGGAAATAGAGTTCTTGCCACTGCTGCCTATAATGCAGGACCTACTAATGTTAATAGCTGGATCCCTAAAAATAAAATAATTTCCGCCGACCAATGGATAGATACAATTCCTTTTACAGAAACAAGAGATTATGTAAAAATAGTATTGGAATACTCAACTATATTTAAATCTATGTTAGAAAACGAATACGATAGGCTAAAAGTACATATGCTTCCTATCGGTGTAGAAAAAACCGCAATAACTGAACAAAAAAAAGGGCAAAAAAAACCCTAACTATTAGCTAGGGCTTCAAGTTGATTACTTCTTATAAAGAAATAATCGAGGAGGATACTCATGAAGAAACATGAATAACATAAGTATATTATTAAACCCTTATCTTGTCAATGCCTTTTTTAAAACATAACAATAATAATTCTTACTATCCTTCCCTTTAATATGGAGAAAGGGTTTTGCTATGGGAAAGAATAACCTTCAGAAGGCTCTTTTAATTTATTGTCTTTTCCCTTAGATTTTTTGATTAGTTTATTAACTTTTACTTTTAAAACATCAATTTCTTGTAAGCGCTTCTCAACTCTTTTAGCTAATTTACGCTGACTTGAACTATGCTGTTTTATCTTTTTGTTTTGTTTATAAACCTTACTTTCCAAAATTCTAACACGAGTACTAATACTAGCGGCCTCTGCAATACCTTGTAAAATAAATATGTTTATAAAAACGCCAATTATTAAAGATTTTTTCATTGTTTAACCCTCATCATAGTCATGATGAATTAGTATTGTGAACCAACACTAACTGCACAATCAAAGTTGTCACAGTTATTTGCTTCTTCCTCTTCTATCCTTTTTTGCGAATAAACGAAAGTGCTTTTAAAGAAGCTTCTGTCAACAAACACCTCTAGAACTGTTTCATAGTTGCTATCTGCCATAGGTGTAATACTCACAACTCTAGCACCACGAACTAATGCATTTACTCTTGCTCTAAAACTATCGCTCTTAGCTGTTAATGTAGAAACCGCTGTATTACTATCAATTTTAATACCATACAACTGTTCTGCTAATGAACGG
>CAZMHA010000007.1:0-30272 GCA_964565985.1 uncultured Piscirickettsiaceae bacterium | reverse complement strand
CCTACTATTGACTGAAAGTCTCGAATCATCATTGGAAAAGGGTGAGGTCCAACTACCGATCCTATACAAAATAGGGCGGTTTCAGCTTGAGGAACATAGCTATCAAAAGCAGAATCGACTGCTTCTTTTAGGGTTTTTAAGCCATGAGTTTCAGGGCTTCCTTAAGTTTGTGGGCTCCGGTATGATTTAAACCTTCTCTTTTTAAGTATATTTTTGCTCCACCACAATGTTTAGTAAGGTTTTTGGCAAAAGAAATTGGGGTAGGGCGACCTTGGTAATGTTTCCGCACATATTTAAGATCATTGATAAACTATTTAGAATTTTTTAACTCGTCATAGGCTTTGCTAATGTCTGCAAAGGGTTGTTCTAATACTGGTGGAAGAAAAACTCCTCCAAATTTACCAAAAAAACCGTTTTTATCAGGCATTGAGTTTAAATATGATATGTTTGCTTTCCTTGTTTTAGTTTTAAAAGAGTATTAGTTATACCAAAAGTGAATCATTTTTACAAAGAGTATAAGAGGGGGGGGGTAAAATTTACTTTTTAAGCTGACTTTTCTTTATTTTCACATAAATCATAAATAACACAGGAACCGCACCTTGGTTTCCTGGCGGTACAGGTATATCTGCCGTGTAGGATTAGTAGGTGATGAGCAGGTATAAGATACTTTTTTGGTACACTTTTTAGTAGTTTTTTTTCTACTTCTAAAACATTTTTTCCTGGTGCTATTTTGGTACGGTTTGATACTCTAAATATGTGGGTGTCAACTGCCATTGTTGGCTGTCCAAATGCTGTGTTTAATACTACATTTGCAGTTTTTCTGCCAACACCAGGTAGAGCTTCTAGCTCTTTTCTTGTTGCTGGTATTTTGCTGTTGTGTTGAGTAATTAACATCTGGCAGGTCTTAATAATATTTGCACCCTTAGTATTGTAAAGACCTATGGTTTTTATGTATTTCTTTAATCCTTCTAAACCTAAATCATAAATAGCTTGTGGAGTGTTGGCGATGGGAAATAGCTTGTCGGTAGCTTTATTTACGCCTTTATCTGTAGATTGTGCAGAGAGAATTACAGAAATAAGTAGTTCAAAATTACTGTTGTAGTTTAGTTCTGTTTTTGGGTCTGGAATGGCTTCCGCTAGCTTGTCGAATATATCTAGTAGCTTTTGTTTATTCATGTTGAAATTGATGTTTGCTCGGTAGCGATTTTAATACCTAGTATATTGCGTTGTTTGTTCTGTTTTTTAATATCATAAACATTCTTAAGGGCAACAAATAGCCCTAATCCTATAAATGCTCCTGGAGGTAGTATCGCTAGTAGTGCAGGTTTGTAATCTTCAGGCATGTATAGAGTCATATTACTGCCAATTTCACCAAATAATAAATCCATCTGGTCAAATAGAGTTCCATTACCTATTATTTCTCGAACGGCCCCAAGTAATATTAGTACTATTGCAAAACCAATACCAACAAAAAAAGCATCCATAAAAGCTTTATCGACAGAGTTCTTAGAGGCAAAGGCTTCTGCTCTACCTAAGATGGCACAGTTGGTTACTATAAGTGGAATAAAGATACCTAAAATTCCGTGCAAAGTGTGTAGATATGCATTCATAAGCAAATCTATAGCAGTAACTGCAGAGGCAATAACTGCAACAAATACGGGGATTCTAATATCATCAGGTACAAAGTTACGAATAAAAGAAATCAATACGCTCGATATAATAACTACAGCCATAGTAGCTAGCCCAAGACTTAAACCATTTACAGTATTATTGGTAACCGCAAGTAATGGACAAAGGCCAAGTAGTGCGACTAATGCTTGGTTATTGCTCCATAAGCCTTTTTCTGCTATTTGTTGGTATTCTTGTAATCTTTCTTTAATCATATAGAGTTTTTCCGTGCTCATTTACATAACTAAGTGTATTTTTAATAGCCTTAACAACTGCTCTAGGAGTTATAGTTGCACCTGTAAACTGTTCAAATTGTCCACCATCTTTTTTAACTCGCCAAACAGCTTGGTTATCTTCTCTTAAGCTTAAACCATTGAACTTGGTAAGCCAGTCATTTTTTCTAACTTCTATTTTATCACCTAATCCAGGAGTTTCCTTATGTTCTAATACTCTAACGCCAGAAATGCGATTATTTATAGTAATTGCCACCATAATTTTAATATTGCCACTGTATCCATCAGGAGCAATAGTTTCAATTATTAAGGCAACTGGTTGACTGTTTTTTCTTGCTCTATATATAGTAATTGGCAGTTTAGTTTTAAAACTTTTAATATCAATAATTATTTTTTTATCTTCAAAAGGCAAGTTGTCATACTTTTTAGCTGGTAACACTTGGTTAAAAGCAACTTTCATTTCGGCAATTTTAGCTTTTTTTATAGCAGGAAAGGTAACTAGTTTAGTTACTAAGAGTATAACAACACCAATGATAACAAAAGTGGTTAATAGAGCCGCGGACTTGAGCATCTTTTGTAATATTTGAGGTAAAAGTTTAATAGAATTCATTGATAGATACCTTTGCACAAGATTATTCACGGATTAAAATTGCTATAATTACGCATCTTTCAGCCAAAAAAATACCCAATAATTAGTTATTAAGCTTGTTTTTTGATAAAAAATTAATCCATACGAATTAGAAGCTTCATATGGATTTAGGGAATTTTACTCGCTTTTTTCAGCAATAACTGGCTTTGTAGGCTCTTTTTTCTCTGGTGATGGTGAGTGAATAGATAGGCTTTCAGCTCCTTCTGGTTTGCGTCTTCTTCCATTATAATCCCTTGAGTTATAACGGCTTCTGCGTTTAGGCTTCTGTGCTTTGTCATCTTTTTTATTTTGAACATTATTAGAGTTTTCAACCTTTTGACTTTCATTTTTTGAATTAGGTCTTTTGTTGTCGTTTCTATTTTGGTCACGCCTATTATCATTGCGTTGTTTCGTATTGTTTTTAGTCTCTGTTGTTTCAGAAGAGTTAGCGTTTCTATGGCGGTTATTGTTGTTGCGGTTATTACGGTTTCTATTCTTATTGCGGTTGTTGTTGTTACGATTAGTGTTTCTGTCATTTTGAGAAGGTTTATCCGCTTTTTCTTCAGAACTAAACATTGCTTTAAATATTCTAGACATCAAACCTGGTGTAGAGTCTTTTACTGCTTTAGGCGGTGGAGAAGAAGGTTGCAAGTTTTTAATCGCAGGTTCTTCTTTAACCACCTTAGCTTGCTCAACTGACTGTACATTATCTTCTTTTAATATTTCTTTTACTTTATAGCTAGAATCTGTAGACATTTCTTCACCATGACGGATTCTTTCAATTAGATAATGTGGGGTATCAAGATGCTCATTTGGAACTATCATAATATGTAGTTGATGGCGTTCTTCTATATTAATAATTTGGTGGCGTTTTTCATTTAATAAGAAAGATGCAACATCTACTGGTAACTGTACAGTTACACGACGAGTAGATTCTTTCATGCTTTCTTCTTCGATTAATCTTAGTATAGATAAAGCTAAAGATTCAACACCACGGATAACACCCACGCCTTTACAGCGCGGGCAAACCATTTGGGTAGACTCTTCAATAGAAGGGCGTAGTCTTTGGCGAGACATTTCTAGCAAACCAAAGCGAGATATTTTTCCAATTTGAACTCTTGCTCTATCAGATTTTACTGCATCACGCATTTTGTTTTCTACATCGCGTTGGTGACGGTTAGATTGCATATCAATAAAGTCGATAACAACTAAACCACCTAGGTCACGCAAGCGTAATTGTCGAGCAATTTCACAAGCTGCTTCTAGGTTGGTATGGTAAGCTGTTTCTTCAATATCTCCGCCCTTAGTTGAACGGCTAGAGTTAATATCTATAGAAGTTAAAGCTTCAGTAATGTCGATAACTATTTCACCACCAGAAGGTAGTTTTACTTCTCTTGAATAGGCAGTTTCAATTTGAGACTCTACTTGAAAACGAGTGAATAACGGTACGCTAGTATCTTGGTATGGTTTAACTTTAAATTCTTGCTCAGGCATAACATGCTTAATAAAGTCTTTGGCTTTATGGAAAGTTTCCATATCATCAATAATTATTTCGCCTATATCCTGTCTTAAATAATCACGAATAGCTAAGATAACAATGTCTGATTCTTGATGAATAAGGAAGGGAGCAGGCTTTTCATCAGCAGATTTTTTAATAGCTTCCCACAATTGAGCAAGGTAACTAATGCTCCATTGTAATTCTTCGGTAGATTTACCAACGCCAGCGGTTCTGATAATTAAACCAGCACCTTCTGGCATATCAATGCTTGATAAAGCTTCTCGAGTATCAGAACGGTCATCACCCTCTATTTGTCGTGAAATACCACCTGCTTTAGGGTTGTTTGGCATCATTACAATATATGGGCCGGCAAGGGTAATTTGCGTAGTTAATGCCGCACCCTTATTGCCTCTTTCTTCTTTTTGTACTTGAATAACAATTTCTTGTCCTTCTTTTAGTACTTCTTTTATGCTCGGACGCTTGCCACCACTTTTTTTAGGAAAGTACTCTTCAGCGACTTCTTTAAAAGGTAAAAAGCCATGGCGTTCAGAACCATAGTCAACAAAAGCCGCTTCTAAACTAGGTTCAATTCTAGTAATAGTTCCTTTGTAAATATTGGCTTTTTTCTTTTGGTGATGAGGGGTTTCTACATCAAGATCGTATAGTTTTTGTCCATCGACAAGGGCAATCCTAACCTCTTCTGGTTGGGCCGCATTTATAAGCATTCTTTTCATGCTAGGTTCTCTTTTTTAGAACAGTATTATAAGTAAGTAGTTGAAAAGATTATAAAACAAGGGAAGGAAGGTAGAGAGAAGGCGTTTTTGTAAGTTTTTATAGTACGAATTTACTATTTTTTATTTAAATGTCTATTAAAAATTATATTTACAAATTTCATTATTAAGCACTGTAAGATTATATTCTAAACCTTACAAGTCTTTTAGCCAATCCATATTAAGGATTAATTTAATGTCTCATCAACCTGCGTGGCTAATTAGTTGTCTTACTATCTACATATTTCGTGATTGCAACTAACTAGCTTATTGTTTCTTTTACTTCTTGTTCATTTACTTACCAGATAAAACTGTTATTTTAAAATAATGATTTGTAATTTTTACAAATCGTAAGTTCAGTATTTGGTTTACTCTTCTTTATTCTTACCAAGAAGATTTTAAGGAAAAACCTTAATCCGTATAAATATACCACCCATTTGCAAAAGTTGCAATGACATCTTGCCATAATTGTTTAAAAAATGGTTAAAATACGCAATTATTTTTTACAAAGCTAATGTTTTTTATGTCCGTTAAGTTCATTGAAGCGACCTCCGAAGATGTAGGACAACGGCTAGACAATTTTTTAATGCGTCAGTTCCGTAATGTACCTAAAACCCTTATATACAAAATAATCCGTAAGGGTGAAGTTAGGATAAATAAAGGCAGGGTTAAGCAAAACACTCGTTTGAAAGAAGGCGATATTGTACGCATTCCTCCAATTCGTGTACCAGAAAAAACAGTAACAAAAGTTCCTTTTGGGCAGATGCAACGCATTGAAAATAATATTCTCTTTGAAGACAATGACCTAATGGTTATTAATAAACCATCAGGAATTGCGGTGCATGGTGGTAGTGGTATAGACTTCGGGCTAATTGAAATATTGCGAGAAATGCGTCCATTAGCAAAACGCATGGAGCTAGTTCATCGTTTAGATAGAGATACTTCTGGCTGTATTTTGATAGCTAAAAAAGCCATGGTCTTAAGAGAGCTACATGCACAAATTCGTGAAGACAAAATGGTAAAAGAATACATAACCCTGCTTGCCGGCAAGTGGGATAAAAGTAAAAACAAAATTGATTTACCCCTAATGAAAAACACCCTGCAATCTGGGGAACGAATGGTCAAGGTTGATGTAAATGGTAAAGCGTCGATTAGCTTTTTTAATGCAATTGCTAGCTACCCAAGTGCTGACCTAGTGACAGTAAGGTTAAAAACCGGAAGGACACACCAAATAAGAGTCCATGCTTTATCAGAAGGCTGTCCAGTTGTTGGTGATGATAAGTATGGTGATAGGAGTGCTAATAAAGAAATGAAAAAGCTAGGTATGAAACGCTTAGCCCTGCACGCCCAGTTTTTAAGCTTTAGACACCCTAATATTGAAAATGAAGAAGATAGTTGGATGAAGATTGAAGCACCTTTACATGATGATTTTAAAAAAACAATTGCTAATTTAAATAAACAAAAAGAAGAGAAATAAAAATGAAAAAATACAAATGTGTTATTTTTGACTGGGATGGAACCCTAATGAACTCAGAAGCAAGGATAGTTGACTCTATCCAAGCCTGTGCAAAGGCTGTTGGCTACCCTATCTTATCCTATGACGAGTCTAAAGAAATAATTGGATTAAGTATCGGTAAAGCCGTAGAGCTCCTTTACCCTCAAGTAGATGAAGAAACCATCGCTAAAATGTCCGTAGCCTATACCAAACACTTTTTAGAGGATAGCACGGTTAGCATGAAACCTTATGATGGAGTAACAGAGTTGCTTTCATCAATAAAAAAATCAGGAGCAAAAATAGCTATTGCAACAGGTAAAAGCCGCAAAGGTTTAGATCAGGTATTGTCAGAAATGTCTTTTGCTAATTATTTTGATATGACAAGAACACCTGTTGAATCCGAGTCAAAGCCTAGCCCACTAATGCTTAAACAAATTTTAGAAGCCTTTAATATAAATGCTGATGAAGCTATTATGGTTGGGGATACCGAGTTTGATATGGAAATGGCACAAAATATTAATATGGATAAAGTCGCACTAAGTCACGGTGTACATGATTTGCATCGTTTGCAAAAATATAATCCAGTAACTTGTTGTGATGATTTAGAAGAGCTAAAAGACTGGTTAAAAACACAGCTATAAGGCTCTGGGTTTTACCCCCCCCCCCCCCCCGAAAAACAGAGGAGAAGGGTTGAGGTTTAATTTGTTGGAGGAATTTGTAACCCTATTTTTTTAAGTATATCAACCAGTTTAATAAGCGGTAAGCCAATTAAAGCATTTGGATCATTGGTTTCTATTTTTGCAAAGAGGCTAATGCCCAGACCTTCAGATTTAAAACTACCTGCACATTGATATGGTTCTTCTAAGGTTAGGTAGTTATGAATGTCTGTTTGGCTAAGATCTCTAAAGCTAACTTTAGTTTCCTCTAAATCTTGATAGATGTTGTTATTATTTTGATCGATAACTGCTAAGCCGGTATAAAAGACAATGGTTTTACCACTAAAAGAAGTAAGTTGTTTTACTGCATTTTTATAATTATGCGGTTTTCCGATTGGTTTACCTTGAAAGGATGCGGCTTGGTCTGAAGCAATTATTATTTTTTGTTGATTGGATTCAGTAGCTTTGTGTGCTTTTTCTAAAGATAACCTGCTTACCATTGATGAGACAGGTTCATCTGCAAGGGAAGATTCATCAATATTTGGTTTAAATGTTGAAAAATTAAGATGTAGCTTTTTAAGTAAAGCCATTCTAAAAATAGAAGTAGATGCTAGTAAAAGTGCTTGGTTAGACAAAAATAATTCCTTTTGAATTTATGGCTGAAGTTTAGCATAATTTCTTTGACTTCAATGTCGAAAAAGAGTATTATCCGCGCCATGTCTAATAAGCTACCTAATGTGATTGACCCAGTTTACTGTGCGCAGCATGAAAAACAGTATGTTGTAAGCGTTTCGCAAGGGTTGTTTCCTCGCTTAGAAGCGCTAGTTATTTCAACAGAAAATGATGTTGAGGTTAGGGTTAGTTTTTATAGACATAAGCAATTGCGTTCGCCAGCACTTGATATGGAACTAAAAACAACTTTAGTTTTACAGTGTCAGCGTTCTTTGCAAAAGTTTAAACATGAGCTAGAACTAAGTTTAACAGTAGTATTTGTTGAGTCACTAGAACTAGCTAAGGATTTTCCTAAAGAAGTTGAAATTTATGAACTTGTAGAAGAAAAAATACCCCTGTTGGACTTGGTTGAAGATGAACTGTTGCTTGGTATTCCTTTATCTCCGGTTGATAGCTCTAGGGTAATGGAATACGAAAATAAAGAATTTGAAGAGCAATCTTCGGAACAAGAGGTAGCTCAAAAAGAGAACCCTTTTGAGGCTCTTAGAGCCTTGCAAAAAAATAAATAATTTACTAGATACTTATTAGGAGACTAACATGGCAGTACAAAAAAGTCGTAAAACACCATCAAGACGCGGAATGCGTCGTTCACATGATTCATTAACGGAAGCAGCAATTACTGTTGACCAAACAACTGGTGAACTACACCGTCGTCATCATGTAACAGCAGATGGTTTTTACAAAGGAAAAAAAGTAATTCAAGACAAGTAATCTGATACTTGTTTTTGCTCCCTGTCTTTCTGCTTAGGGAGTATAATCTTTAAATTCATAGTTAAAATTAGGAATTATATCTTGAGTATTTCAATTGCAATTGATGCAATGGGTGGAGATCACGGGGTTTCCGTAACTGTTCCCGCTTCAATAAAAGCCCTTAAAAAGTTTTCTGACATTTCTATTGTTCTAGTTGGTAATAAAGAGCTAATTGAAACCGAGTTATTTAAACATTCTTATAACGCTGCTCGTTTAACCGTACACCATGCCGAACAAATTGTTGAAATGGATGAGCTGCCTTCAAGTGCCTTGCGTAATAAACGCCAATCATCTATGCGTCTAGCTATAAACCTATTGAAAGAAGACCAGGCAAAAGCATGTGTGAGTGCTGGTAATACCGGAGCCTTAATGGCGGTATCTAAGTTCGTTCTTAAAATGATTCCTGGGGTATCCAGGCCTGCTATCTGCTCTTCTTTACCGGCAATATCAGGGCATGTGCATATGCTTGATTTGGGGGCAAATGTAGGAGTTGATGGTGAAGTATTAGCACAATTTGCAGTAATGGGTTCAGTTTTAACTCAAGCTGTAGATGATATAAAAGAGCCAAAAGTTGGCTTGCTAAATATTGGTGAAGAAGAAATAAAAGGTCATCAAAGAATAAAAGATGCGAATAAAATTCTAAAAGAAAGTAATATAAATTATATTGGTTATGTTGAAGGTAATGAGATTTTTAAAGGTGAGGTGGATGTAATTGCCTGTGATGGTTTTGATGGTAATATTGCCTTAAAATCAAGTGAAGGTGTTGCAAAAATGATTACCCACTTTTTAAAAGCAGCCTTTAAGAAGAATGTTTTTACTAAGTTAGTAGCAATTATAGCAATGCCGGTTTTAAAATCATTTAAAGAGAAGGTAGACCCAAGTCGTTACAATGGAGCTCCCTTGTTAGGATTGAAAAAGATAGTAATAAAAAGCCACGGTGGGGCAGATGTATTTTCATTTTTTAACGCTATTGCAGAAGCAAGATTAGAAGCTAACAAAAATGTACCAGAAATGATTGCACAGGGTATGAAAGAAATTTTAGAGCATAAGTAGGTCTTAATGACACAAACAAAAAATCAAAAAATAAATAGCAGAATTATAGGTACAGGGTCTTACTTACCTGAAAATATAATGACTAATACTGACCTAGAAAAAATTGTTGATACCTCTGATGAGTGGATAAGAGAGCGAACAGGAATTGAGCAACGCCATATTGTTGCCGATGACCAAACAACTAGTGATTTAGCCTACGAAGCATCTTTGCGAGCACTAGATATGGCAAAAGTTAAGGCTGAAGATTTAGACCTTATTATTGTAGCAACCACCACCGCAGATAAAATTTTCCCAAGTACCGCAGCTATTTTGCAACAAAAATTAGGCAACAGAGGTTCTGCTGCGTTTGATGTACAAGCGGTTTGTACGGGGTTTATTTATGCACTATCTGTTGCCGACCAGTTTATAAAAACTGGCATGGTAAAAACAGCACTTGTAACAGGTGCGGAGTCTATGTCGCGTATAACTAATTGGGAAGATAGAAATACCTGTGTACTTTTTGGTGATGGAGCAGGCGCCGTAGTGTTAGAAGCCTCAGAGCAAGAAGGAGTTTTATCTACACACCTGCATGCAGATGGTAAACACGAAGAATTACTGCATGTACCTTCAGGTATTTCAAAACCACCTAAGACAGATGATGTGTCAGAGATTAAAATGAACATGAAAGGTAACGAAGTATTTAAGGTTGCGGTAAATACGCTTAGTAAGATTGCTAAAGAAACTCTTGAACATAACAATATAACCAAAGAAGATTTAGATTGGTTAGTTCCGCACCAAGCCAACTTAAGAATTATAAAAGCAACCGCTAAAAAATTAAATTTAGATGAAGGACAAACTATAATTACAGTTAATAAACATGCTAATACCTCTAGTGCGTCTGTACCCTTAGCTTTAGATGAAGCAGTAAGGGATGGAAGAATTCAACGCGGGCAACTGTTGTTGCTTGAAGCCTTTGGTGGCGGTTTTACTTGGGGCTCTGCTCTAGTAAGATTTTAAGAAAAGGAATAATAAATATGTCATATGCATTCGTATTTCCAGGTCAAGGTTCACAGTCAGTAGGCATGTTAAATGAACTTGCAGAAAACAACCCTATTGTTAAACAAACCTTTAAAGAAGCTTCAGATTCTTTAGGTTACGACCTATGGGATATCGTAAGTAATGGTCCGGAAGAAAAACTGAACCAAACTAATATTACTCAACCTGCTATGCTAACAGCTGGTATAGCGGTATTAAGGGTTCTGTCGGATAAAGCAGACTTAACTCCTAGTTATTATGCAGGACATTCATTAGGCGAATATACAGCACTGGTAGCTTCAGGTTCTTTAAGCCTTACAGAAGGTGTTAAGCTAGTTGAAAAGCGAGGCGTACTAATGCAAGCGGCGGTACCAAAAGGCAAGGGTGCCATGGCGGCAATACTTGGTTTAGAAGATGACAAGGTTGTAGAAATATGCAACCAAGCAGATGGTGTTGTTGAAGCCGTTAACTTTAATTCACCAGGTCAAGTTGTTATTGCTGGAGCCAAAGAAGCTGTAGACAATGCCTTAGCATCTTTTGAAGAAGCTGGTGCAAAAAGAGTGGTTCCTCTTGCGGTGAGTGTGCCTTCACATTGTTCGTTGATGAAACCTGCTTCAGAAGCATTAAAATTAGAGTTAGAAAAGATAGAGTTATTATCCTATTCAAAACCTGTAATTCATAATGCTACGGTTACCAGCTATGTAGAACAATCACAAATTAAAACGGCCCTAGTTCAGCAGTTATTTAAACCTGTTCAATGGGTAAAAACTATAGAAAAGATGAAAGAAAAAGGTGTAGAACAGTTATTTGAAATAGGGCCAGGAAAAGTACTTATGGGACTAAATAGAAGAATAGATAAAAAGATGGGAATGCAACCTGTATTTGATACAAAAACTGTTGAAAAAGCACTTGAGATTTTATAACGCATTAGCTTACTAGGAGAAAAAAATGTTAACTGGAAAAATAGCCTTTGTAACAGGAGCAAGCCGAGGAATTGGTAAAGCAATAGCCATAGATTTAGCAGCAAGTGGAGCTACAGTAATTGGTACAGCAACTTCTGACAAGGGTGCAGAATCAATATCTGCATATTTAAAAAAAGCTGGAGCGACAGGTGCAGGCAAGTGTTTAAATGTAACAGATGCAGAGCAAATTAAAATAGTATTAGCAGAAATTACTGAAGAGTTTGGTGTGCCAACTATTCTAGTTAATAATGCAGGAATAACTCGCGATAACCTATTAATGAGAATGAAAGAAGAAGAGTGGGACGATATTATTCAAACCAACTTAAGCTCTGTTTATCGTATGTCAAAAGCCTGTTTGCGCGGAATGATGAAAGCAAAAGGTGGAGCAATCATTAATATCGCATCAGTTGTTGGAGTAATGGGGAATGCTGGGCAAACTAACTATGCCGCAGCAAAAGCAGGCATAATGGGTTTTAGTAAATCTCTAGCTAGAGAAGTTGGCAGTAAAAATGTTACAGTTAATACTGTTGCACCTGGTTTTATTAATACAGATATGACCAAGGCACTACCAGAAGAACAGCGCACATCTTTAACCCAACAAATACCATTGAAACGCTTAGGAAATCCAGAAGATATAGCTAAAATGGTTACCTTTCTTGCCTCTGATGGTGGTGCTTATATTACGGGTCAAACTCTTAATGTAAATGGTGGCATGTACATGGTTTAATATTTTGTAAAAAAAGACTTGCTAAAAGAGAACGAACAAGCGAAAATACGCACATAAAATTTTTAATAATTAAAATAACGGAGAAAATCCATGAGCAGTATCCAAGACAGAGTAAAGAAAATTGTAGTTGAGCAACTAGGTGTAGAGGAAGATCAAGTAACAGCTAGTGCATCATTTATTGATGACTTAGGTGCAGACTCACTAGATACCGTTGAGCTAGTAATGGCTTTAGAAGAAGAATTTGATTGTGAAATTGCTGATGAAGATGCTGAGAATATTTCAACTCTTGCTCAAGCTACTTCATATGTAGAAGCTAACCTAGACTAGAACCTAGTTTTTAGTTTCATAAAAAAAGCCGTTTTTACGGCTTTTTTTGTTTTTGTTTTTGTTTTTGTAAATCTAAATTTAAAGATAAAATATTTATTGGAGGAGTTGTGGTATGCGTCGTGTAGTTATTACTGGTTTGGGTTGTGTTACTCCACTTGGAAACAATATTGAGCAAACTTGGCAAGGTATTTTAGCTGGAAAAAGTGGCATTGCAAATTTAACAAGATTTGATACTGAAAAGTTTTCTGTAAAATTTGGGGGTGAAATTAAAAACTTTGATATTACAGACTTAATTTCAGCTAAAGAAGCAAAAAAGATGGACCCATTTATTCACTATGGTTTAGCTGCAGGTACCGAAGCGTTATTAGATTCTGGTTTAGAAATTACAGAAGACAATGCAGGAATGATTGGAACTTCAATTGGTTCAGGAATTGGAGGCATTAACTCTATTGAAAAACAACATGCTATTTTAGCAAAGTCTGGGCCAAGAAAAGTTTCCCCTTTTTTTGTTCCTAGTTCTATTGTAAATATGGTTTCAGGTAATTTTTCAATTATGCACGGCTTAAAAGGCCCTAATGTTGCAATTAGTACCGCTTGTGCAACAGGAACTCATTCTATTGGTGATTCATTTCGCATGATTCAAATGGGTGATGCAGATGCCATGGTTGCTGGTGGAGCAGAATATGCAACTACACAGCTTGGTTTAGCAGGATTTGCTGCAGCAAAAGCTCTTTCTACTCGTAATGTTGATCCACAAACAGCTAGTCGTCCTTGGGATAAAGGTCGTGATGGTTTTGTTTTAAGTGATGGTGCAGGAGCGGTAGTTTTAGAAGAATATGAACATGCTAAATCTCGTGGAGCTAATATCTACTGTGAAGTTGTAGGCTATGGAATGAGCGGAGATGCTTTTCATATAACTAAACCATCAATCGGTGGAGAAGGTGGGGCTAGATGTGTAAAAAATGCTCTGCGTAATGCAAAATTAAACCCTCAACAAATAGACTACATAAATGCACACGGAACATCTACACCAGCAGGTGATATCTGTGAAGTTGCGGCAGTAAAATCCGTGTTTGGTCAGCATGCATATAACTTAACAATGAGTTCAACTAAATCAATGACAGGTCATTCATTAGGTGCAGCAGGAGCGATAGAAGCTGTATTTGTTGCTAAGGCTATTCAACAACAAGTTCTACCGCCGACTATGAACTTAGAAGATCCTGAAGAAGGTTGTGATTTAGATTTTATAGTTGGAGAAGCAAGACAGTCAAAAGTAAACTATGTAGTTTCTAATTCACTTGGATTTGGTGGAACTAATGCCTCGCTAGTGTTTGGTAAAGTTTAAGGCTGTAATTTGCCCATCGAATTAACTAAACCTATTGAAACTCTTTCTAATAAAGAAATATCAGTAAGAACTTTTTATTTAGCTGAATGTGATTTGTATTCACTGCAACATCTAAATCAAAATGACTTCCCATTTCTATTAGAAAGTGTCGCAATTTTACAACAGCAAAAACAACAAACAACAAATGATCTGTCTCAATACAGCATACTATTTGCCTACCCTCAAGAGGAGTTGGTTTTAAATTCTGTAAATGATGGAACTAAATTTAAACGCAAATTTGAGCAGGACTTCAAACAAAATAAGCAAGCCATAAAAACAGAATTACCATTTAGCGGCGGTTGGTTTTGTTATTTTAGTTATGATTATGCACAGGTGGTTGAGCCATCATTATCTTTGCCAAAGTCAGAGCTACCTCTAGCAATTTTAAGCAGAATACCCTGTGCCTTTATTTACGATAATATAGCCAAAAAACTGCACCTAGTTGCAGAAAAACAGTTTGAATATTACCTGCCTGAAATGGAAGCAATTCTACAAAAACTACCCCCCCCCCTATAAAGCCAAAATTCAAAAAAATAATAGAAGAAAATGAAGATAAATATCTATCTGGAATTAAGCAGATAAAAGAATATATTTTATCTGGAGATATTTTCCAAGTAAACTTATCAAGGCAATGGCAGGTAGAAATAGCAAATAAAGATGCTAGTAGTATTTACCAATCACTACGACAAACTAATCCAGCCCCATTTGCGGCTAATATTTACTTTAAAAACATGCAAATTATTAGCTCTTCGCCAGAGCGATTGGTAAAATATGATGCAAAAACAGGTTGGGTAGAAACTAGACCAATTGCTGGTACACGAAAAAGAAGTGACTGCCTTGAAGAAGATAAAGCCCTTATTAATGAGCTTATTTCTCACCCTAAAGAAATTGCCGAACATGTTATGTTAATTGATTTAGAGCGCAATGACTTAGGTAGAATATGTGAGGTCGGTACGGTAGAAGTCAATGAACTTATGAGTGTTGAAACTTATAAACATGTGCATCACATAGTTTCAAATATTAGGGGAAAGTTAAAAAAAGCAACATCGCCTTTAGACATTATCCATGCAGTTTTCCCTGGTGGAACAATTACGGGTTGCCCTAAAATCCGTTGCATGGAAATTATAGCAGAGCTAGAGAAAATGCCTAGAGATGCTTATACAGGTAGTGTTGGCTATATTAATCATGATGGTTCTATGGATACAAATATATTAATTAGAACAATAATGTTACATAATAATGTAGCTACTTTTAGAGCTGGGGCAGGAATTGTTGCGGACTCAGTAGCAGAAGATGAGTTAGAAGAAGCAAGGCATAAAGCAAAAGGGCTAATCCAGTCATTGGTATAGATATGAAAAAAACTACTAATTTATTAAATGATCGTGGGCTATTATATGGAGATGGTTTTTTTACTACCATGTTAGTTATTGATAATAAAATATCTAACTGGCAATCTCATTGGTACAGGCTTAAAGAGTCTGCCCAATTATTTGGTTTTGCCATATCTTCAGAAGAAGATATAAAATCATGGCTTGTAGAGGAGTTTAAAAACCACAATAAAAAATTTAATACTGCCAAAATAGTTATTACTCGTGGGGAAGGTGGCAAGGGATATCAGCCTTTAAAATTTCCTTGCCCAAGCTACTACTTGTATCTAAACAATATCCCGCAAGCTCTAACTGAAGAAAATACTGTTTTGAGGGGGGGGAAAATTGCTATATCATCTATACAATGGGGAATACAACCTTTATTGGCAGGAATAAAACATCTAAATAGATTAGAGAATGTAATGGCTCAACAAGCTATGTTGGGTACAGACTTTGATGAAAATATTATGTTAAACATTGACGGAGAAGTCATCTCAGGGACTTCATCAAGTATATGCATAATAATAAAAGATAAAATTTATTCACCTAAAATAGTTAGTTCTGGCATTAAGAGTACCAGCTTAAATCTTTTAGCTAAGATGCTTAAAGAGCAAAATTTAAATATAGTTTTTAACAAAATTATCCTAAAAGATATAGAACAGGCTGAAGAGATTTTTTTCTGTAATTCAATTCGTGGAATAATGCCGGTAAAAAGTTTAAATGATAATGAATATTCTATTAAAAAATCGGTAAAATTAGCCCAGCAATTTACAGCGTATCAATATGAGAATTTGGAATGACCAAACAAAAAAATAAAACACTTTTAATTACACTAGCCTCATCAATATTTGTTATTTGGATATCGGTAGAAGGCTGGTCGCTGTACAAGTTTTTTACTGGCAGTATTTCCACGGTAAAAACAGAGCAAATAATTAATATACCTAAGGGTGCAACATCGGCAAAAGTAATTAACCTCTTAGTAGAAAAGAGATTGATTAGAAATCCTACCCTTTTTAAATTACTTCTAAAACTTAAAGGTAAAGCCAGTAAAATCAAAGCGGGAGAGTTGCAAATAAATCCTAAATGGACTGTTAATCAACTTATAGAAGCACTTGTGGCAGGCAAAATGGTTAGCTATCCTATAACTTTAATTGCTGGTGAGACATTTAAGCAATCATTTAATAAAATAAGAGCAATAACCAATATAGAGCAAAATATTGCAACTGCTAAACAATTACAAAAGATACTAAAAGTAACAACTCCTTTAGAAGGGCTGCTATTACCAGAAACCTACTTTTATACTAAGGGAGAAACCACAAAAGATTTAATTACCCGTGCATACAAAGACCTAACAGAATTGCTAGAAGAACAATGGCAAAGCCGTGAAATAGGGCTACCTTTCAAATCATCTTATGAAGCTCTTATTTTAGCATCAATAGTAGAAAAAGAAACCGGAATAGCTTCAGAAAGACCGATGATTGCAGGGGTGTTTATTAATCGTTTAAGAAAAAGAATGCGTTTACAAACTGACCCAACCGTAATCTATGGAATGGGAGATAATTACGATGGAAATATTCGTAAAAAAGATTTAAGATCCTATACTCCGTATAATACATATAGAATAAATGGTTTACCACCAACTCCAATTTCATTGGCTAGTGCAGAAAGTATAAAGGCAGTTATGCACCCTCAAAAAACCAAAGCCTTGTACTTTGTTGCTAATGGCAAGGGTGGGCATACATTCTCAAACAACTTAAAAGATCATAATAAAGCAGTAAGAGACTATTTAAGAAAATAAAAACATGAACAATTACACTGGAAAATTTATTACTCTAGAAGGCACGGAAGGTGCAGGAAAATCTACAAACCTAGATTTTATAAAAAGCTGGCTAGAAGATAAAAAAATAGAAGTACTTACAACTCGTGAGCCTGGTGGAACTAGCATTGGTGAATCTGTTCGTGAGATTTTACTTGATACTAATAATACTAAAATGACTGCAGAAACGGAGCTAATGCTCATATTTTCTGCCAGAAACCAACATATACAAGAAAAAATAATTCCCGCACTTGAAGCTGGTAAATGGGTGGTCTCTGACAGGTTTACCGATGCCTCTTATGCATATCAAGGTGCGGCAAGAGGCATTGACTACCAACGGATTTCTGAACTAGAGCAATGGGTACAACAAGGCTTTCATCCGGATATGACTTTTGTTTTTGACCTATCAATAGAAGAGGGTATGAAAAGGGTATTAGCTCGAGGCGAAAAAACCGACAGATTTGAAGAAGAAGAAAAAGACTTTTTTGAAAAAGTAAGAAGAGCATATTTGCATAGAGCCAGCCAATCGCCAAAAAACTATACGGTTCTAGATGCAGGTAAACCATTAGTTAGCGTGCAACAACAGATTGAACAAACCCTAAAAGAACTGACAGAATAATTATGTACCCATGGTTAGAAAAACAATTCGCACAGTGGCATCAACAGCTAAACCATTTAAGCCATGCTTACTTATTAACGGGTGTTTCAGGACTTGGAATAAATGAATTTGCAAAGCAAATGGCAAAAGATTTGCTCTGTAAAAGCCAAGGGCTAGAAGCGTGTAACAACTGTACTTCTTGTAATTTGGTTGCAAAAGGAAATCACCCTGATTTTTTTCACCTAACAGTATCAGAAGATAAAAAAGAAATATCTATCGACCAAATTAGAGAACTTAATTATAAAATATTAGAAACCTCTCACCAGGGAGGTTATAAAGTAGCCTTTATTGAAGGTGCAGAAAATCTAAATGTATCCTCCTTTAATGCTCTACTAAAAACACTAGAAGAACCACCTGCAAATACAGTTATAATTTTAACAACCTACCAAAAAAATAGGCTACCAGCCACTATTTTAAGCCGTTGCCGAAAAATAGATTTTATTACCCCTGCATTAACAGCAGGAATGGAATGGCTGCACCAACAGTTACCACAAGCAGATGAGCCGTTACTAAAAAAGAGTTTACGCGTAAACTGGTCAGCACCAATTCTTGCCAAGCAATGGATAGAAAATAAACAATTTGAACAAGAAGCAGAATGGCAGGCAGACCTGAAATCATTAATTAGTAATCGTCAATCAGTCGCACAGCTAGTAAAAAAATGGATTAAATATGAAACACCAGCAGTAGTGTTTGACTATTTTTACCTCTGGTCAGTATCCGCAATAAGATCTGCGCAGTATCATCAAAAAATAGAATTTAATCCTAACTGGTTTGTCTTTCAAAAAATGGTGCTACAAGCCAGAGTCATTTGGGATAAAAATGCCAATAAAGAACTATTATTAGAAGCAACTTGCCTAGCATGGCAACAACATCAACAAACTGATTTTGACCCAAACTCAAAGCTATTTACCCTATTTAATGGTTCACTAACCAGGGGGCCACAGATTTGATTATAGACTCACATTGCCACCTAGATATATTGCCAGCAGAGTTTGGCGATAGTGAACAGATAATAAAAACAGCACAAGAGCATGATGTTTCCGCAATGATGTGTATAGCCATCAATCCTGAGCAATGGCAAAATATTTTAGACCTAACCAACAAACACCCAAATGTATATGCGGCAATAGGATTACATCCTTGTGAAACAAAAAATGTAATCGTTAGTGATGAAGAGCTAATTAAGGTAGCAAATAACCCGAAAGTACTAGCGATTGGTGAAGTAGGTTTAGACTACCATCACTACGATGCAGAGCAAGAAGACATGACTTGGCAACAAGACCGATTTCGACAAATGATTAGGCTGGCAAAGCAACTAAAAAAACCACTGGTAATTCACACGCGTAATTCAACTGCGGACTGTCTAAAAATATTAAAAGAAGAAGGAGCAGAAGAAGTAGGTGGTATTATGCACTGCTTTGTCGAAGACTTAAAAATTGCTGAACAATCTATTGAGCTAGGTTTTTATATATCCTTTTCTGGCATACTAACCTTCAAAAATGCCAAGCTAGTAAAAGAAGTAGCAACAAGCATTCCTCTAGATAAAATACTAGTAGAAACTGACGCACCATACTTAGCCCCCGTACCTTTCAGAGGCAAACCCAACCAACCAGCCTACACAAAGTTTGTAGTAGAAGAACTAGCAAAGTTGCGTGGAATAAGTTATGAAGAAGTAGCACAACAAACTACTAAAAATTTCAAAAAGTTGTTTAAGTTATGAGAGATTACTTAGTTAATCATTACAGCTGGCAACGTATTTACCAGCTAGTTTTGCTCCATAAAAAACGCCTAATTCAGGCTAATATTATTGCCTTTTTTGCCATGCTAGTTACAGTGCCCTTGCCATTATTATTACCTTTATTGGTAGATGAGGTTTTATTGGGACAACCTGCTATGGTTGTTGGTTTTATTAACAGTTTTATTCCTCTTACTTGGCAAACTCCATTTGGTTATATTGCGATTGTAACTTTTATTACTATTATTTTAAGATTTATGGGAATAGTATTGGGAGTATGGCAAGTCCAGCAGTTTACCCTTATTTCTAAGCAAGTTACTCATGGAATTCGCCAAGATTTATTAGCAAGAATTAAGGGAGTATCCATGGCTCGTTATGAGAAGATGGGTACAGGTAGTGTAACTGCGACCATGGTTAATGATGTTAATACTATTGATAACTTTCTTGGAACAACTGTTAGTAAGGCTGTTATTGCGGTAATTACCTTAGCTGGGGTTAGTGTCGTTTTACTATGGTTGCATTGGCAGTTAGCGTTATTTATTTTGTTGTTAAATCCTGTGGTGGTATTTTTCACTGTTAAGATGGGGCGTAAAGTAAGAACTCTTAAAAAAGATGAAAATACAGCAGTAGATGCCTTTCAGCAGTCGTTATCAGAAACCTTGAATGCTTTACAACAGGTAAGAGCGTCTAGCCAAGAGAATCGTTTTTTTAGTTTCATAACCAAAAAATCAGCAGCAATTAAAACTCATTCAGAAGCCTTTACTTGGAAATCTGATGCAGCTAATAGAATTTCATTTTTTATCTTTTTAATTGGTTTTGATGTTTTCCGTGGCGTTAGCATGTTAATGGTAGTTTTTTCAGGCTTGAGCATTGGTGAGATGATGGCAGTACTTGGTTATCTATGGTTTATGATGGGACCAATTCAGGAAATTTTAGCTATTCAGTATAGTTATAGTGCAGGCTCTGGAGCTATGCAAAGAATAAATGATGTTTTGGACTTAGAACAAGAGCCAGTATATTCCTTGCAAGGTAACAATCCTTTTGCAGATGACAAGGTTAAGTTAGAAGTAAAAGATTTGTTTTTTACCTATCCTAATAAAAAACAACCTGTACTTAAAAACCTATCTTTTTCAATTAAAGCTGGAGAAAAACTAGCTTTTGTTGGTGCTAGTGGTGGCGGTAAAACAACTTTAGTTCAGCTACTATTAGGTTTTTATCAAGCAGATTCTGGGGCAGTATTATATAACAACAAACCAATTAAGGAAATTGGACAAGCCTTAGTTAGAAAACATGTGGCAACAGTATTACAACATCCTGTTATGTTCCACCAATCTATTCGTTTTAATTTAACAATGGGTGAAGATATTGCAGATGAAAGCTTGTGGCAAGCATTAGATATGGCTCAATTATCAGCTGCAATAGAAGAATTAGATGAAAAACTAGACTCTGTTGTTGGTAGGAATGGGATTAAGCTTTCTGGTGGACAAAGGCAAAGATTGGCGATAGCTAGAATGATTTTGCAAGATCCAAAAATAGTTATTATGGATGAAGCAACATCTGCATTGGATATGGAAACCGAAAGAAAGTTTTATCAAGATCTTGAACCCTTCTTAAAAGACAGAACTACTTTAATTGTTGCTCATAGATTAAGTTCAATTAAACAGGCAGATAGAATTTTAGTTTTTGAAGATGGGCACATCATTGAGTCAGGAAGTCATGATGATTTGCTAGAAGCTGGTGGAACTTACCAAAGGCTATATAAGTAAATAATTTACCCCCCCCCAATTTTGCGGGGGGGGGGTAAAAAATAGTTTTTTAGATATCTTTACTTAGATTGATATTGTTTAACTCCCGTTAGTATTTCTTGGCGAGCTTCTTCTACATCTCCCCATCCTTCAACTTTTACCCATTTACCTGGTTCAATATCTTTGTAATGGCTAAAGAAGAGTTCTACCTGTTCTTTAAGTAGCGGAATATCTTCCACCTTTTTAATATCTTTGTAAATTGGTGTTAGTTTATCTACAGGTACAGCAATTACTTTTGCATCTTCGCCACCATCATCAGTCATTTTAAAAACACCAATTGGTCGACAACGAATAACAGAACCAACTAGGAGAGGGTGTGGAGTAACCACTAATACATCAACCGGATCACCATCGTTTGATAGGGTATCATTTATGTAACCGTAGTTAGCAGGGTATGCCATAGTTGCTCCCTGTAAACGGTCAACCCATACTAGGTCAGTATCCTTGTCTACTTCATATTTAATTGGTGATGCGAAGGCTGCAATTTCGATTATTACATTAATATCATTTGGAACATCATTTCCCGCAGGAACGGCTGAATAGCCCATGTTAAAATCCTTATTTAAATTTATAAATTAAAACACCCGCAAAGGCGGGTGTTGAAAGTGTGACTAAGTTTAGTTATTACTTAGTGTGGTATGCCACAACTTTTGCCACTTCATTTTTTGAACCAAGTACAACAGGAACACGGTCATGAATACCTTTAGGAGCAACATCCATAATATCCATACGACCAGTTGAAGAAGCTCCACCAGCTTGTTCTACAATCATGGACATTGGGTTACCTTCGTACATAAGGCGTAGTTTACCTGCTTTTGATGGGTCGCGGCTATCGTAAGGGTACATAAATATACCTCCACGAATAAGAATACGGTGAACTTCTGCAACCATTGATGCAACCCAACGCATATTGTAACGCTTGCCTAGAGGTCCTTCTTCACCTTGTAAACAATCATCAATATACTGTTTCATTTCTGGTTCCCAGAAGCGTTGATTTGACATGTTGATTGCAAACTCTGCTGTATCAGCAGGGATTTGTAGTTTTTCTTTAGTTAGAACGAATTCACCAATATTTTTATCAAGAGTGAATAGGTTTACGCCTTTACCAGTTGTCATAACTAGTAGAGCAGAAGGACCATAAAGAACATAACCAGCAGCAACTTGCTTGCGGCCATCTTGTAAGAATACTTCTTGATTATCGCCTGACTTATTATCTTGTGCTTCTAAGATTGAAAATATTGTACCAACAGATAGGTTTACATCAATGTTTGATGAACCATCTAAAGGATCAAAAGTAACTAGATATTTACCACCAGCATTTGCAGCGATTGTGTAATCTTCTTCTTCTGAACCAACACCACGAACATAAGGGTTAGCAACAAGAATATCTTTTAGAAGGTCGTTAGAGATAACATCTAAAAGTTTTTGAGTTTCTCCTTGGATGTTTTCATCTTCTGTAGTTCCTAGAATTCCTGCTAAATCACCTTGACCTAGCTTATAGTCTATATCTTTACAAGCAACCATAATGTCTTTTATAACGAGTTCTAGTTCAGCATTTACGCCTTCATTTGATAGTACTTGATCTAGTCTTTTCATTAAATCTTCTCTCTATTTATTTATTCAAAAAATCTAATGAATAATACCAGTATTTGGGCAATATTTCAAGTTTGAAAAAAGCTAAAACAAGTTTAAGATTTTCTTTTAAAAATTAAACATGATGTTTATAAAATGCGATAATAACCGATTATTGATTATTTTTAGGTTTTATCGTGGGTTTAAGGCAACAACTGTACATTGCAAAGGATTATCTTAAGGATTTTGAAGTTCCTTCATTACCAAAAGAGGTAATTGAGTTACAAAAAAAATTAAACAGTACAGAGTTCCCAGATATTAATGACATTGCTTCAATAATTAAAAAAAATACAGTGTTATCTGCAGAACTAATTAAGGTAGCTAACCAAAAACAATTTAAGCCTGAAAATATACAAGAAGAAATAATCTCTGTTAAAACTGCAGTTACCTCGCTGGGTTTAGACAGCTTAAAAACATTAATTTTTGGTGTTGCTTTTAAGTCACTAGTTCAGGACGAAGTATTTGATGATTTAATGGAACACTCTGTAGCAGTTGCAAATGTTGCCGCTGACCTTAGCTCTTATTTAACTGGAGTGTCTTCTGAAGAAGCATATTTAGCAGGTTTGTTCCATAATGCTGGAGCAATAGTTATGGCTATGCGTTTTGATGGCTACAATAAGACTTTTTATAATACTATTACTAATTGCTACTCAGGAATATCTAAAGAAACGGCTAAATATGGAACTTCGCATGGCGTTTTTGGTTTATTAGTAGCAAAAGAATGGGAACTTTATTCTCACTATTCACAGGTTATATTGCTCCATCATCAAAAAGATGTATCTATTATTAAAGAAGATGAAGTAAGAACTCTTGTAGTTTTAATTCAGCTAGCTACCACAATTGTTAGTGAAGCATTATTTCACAGTTATCAAGGTGATGAAGTGGCCGAAATGAAAAAAAGAGCTATGAAAGACCTGATGATAAGCGATGAAATAGTTAGTGAAATTAGACGCGCTCTAATGACAGATAATCTAGTTTAAAAACTCTCCTATGAAATTTATAATAAAACTTTTTCCTGAAATAATGATAAAAGGGCAAGCCGTTAAGAAAAAAATGGTTAGTCAGTTGCATGATAACCTAAGAACCCAGCTTTTAAGAATTAACCAAGACATGGCAACAAAACGCTATTGGGATAAAATAGAAGTATTTTGTAGCGATGAAGAAACAGATAAAGTTTTAAATGTTTTAACTAAAACTCCTGGTATTGAACAAATATTGCAGGCAGAACAGTCCCATGCTGAAACCCTGCAAGAAATAGCAGAAATTGTCGCTAAATCTGCAATAACAAGAATTAAAGACAAAACTTTTGTAGTAAGAGCAAAGAGAACAGGCACTCATGATTTTACCTCATTTGAAATTGAACGCTTTGTTGGTGCCTATATTTATGACAAAGGCGAGCCAACAGGTGTTGATTTACATAACCCCCAAGTAAAAATAGAAATTGAATACCATCAACACCAGCTTAATGTTATCCAAAAAAGGCATCGAGGAATCGGTGGTTTTCCTCTAGGAACACAAGGTGAACTACTATCTTTAATGTCTGGTGGTTTTGATTCTACCATTGCTAGCTACCTAACTATTAAACGCGGAATAAAGACCCATTTTATATTTTTTAACCTAGGTGGAGACGCTCATGAAATAGGAGTGAAACAGGTTGCTTTATATTTGTGGGGACAATATTCATCATCCCATCGCGTGCAATTTATAACTGTTCCTTTTGATGATGTTGTAGCAGAAATGTTTAACTCTATCCATGAAAGTTATATGGGAGTAACCTTAAAAAGACTAATGTTATTAGCCGCAGAAAAGGTTGCCGACAACATGGGAATAGATGCTCTACTTACCGGAGAAAGTGTCGCTCAAGTTTCTAGCCAAACTCTACGAAACTTAGCATTGATAGACCAGGTTACATCAAAGTTAGTTTTACGACCCTTAGCAACTATGGATAAGCCTGAAATTATGGCTATGGCAGATAAGATTGGTACGCGCCATTATGCAGAAAATATGCCTGAATATTGTGGAGTAATTTCTCAAAACCCCGTAATAAATGGTTCGTTTAAACGAATGGAAAGAGAATCAGCTAAGTTTGACTTTACTGTTCTTGATAATGCCGTAGAAAAAAGTGTAGCTATTCCCGTAGATAAGATTGTAGATGATATAAATAAAAAATCTGCGGTAGAAGTAGTAAGTGAAATATCAACGCAAATAGTAGTTGATATCAGAGCACCAGAAGAAGTAAGTAAAAACCCTCTAATTTTAAGAACTACCTGTTTACTAATCCCGTTTTTTGAACTTAAAAAGCAGTTTAAAAACCTAGACCAAAAGCAAGACTACTTATTTTATTGCGAAAAAGGGGTTATGAGCCAGTTGCATGCTCAGTATTTAATTGATACGGGATTTAATAATATAAAAGTTTATCGCCCGTAACTACCCATATAACCATAAAACAAGCTGAACTAACGCATTTAGCTTAGCTTTATTTGCCTTGAATTAGCAAGTTTTGTAGGGACTATAAGCCGCAAAATGGTTAACTATATTCTTATTTTTTTACTAAAAGATCGCGTTTGTTCTTATTTAATCTCGTTGAGGTTTCTAAAAATAGTTTCATTTTTTGAATACTGGCTACATAGTTTACAGTCTCTAACCCTACTCTTTTTCGAGCAACGGTTTCTACATTATAAAACCATACAAAAGGGTTTAAACCATCTTTTTTAGCTTCATTTTGTAAGCGTTGTACCCTAGCTGGCCCAGCATTATAAGCCGCCAAGGCAAAGTTAAGGCTTTCTTTCTCGGTATATTTCTGATCAGAAAAATAGCGTTCTTTTAAAAAAGTTAAATATTTTATTCCTGCATGTATATTATTCTCTAGATGATTAATGTTTTTTATATTAACCTGCCTATCTCTTGCTGTACTTGGTTTTATTTGCATTATTCCAATTGCTCCAGCACTACTTTTTTTATGTTGCTTAAAGTGAGATTCTTGGTAGGCTAAGGAAGCAACTAACTGCCAGTCTATGTCATAAAACTCGCTGTAATATTCAAAGTAATAACGCAAGCATGGTTTTTTCTTTAATAGGTCATGGGTAAGAGGTTTACTCAACCAATAGCTATCCCCAAAGTATTTGTTGTAAACTGAATTACCTAAAAGATTACCTTTTTTAGCATGTTTTTGAATGAATGAGTTTAATGATTGTTTAAGTTCAGGTAAATCCTTCTGAACTGCCCATGCAATATTTGAATTTTTGGCAAAAATTATTTTAGGATGTACTTGGATATTATTAAGTACATCTTCCCAAATGTTGGCAATATGGTTGTCAACTATGGTGTAATCATATACTCTCCTATTAACTAGTTCTAGTAAGTCTTCTGCTTCTAACATTTTGTCAGCAACTACAATATCTATAGTTTCAAACCTTACTCTTTCTAGTAGTTGATTAATTAAATTAAGATGGCTTAGGTAACTACTATTAGCGACCACCACTATTTTTTTGCCAGATAAATCGCTAATATTTTTAACTTTTGTGGAATGAACATTAGATACCAATATTTCATTTATCTCAGTAATATAAGGGTCAGTAAAATCTATGGATTCTGCCCTTTTATGGGTTACTGTAATGCCAGATGCAGCTATATCTCCATAACCTTCAGCAAGTTTTTCTAATAGTTCACTGAAGGGTACGGGGATAAAAGTTAAGTGAGTTTCGTATCGTTTTTTTCTTACCCCTGTATTTAGATAATTTTCATAACTTTTTAATAAATCGTATTCTATCCCTCTAAAACCTCTTGGTGTTGTAAAGAAGTTTGTTCTAGTATGGCTTACTAGAACGCGTATTATCCGTCTTTCTCTAAGCTCTGTTAGATCTCCGGTAAATGATGATTCGACTCGTTTTTCAATAGATGTGTCTATTATTTCTGTTTGGGGAATGGATATACTGCCAGGAAAGAAGCTGGAGCTTATTAACGCGAAAGATAAATAAAGTGCTTTTATATTTTTGAACAACAAATCGTGAGGTTCTTTAAATAATTACAGGACGAATATTTTACTAGAAAAAGCAAAAGATTGCCTTAAAAAAAGTTGTGTTGGTATATAATACGCTCGCAAAAATTAATCTAACCACAGGTTTTTAAAAATTAAAAGTAGAAAAATTAAGTGAATAAAAAAAATGAAAATGCTCCTATGAATGAAGTAGAGCAAATTAAAGATGAAAATAACAATCAAGCCGATCCTCATGCAGATAGAGAAGCGGGTAACTATGATAACCCTGTACCTAGTAGAGAGTTTATTCTTGAACTGTTTGAAAATGAACAGAAGCCTTTAAGAATAAAACAGGTTGCAAACCATTTTAATATAGATGATGATGAAAGGTTTGAAGCAATTTCAAGACGCTTAAAGGCTATGGCAAGAGATGGACAGCTAATTCGCAATCGTCGTGGTGCATTCGGCTTAATTCAAAAAATGGATTTAATAAAAGGTAAGGTATTAGGACACCCAGCAGGTTTTGGTTTTCTAAAGCCTGAAGATGGAGAGGGTTCAGACCTATTTCTTTCTGATAAAGAAATGCACAAGGTGTTTCATGGCGATATCATTATTGCTTCTGTTATTGGTGTTGACCGTAAAGGCCGTAGAGAAGGTATGGTTGTTGAAGTACTGGAACACACTAATGAAAAAGTTTTAGGTCGCCTCCATTGTGAAGATGGTCTTGCTTGGGTTCAGCCTAACAATAACAGAATAGCACAGGATATATTTATCCCTAACGATGGTGTGCTTGATGCAGAAGAGTCGCAAATTGTAATGGTAGAAATCATTCATCAACCTACCAAACGATCTAGTGCCATAGGTAAAATTATCGAAGTTGTTGGTGACTACATGGCACCAGGGATGGAAATTGATGCGGCAATACATGCTCATGGAATACCAAATGAATGGAATAGTGAGCTACAAGCTGAACTAGATGCTATTCCAGGCAAGGTAACTGAAGAAGAAATAAAAGCTCGTAAAGATATTCGTAGCCTGCCTTTAGTTACCATTGATGGTGCAGATTCAAAAGATTTTGATGATGCAGTATTCGCTAAACCCCGCAAAAAAGGTTGGCGTTTAGTTGTGGCAATTGCCGATGTTTCACACTATGTGAAAATTGCATCTGCACTAGATAAAGAAGCTTATGAACGCGGTAACTCCGTGTACTTTCCACAGCAAGTTGTGCCAATGTTACCAGAAAAACTATCTAATGAAATGTGTTCATTAAACCCACAGGTTGATAGACTTTGTATGGTTGCGGATATGATGATTGATGAAAATGGTAACTTAGAAAAAACTAAGTTCTATGATGCAGTAATGCACTCACACGCTCGTATGACCTACAACGAAGTTCACGATATGTTAACGGACAATAAAAGTAAATATAGAAAAACCTATAAAAATCTTGTTACTAATATTGAAGACCTTAACGACCTATATCAAGCTTTGAAAAAAGCTAGATCAGTGCGAGGAGCTTTAGAGTTTGAAACAACAGAAACAAGTATAGTTTTTGATGAAACTCGTAAAATTAAAGAAATAGTTCCTGTATATAGAAATGAAGCCCATAAACTAATTGAAGAATGTATGTTAATGGCAAATGTGGCAACAGCTAAATATCTAAAATGGCATAAGCTACCTATACTTTATAGAGTGCATGAAAAGCCTAAAGAAGAAAAACTAGCTAACCTAAGAACCTTCTTAGGAGATTTTGGTTTAACACTAGAAGGTGGTGATGAACCTACGGCATTAGACTATGCTGCAGTAACTGCAAAGTTACAAGGCGAACCTCATGCACACATGGTGCAAACAGTTATGCTTAGAAGCATGAACCAAGCTGTATACCAGCCCGACAACAAGGGACACTTTGGTTTAAATTATGAAAATTATGCCCACTTTACCTCACCAATTCGTCGTTATCCTGATTTATTAATTCACCGTGCTATTCGTTTTGCATGGGAGAAAAAGCCGGTAGAAAAATTTAACTACACCGAAACAGATATGCAATCTTTTGGAGAGCATTGTTCAGGAACAGAAAGAAGAGCAGATGAAGCAACTCGTGATGCTGTTACCTTCCTAAAATGTGAATACCTATCGCATAGACTAGGAGAAGAGTTTGACGCAGTAGTAACCGCAGCAACTAACTTTGGACTATTTGTTGAGCTTGAACCATTATTTGTTGAAGGGCTAGTACATATAACTGAGTTAGGAGAAGACTACTTCCATTACGATGCATCAAGACACTGTTTAAAGGGCGAAAGAACCGGTAAAACCTATCAACTAGGCGACAAATTAAGAGTACAAGTAGCACAAGTAAACCTAGATGAAAGAAAGGTAGATTTGCGTTTTATTGGCTCTGATGATAAAAAAAGCACTAACCCAAAAGTAGTTGCAGAAACTAATAAAGACAGCGATAGCAAAGACAAATCGGAAAACTCTGCAGAAGAAAAGCCGGTGAAGAAAAAAAGAAATTATCGTAAAAAACCTAGTAGCAAAAAACCAGCTAAAAAAGACTAAACGATGAGCCAAGAACTCTTATATGGAATTCATGCGATTGAAAAGCTAATTAAGCAATCGCCAGAAGCTATTTTTAGTCTAGTACATCAAAAAGGCCCATTAAATAAACGCGTACAGTCACTAGTTGACCAAGCTCGTAAGTTAGGGCTAAACACCAGAGCAGAACCTAAAACTTTTTTTAATAAAATTGACGGGGTACATCAAGGTATTATTGCCAATGTAGCCAAGCAAGAAACCTTAAAAGAAGCCGACTTATCTAAACTAGTTGCTAGCATAGATAACCCACTATTCCTGTTTTTAGATGAAGTACAAGACCCTCATAATCTAGGTGCAATTTTGCGTACAGCAGATGCAACTGGTGTCGATGCCGTTATTATCCCTAAACATAATTCAGTAGGAATTAACCCAACTGTGCGTAAAGTAGCTTGTGGAGCGGCAGAAACAGTTAAATTAGTTGTAGTTTCTAACCTAACCAGAACCATTAAAGACATGCAAAAAGCAGGTATGTGGATGACAGGTTTGGACGGAGAAACCGAACAAACTATTTATGATATTGGCCTAACTGGTTCAGTAGGTTTAGTTTTAGGAGCAGAAGGAACGGGCATGAGAAAACTAACCCGTGAAAGTTGTGATTACCTAGCGGCGATACCAATGGCAGGATCGGTAGAAAGCTTAAATGTATCTGTAGCTGCCGGGGTAATACTTTACGAAGTTCTAAGGCAAAAAACAAATAAAAAATAAGTAAAAGCTATAAAAACTTCTTATTTATCATGTTTTTACCCCCCCCCCCCCCCAAAAAAAAAAAAGATAAGTGTTCATAGAATTATTAA
>CAZMHA010000006.1:20407-32453 GCA_964565985.1 uncultured Piscirickettsiaceae bacterium | reverse complement strand
TTTTATATATTCTTTTTCTGTGTGGTTTGGGGGGGGGGGGGGGTAAAATGCTAAATATTAGCCATACCTTCCTGATATATAGTCTTCTGTTTTCTTTAATTTTGGTGCTGTAAATAGGGTGTCGGTATCTCTGTATTCTATTAAATCACCTAGGTACATAAACGCGGTGTAATCAGAAACCCTTGCTGCTTGCTGCATATTGTGGGTTACTATTAATATGGTAAACTCTTTTTTTAGCTCAAAAATCAATTCTTCTATCGCTAGGGTAGATAGTGGATCAAGTGCAGAAGTTGGCTCGTCTAATAACAGCACATCTGGCTTAATGGCAATTGCTCTAGCGATACAAAGCCTTTGTTGTTGCCCACCAGAAAGTCCTAGTGCATTATCATCTAGCCTAGCTTCCACCTCTCTCCAAAGACCAGCCCCTTTTAATGCCCACTCTACTGTTTCATCTAGCGTGTGCTTGTCGTTAATACCTTGTAATCTTAAGCCGTAACATACATTTTCATATATCGACTTAGGAAAAGGATTGGGCTTTTGAAACACCATACCGACCCTTCTGCGCAAGGAAGCTACATTCATTTCTTTTGCGTATATATTATCTCCATCTAACAGTATCTCACCCTTTACGCTAACTACATCTATTAGATCATTCATACGGTTAAAGCAACGCAGTAGGGTAGATTTACCACAACCAGATGGACCGATAAATGCGGTTACTTTGTTTTTAGCTATATCCATAGTTACGGAGTTTAAAGCTTTTTTATCGCCATAATAAAGATCCCAATCTCTTACTTCTAGAAGGATTGTTTCTTTTTCTAACTTAATTTTTTTATTACTTATCATAAAACTACTAGCTCTCAATTAATGACTTAAAGATTTATATTTTTCACGCAACCTATTTCTAATAGATATTGCACCAAGGTTTAAGGATACTATAATAACGATTAATAACAAAGATGTTGCATAGACTAAAGGTTGCGAGGCTTCTACATTAGGGCTTTGAAAACCTACATCATAAATATGAAAGCCAAGGTGCATAAATTTTCTGTCCAGGTGGATAAAAGGTTCATTTAAATCAACTGGTAACTCTGGTGCTAGCTTAACCACCCCAACTAACATCAGTGGAGCTACTTCTCCTGCGGCTCTTGCTACGGATAAAATGAAACCTGTCATAATTGCAGGTAGAGACATGGGTAAAACTATTGTCATAATTGTCTCTGACTTGGTCGCGCCTAGTGCTAAGCCACCTTCTCTTAGAGCTATTGGCACACGAGAGAGCCCTTCTTGTGTAGATACTATAACCACTGGCAGAGTTAATAATGCCATAGTTAAAGATGCCCAAAGCAAGGCTGGCGTTCCAAAAGTTGGATTAGGTAGGGCATATTCATAGAACATCTCATCTATTGACCCACCTATAATATAAACAAAGAAGCCTAAACCAAATATACCAAACACAATAGATGGTACTCCTGCTAAATTATTTATAGATATTCTAACTATGCTGAGCAACATGCCTTCTTTTGCATATTCTGACATGTATATTGCAGCTATAACACCCATTGGCATTACAAACATTGCCATTAAAACAACCATGGTTATAGTACCAATAATTGCAGGGAATACGCCCCCTTCTGTATTAGCTTCCCTTGGATCATCAGCCAAAAAACTACCCATAGCATGGAAAAAGAAACCTATATCTGCAAATAAAGACATTTCATTAGGTTGCCATAATTTAACTATTTTGCTTATTTCTACTTGTATTTGTTTGTTTCCTGCAATACTTAGCGTTATTTCTCCACCTGCGTTTAACTTAGCATAAAGTTTAGTAAGTATATTTTGTTGTTCCACAAACTCTTGGTTTAACTGCTCTTTTGTACTAGTAAATTCTGCTGATATTTGTTGATTAAACTCGTTTTTTAATTCTAACTTCTTTTGATCTAATCTTATCTGCTCTATTTTATAATTAATACCACCAATAACAGTTTTTTCAATCCCACTAATTTTTGCATGAAGAGCATGTGATTCTGTTAATAAATCCGTAATTAAATGTAGGTTTTCTTTATTTACCTTGGTGCTTTTGCCCTGGTGCTTAAAACTATCAAACTGCCCATAAACATTACCCCATTCATAGCGTTCAACTACCACCACATTTTTTGCTAAGCCCATTTGTTGGTTAACAATATCAACAGAGTCTATCCAACGAAAATCAACCCCATAAACATCCCTGTTTCCTACTTTCATCAAGTATTGAGGAACTTCCTTAGTTATAAAGGTACCATCTTCTGTTTTTATTTCTATTTCTTTTACTTTTTGCTGGTGTAACTCCCCAACGATAGTTTCAATATGCCCATTAGTATTTACCTGAAAAGAATAAACTTGATGAGGCCAAAAGTGAATCAGACCTTTATAGGTAATCATCAACACTAAACCGACTACCAAAATAACACTAATACTTACAGCAGAAGCACTAAACCAAACCCAGTGCTCACCTTTATTAAACCATTGTTTCATATTTTTCATCCTCATTGCCCCCTAGAGTGAACCATATTTTTTACGCATTCTCTCACGAACAATTTCTGCCAAAGTGTTAAATATGAAGGTAAAAGCAAATAGCAACAATCCTGATAGAAACAGAACACGATAGTGAGAACTATAAACTTCTGTCTCAGCCATTTCTACTGCCAAGTTAGCTGACAAGGTTCTTAAACCTTCAAAAATATTAACATCCATTAAAGGAGTGTTACCTGATGCCATCAACACAATCATAGTTTCACCAACCCCACGACCAAAACCAAGCATAATAGCTGAAAATATACCAGGGCTGGCGGTAGGAAGCACAACACCAACGATAGTTTGCCAGCCACTTGCCCCTAAAGCTAATGAACCATTAACCAAATACGATGGCACATTATAAATAGCATCTTCTGACACTGAAAAAATAGTTGGTATCAATGCAAATCCCATGGCAAAGCCAATAACTAAAGCATTTCTTTGGTCAAAATCTATACCTGCAGAAACCGTTAACCACTGACGCAGATCACCATCAAAAAATATATCTTGTAAAGGATTATCTAAAGACAAAGCCAGCCAACCTAAAAGCAGAATTACAGGAATCATAAATAATGAACGCGAACCTACAGGAACAATTAATCTAACATGTTCAGGTAATCTAGAAAAACCATAACCAACCAGTAAAATACCAATAGGAATAACAAACATCAAGGCAAAAAACCCAGATAAATGAGCCTCCATATAAGGAGCTAGCCACAAACCTGCTAAAAACCCTAAAATAACGGTTGGCAAGGCTTCAATTAATTCTATTGCAGGCTTTATTACTGCTCTAGATTTTCTTTCCATAAAAAAGGCGGTGTAAAGAGCTGCTAATACTGCAATAGGTACCGCAAAGAGCATTGAATAAAGTGCCGCCTTAATCGTACCAAAAGTTAAAGGCATCATTGAAAACTTAGGTTCATAGTCGGAGCTAGCAGAAGATGATTGCCATACATAACCTGGCTCACTATAACCTTCGTACCAAACCTTACCCCATAAGCTAGAAAAAGATACATCTGGATGTTCATTTTCTACATCAAACACCACAACCTTACCATTGTCTTGTTCAACCAGTAAACCATTTGCTCCTGGAGCAAGCTCAAAAGCAACACCCTTGGCGGCTAAGTCAATAGTTGCCAGATGCCTTTCTGCTGTGGAATGAAATATATTCAACTTCGCTTGGCTATCAAGAGTTACAAAACCTTTGCGCGCATGCTCAACATTCAAGTTGGTTATCTGCTGTTCATCAGCAAGCTCAAACTCTCTAATTTTTTGTAATCTGAATAGATTATTTTCGCCTCTTACAGGAAACCACTGTAAAATTCTACCTTGGTCGGTTCCAACCATTAAAGAAAAGTTTCCTAACAAAAAACGGACAGTGGTTACTTTTTCTTTTTGTAAAATGTTCGTTAAAGATACGGTTTGTCTTAATTTTAAACTATCCAAATCTGCAATATCGTAATACTGAGTTTCACCAGATGATTGTATTAAATATAGATTACGCATGGATTCATCAAGCAATAAAGCCTTTAATTCACCTGAATAATTAACCCTACTTTCACCAGCTTGCTCAAGAGTTATACCATCTGAAAATAACGACTCTGCCTTGTCAAATTTCTTGATTACAACTTCATCCTCACCCTGTACCTTAGTTACAAATACCGCTTCAGACTCTGAAGATCTAACTGCAATATGCTCTATACTGCCTGATGTAAGCCCAATAACTTTTTCACCATATGGATAGGTAATTTCTACACTAATTTTTCGCTGGTCATTTGGGTAGCTTATTTTATAGGCAAACTTAACTACCAGTACGCCACCGCTAGATAGCCCAAATGCCATCAATTTTTCTTGGTCATTCAACTGTGTTTGGCTAACTATACTCGCACCAGCTAAGTTTAAATACTTTTCAACAGCTACCGCCCCTGTTGTTAAATTAAATGCGGTAACCACTCCTTTATCATCAACACGGATTGCAATTTCTTTATACTCATCTAAATTATAAAAAAGGGTGGTACTGGTTGAATCACCAGGGACAGAAAACTCTGATCTTAGCTCAACCTTAGCAGAAGTAAAAAGAGGCAACACTACAAATACCAAAAAGAACATAATCAATAGTACGGCAAAAATAACACTTATACCACCAATAGAAACGACACCAGCCCAACCAGCATCAACACGATCGCGACGCTTAATTCTGCGCTGAATACTTGCCCCACTCAATGCCTTATTAAGTATTTTTTGGCTTTTTGACTGTTTTGGTACTTCTTGCATTTGTAAATAACCTTAATTTTGAAGTTTGAATTATACAACCAAAACACAACTAAGATGCTTCACTATGTTTAAAAAAATATTACAGTTTTATTACAAGTCTTTCTTTTTAAAAAAATAGATTTTTTACTCAAAAAAAGCTATTATTAGCGAGTCTAAAAAAATAACTTTAAAAAAATAACTCTCTAAAAAGGAACTTAAGCATGTCACAACAAGCAATCTTCGACCTAATAAAAGAAAAAAATGTTACCTGGGCAGATTTACGATTTACAGATACTCACGGTAAAGAACAACATGTAACTATCCCCGCTGGCTCAGTAGATGAAGACTTTTTTGCTGACGGTGAAACCTTTGATGGTTCATCTATAGAAGGTTGGAAAGGAATTAATGATTCTGACATGCTATTAATTCCTCAAGAAGACGGATTTTTTCTTGACCCATTTACCAACGATCCAACCATAATTATTAGAATGATGATTGTTTCACCATCTACAATGGAATCTTACGAAAAAGATCCTCGTGGTATTGCTAAAAAAGCAGAAGCCTACCTAAAATCTACAGGAATTGCAGACGCTGCCTTTTTTGGTCCTGAACCTGAGTTTTTTATCTTTGATGATGTAACTTGGGGTTCAGATATGTCTGGCTCATTTGTTAAAGTACAATCTGGAGAATCCGCTTGGGAGTCTACCAGAACAGTAGAAGGTGGAAATGTTGGACATAGACCAAAAGTAAAAGGTGGATACTTTCCTGTACCTCCAGTAGACCAACTACATGAAGTTCGTGCTGAGATTTGTGCCATGTCTGAAGCAATGGGTCTTAAACTAGAAGCACATCATCACGAAGTTGCCGCCGCTGGGCAATGTGAGCTAGCAGTAGCAGGAAACACACTAACAGCTAAAGCTGACGAAGTACAAATTCTAAAATATGCAGTACACAACACTTGTCATGCATTAGGAAAAACTGCAACCTTTATGCCTAAACCAATAGTTGGCGACAATGGTTCTGGTATGCACATAAACCAGTCCCTATCTAAAGATGGTAAAAACATATTTGCTGGTGATGTTTACGCAGGATTATCACAAGAAGCTATCTGGTATATTGGTGGTTTAATGAAACATACTCGTTCACTAAATGCATTCACTAACCCAGGAACAAACTCATACAAAAGACTAGTACCAGGTTTTGAAGCCCCAGTACTTGTATCTTACTCTGGTTCAAACCGCTCAGCATCTATTCGTATTCCATACGCTCCATCAGAAAGATCGCGCCGTGTAGAACTGCGTTACCCAGATGCAACAGCTAACCCTTACCTAGCATTTTCAGCATCTCTAATGGCTGGTCTTGATGGTATTATTAATAAAATTGATCCAGGCGAACCAGCAGAAAAAGATTTATATGACCTACCTCCAGAAGAAGAAGCAACCTACGATACAGTTTGTGCATCACTTGAAGAAGCTCTAGAAGCTCTTTCTGAAGATCGTGATTTCTTAAAAATGGGGGGAGTGTTCTCTGATGAAGCAATCGACTCTTACATCGACCTTAAAATGGAAGAAGTAACTCGCCTAAGAGCAACAACTCATCCTATCGAGTTTGAAATGTACTACTCTTCATAGTATTAACAATTATTAATAAAAAAACCCGTTTTATAACGGGTTTTTTTTATAGCTTAATTTCATATTTGTAAATACCTATATTCTTTACAAATATGAAGGATGACCTGAATGACCGTGATTATAATTTTACTGAAAAAAAATATGGCTCAAGTTTCGTTAACTTCTGCGTAATAGCTAGCTATTGCGTCTAAGTTTACAGAAGTTGTGGTGCATTTTAGCCAGTAAAAAATAATTGGCGGTTGTTCAGATTTTTCTTAACAAGGACAACTAATGAAAATACAACTATTTATTCTACTTAACATTGCACTATTAAGCCCCATACCTGCCATCGCAGATAAGCAAGATAACCGTATGTTGCTTAATAGCTTTCATGACTATGGTATTACTCAGTGTGATACTTTTATATTAGAAAACAATGTCCTAGAAGGCAATTGGCATTTCTTTATAAATAAACACTCTGGAGGACTTGATGGGCCTTCTACTGAAGTAAGTGTTGTTACTATTACTGGTGAAAAAGGTGATACCACTAAAAGGGACTATTCGTTTGTTGAAACTGCAAAAAAGTGTTTTGTACATAAAAGAACAACTATCACATTTATAGGCGAATGCTCTTCTAAAATAAATAAGGATTTTTGGCATGTATCTACACCTATGCCAAGAAAAGACTACACAACCTATAAAAATAAACATGGTTTAGAAATGCAGGCTAAAGACATTTACAATAAAAACTTCAAAGCCTGCGTTTTAGAATACTCTGTAAGAGAAAAAGGACAACACGGCTAGTTATTAATGTCCTAAAGGCTTGTTAGGGTCAAAGTCTGTTAGGGTATATTCTGTTCCACAATAAGGACACTTTGCAAAGCCAGTACCTTCAATAGGTAGCATTACTTTAGGGTGAGAATCCCATTTACTATCCTCTGGCATTGGGCAGGTTAATGGGGTATCCTCATAGGTAACATTTACTTTTTTGTTTTCTTTTGCCATTTCTTAAACCTTTGTTAGCCAATCAATGTGCTGCTTTGAACGACCATGAACAACATCAAAATACTTAGATTGTAATATTTCTGTTATCGGCCCTCTGGTTCCAGAACCAATTGGGCGATCATCTAGCTCTCTAATAGGAGTTACTTCTGCAGCGGTTCCTGTAAAAAAGGCTTCATCAGCTATATAAACTTCATCACGAGTAATATCTTTTTCAATAACTTTATAACCTGCTTCATTTGCAAGTTGAATAATTGTTTTACGGGTAATGCCATCTAATGCACATTTTAAAAATGGTGTGTAGATAATACCATCACGCACCATAAAGAAATTTTCGCCAGAACCTTCGGATACATAACCATCGACATCAAGTAATAATGCTTCATCACAGCCATGGCTTATCGCTTCTTGCAAGGCAAGCATAGAGTTCATATAAGCACCATTAGCTTTTGCTTTGGTCATGGTAATATTGGGGTGATGGCGGGTAAAAGAAGAGGTTGCTACTTTTATGCCACGAGTTAGGTTTTCTTCGCCCATGTAAGCACCCCACTCCCAAGCGGCGATAACCACATGTGTTTTTAGATTATCTGCACGCAAGCCCATGCCTTCTGAACCGTAAAAAATCATTGGTCGCAAATATGCCGACTTAAGGTCATTTTCTTTTACCACTTGTTTTTGTGCTTCATTTAACTCTTCTTTGGAATAGTCTAATGGCATTTTCATTATTTTTGCACCATTAACTAGTCGCTGGCTATGCTCGTCTAATTTAAAGATAGCGGTACCCTGTTCAGCATCATAAGCACGAACACCTTCAAAAACGCCCATTCCATAGTGTAAAGTATGGGTTAATACATGCACTTTAGCTTCTCGCCAGTCAACCATTTTTCCATCAAGCCAAATTAGCCCGTCGCGATCACTCATTGTTTGCATGTAAATACCTTTTCTTTTAACTTTTTCTAAAGCGTATATTCTACTTAATTTAAGAGACTTTTAAAATAAAAGTCTTGAATTTTATTGTCAGATAGGTAGAATTGTTTATTTGAAGTATTCAAAAAAAGCAATCGCATTCCGGTTGCTTTTTTGTTTTTGGAACCATGGAATAAAAATGACAAATCACATAATGAACACCTACGCAAGACAACCGATTAGTTTTGTTAAGGGCGAAGGTGCATTATTAACCAGTGAGCAAGGTACAACTTATTTAGATGCTGTTAGTGGCATTGCCGTTTGTAGCCTTGGGCATGCTCACCCAGCAGTTACTGAAACTATTTGCCAGCAGGCAAGTCAGCTTATTCACACCTCAAATTTATATAATATTGAAAAACAAACTCAACTGGCTAAAGAACTCTGCCATCTTTCTGGGCTAGATCAGGCTTTCTTTACAAACTCTGGTGCAGAAGCAAACGAAGCAGCATTAAAAATAGCCCGTAAGTATGCCAACCAAAATAACATTAAAAATCATAAAGTTATAGTGATGAACAATAGCTTTCACGGCAGAACTCTAGCAACCTTATCTGCAACAGGAAATAACAAGGTACATCAAGGCTTTTACCCGCTAGTAGATGATTATATTCGGGTAGATTTTGATGATATTGATGCAGTTAAATCTCATGCCAATAATAAAAGCATAGTCGCTATTTTAGTTGAACCTATTCAGGGTGAGGCTGGTGTTTGGACACCACAGCAAGGATACCTGTCTGAACTAAGAAAAATATGTGATCAAAACAACTGGCTATTGATGATTGATGAAATTCAAACAGGTATTGGTAGAACTGGCAAGTGGTTTGCTTTTCAACACGAAAATATTATGCCAGATGTTATAACACTTGCTAAAGCTCTAGGTAATGGTATGCCAATTGGTGCCTGTTTAACCACAGGTAAAGCTAATAACATACTTGTGCCAGGTAATCATGGCACAACTTTTGGTGGTAATCCTTTAGCTTGCTCTGTGGGTTTAACCGTACTTGCAACAATAAAAAAACATAATTTTGTTGAAATGATTGCTGAAAACAAACTACTTAACAGTTTTAAAGATAAATTAAAAAATAATTCAAGCGTAATAGACATCAGAGGTAAAGGTTACATGATTGGTATTCAGCTTAATACTGATTGTAGTCACCTAGTTAAATTAGCATTAGAGCAAAATTTGCTAATTAACATTACTCGTGGTGACACTATTCGTTTACTACCGTCATTTGTAATGACAACTCAACAACAAGATGAATTAATTACCAAGGTAATTAATTTGATTGAACAGGTATAAATTTATGCGACACTTTTTAACACTACAAGACTTCACCCCTGCTGAATTACAGCATCTTATTAATCGAGCAACCGAATTAAAAGCAATGCAAAAAACAGGTGAGATTTTTGAACCACTAAAAAATAAAACTCTAGCAATGATATTTGAAAAATCATCGACTAGAACAAGAATTTCGTTTGAAGTTGGCATGACTCAACTAGGCGGACACGCATTATTCCTATCTTCAAAAGACACTCAACTTGGTCGTGGAGAGCCTATAGAAGATAGTGCCAAGGTTATTTCAAGCATGGCAGATGGTATTATGATTCGTACCTTTGGGCATGACATAGTCGAAACCTTTGCCAAGCATTCAAGCGTGCCTATTATAAATGCTTTAACCGATGACTATCATCCTTGCCAATTATTAGCCGACATGCAAACCTACCAAGAAAATCGTGGTTCAATTAAAGGAAAAACTGTAGTTTGGGTAGGTGACGGTAATAACATGTGCCATTCCTACATAAATGCTGCCTCACAATATGATTTTAAATTAAGAATATCCGTGCCTGAAGGTTATGACCCAAAAATGGAACTATTTAAAAACACTGATAATGTAGAAATTATCCGAAACCCAATGGAGGCCGCCGACAATGCTGACTTAATAGTTACTGATGTATGGGCAAGCATGGGACAAGAAGAAGAACAAAAAAAACGCGAAGTAGACTTTAAAAACTATCAAGTAAATAGCAAGCTTATGCAACAAGCTAATAAAGACGCACTATTCATGCACTGCCTACCTGCGCATAGGGGTGAAGAGATTTCCGCAGAACTAATGGACTCAACAGATTCCGTAGTATGGCAAGAAGCAGAAAACAGACTACATGCCCAAAAAGCTTTATTAGAGTTTTTACTAGCTAAAAATAACTAAGACCTAATTATTTCCTATCGGCAAAAGCCTGCCCTAGTGTTCCGCTATCTATATACTCTAGCTCACCTCCCAGTGGAATTCCTTGGGCTAACCTAGTTACCTTAACATCTAACTTACTTGCCATTTGTTGTATATAGTAGGTAGTTGCTTCACCTTCTACGGTTGGGTTAGTGGCTAAAATCAATTCTTGTATTACTTCAATTTTATCCGTTATCCTCTGTTGTAACTTTGGCAGCCCTAGTTCCTCTGGCCCTATTCCGTCTATTGGTGATAAGTGTCCCATTAGTACAAAATATAAACCTTTATATATTCCAGATTGCTCTATCGCAATAACATCAGATGGTGTTTCAACTATACAAAGTTGGTTTTGATTGCGACTAGTAGATTGGCAAATATTACACAGCTCATACTCGGTTAAATCTTGACATTTTTTGCAAGGCTTAACCTCTTTAAGAGCTTTATCTAAACAATTAACAAGGTTACTACCACCTTCTTTATCTCTCTCAAGCAGATAATGAGCCATTCTTTGTGCGGACTTATTGCCTACCCCAGGTAATACCTTAAAAGCATTCATCAATTCAACAATTAGATTACTTTGGCTCATTTTATATCCTGCACTAAAATGGCATTTTCATACCATCAGGTAAGTTCATGCCTGCGGTCAAACCACCCATTTTATCTTGGCTAACTTCTTCAATATTTTGTGACGCACTATTAACCGCCGCCGCAACTAAATCTTCTAGCATTTCTTTATCATCCATTAGGCTATCATCAATTTGCACTTTTACTAGCTCGTGCCTACCAGTCATAACTACCTTAACCATACCGCCACCAGCTTCTCCTGTTACTTCCATATTAGCTAATTCTTCTTGCGCAGCCTGCATATTTTTTTGCATTTCTTGCGCCTGTTTCATCATGTTACCAATACCGCCTTTTCCACCAAACATATACTATTCCTTTATATACTTTATCTGTTTTATTTAGTTCTAATAGAAGTATCAATTACTTCCATGTTTAATATTTCTACAAAATCTTGCACCTGTCTATCTGCGTAGATACTTTGTTTTGCCGCCTCTCTTTGTTCTTCTTTTTTATTTAACCTAACCTTATTAGGGGTTAAATGTTGTTGCTCACTTACAACAAAGGACAAATCATACCCCATCTTTTCTTTTACAATTTGTTTTAGTTTTTTTATGGCTAAGTCCATTACTTTAACCTTGTCAGGGTCAATGCTTAACACAATAGAGTCGGCGATTTGTTCAATCAAAATAGAGCTGTTTGCCAAGTCAGCTTCCATACCTTTTAACTCTAACTTCTCAATTATTTGCTGCCAACCATCCTTACCTACTTCTATTTCAACTTCTGGTTTAGGTTTTGGTTCAGATATATGTCCCGTGGCAGATATTGTCTCTATAGGTTCCGCAAATCTTTCTGTTTCAAGCTCTAGCTTTTCTGCTA
>CAZMHA010000006.1:13913-20307 GCA_964565985.1 uncultured Piscirickettsiaceae bacterium | reverse complement strand
TATTTCTTTTGTGGACTCTTTCTTTGCTGTTTCTTTAGAAGCTGACAAGGTCTGGTTTATTCTGCCCTTTAAGCCATCTAAAAAGTCAAAATGATCAACCGTGTTTTTTATTGCAAAATCTACTGCTCCCTGTTTTTTAGAGGGGGGGGGGGTAAAATCTGTCAAATTTTCGGTAATTTGGCTAGTCTTATTTACCTGCTTAGATGAATTTACTTTGTTATTTTTGTTACTACTAACTTGTGGGGCTTGAGTTTCCGTTAACTTTTTTTTTTCGGCAGATGAAACACCTGCTCCTACTTCAAACGCCAGCATTCTTAACAATGACATTTCAAAAGCAATCCTTACATCTGGTGCCAGCTTCATATCTTGCTTAGCTAGTAAGCCTATTTGATAAAGAGCCTGCACCCTGTCCGCACTAAATGCACTTGCCGCCTGTTGCAATAGCTGCTCATCAACCGTACCAACTTCACTTAAAGATCCTAGTACCTGTATCATCATTATTTGATGAAAAACCTCAGACAACTGATTATTAAGAGCCACATAATCAACCCCTATTTGTGACAGTTTTTTAATAACCTCTAAAACCTCATCTGCAGAACTATTTATAAGAGCATGGACAATATCAACCGTATACTGCTGATCAACCAGTCCCAACATGTCTTTTACTGCATCTCCACCAACCTCGCCAGCACCAAAGGCAATTGACTGGTCAAGAATACTTAAAGAATCACGAGCAGAACCATCAGCCGCCTTTGCAATCAAAGCTAAAGCAGTATCTTCAAATTTAATTTTTTCCTGCTCAAGAATAAAAGCAAGATGCCCACGAATTTGTTCTTGAGTAAGTCGCATTAAATTAAACTGCAAACAACGAGATAAAACAGTTACAGGTAACTTATGAGGATCAGTAGTAGCAAGTAAAAATTTAACATTCTCAGGCGGTTCTTCAAGAGTTTTTAATAAAGCATTAAAACTGCTTTTTGAAAGCATATGCACTTCATCAATCAGGTAAACTTTAAAGCGACCTTGTACTGGAGCATACTGTACATTTTCTAGCATTTCACGAGTATCATCTACTTTGGTTTTAGAAGCCGCATCCACCTCAATCAAATCAACAAAACGACCCTCATCAACCGAAGTACAAACAGAACAACTACCACAAGGTTTTGAAGTTATACCCTGCTCACAATTTAAAGCCTTAGCAAAAATACGAGCAATAGTAGTCTTACCAACTCCACGAGTACCAGTAAACAAATAAGCATGATGCAATCTCTGCTGTTCAAGAGCGTTCGACAAAGCCTGCATTACATGCTGCTGCCCAACCAGTTCAGCGAAGTTTTTAGGGCGCCATTTTCTGGCTAAAACTGTATAGCTCACAAAAAAATTCTACTTAAAAATAATAGCTATATTCTATACTTTTTACCAAAGAATTAACCAATCTTTTACTACTTTTTAAGAAACCGTTTATTTGAACGCGGGGGGGGGGGTAAAAACCTAATCTCCTTAAAAAAGATAGAAATTACTCAATGTGGCTTAGAAACCTTACAATTTTGCTTATATCATTAGCAAATGTATTGAATGTAAAAGGAAGCAGCAATAGATAAATAAAAACCTTCATAAATGTTTTTTACCTTTAAGTAAATTTATCAACATAAAAAATACCTTAGTTTGTCTTTTTAGGCATTGTTCCTCTACCATTTAGTGCTTGTGACATTAGCCAATTTTTGATTGGTTTTAGGTTGTTGCCAAGTGAAACGAAAGAGGATCTTAGGCTATTTTTAGGTTGGCTGTTTTGTTTGAATAACCAGTCGAAACCTTCCATAGCTCGCTGTACAATAATATTGTCGCCTTTGCGCCATCTTTCGTAGCGTCTTAGTACAGACTTTCTGCTCCAGTCTTTATCGGTATTGTTGCGTTCTTCACTTACTACCTCTACCAAGGCTACTGCATCTAGTAGGCCTAAGTTAACCCCTTGCCCTGCTTGTGGATGGACAGTGTGTGCGGCATCGCCAACTAGGGCAAAATGTGCTTTTACATATTTTTGTGCATGCCTTCTTACTAGTGGAAAGCCTGCTTTTTCGTAAACTTCTGTTACCTTGCCAAGTTTTAGTCCTGATGCTTGTGCTAGTTGTTTTTTAAACTCTTTATCGGTTAATTCTAATGCCCATTGCATTTTTTCTATCGGCAAGTACCAGGCAATAGAGCTGACTTTATTTTCCATAGCAAGATAGGCAAAAGGTCCTGTTTGCTGGTATCTTTGCCAGCAGGTATTTTGATTGTCTAATTCGGTTTTTACACAGCCAACAATTGCACATTGTTGATAGTTGTGTTCGTTTACTTTTATGCCAACTAAATTACGGATTGAAGAAAAGGCTCCGTCCGCCGCTACCAGTAGTTTTGTGGTTAATTTTAGTGTTGAATTAAAGCTTATTTTAGCATTGTCTTTTGTAATATCTATGTCACTAATTGTTTCGTTAAATAGCGTGGTGATATTTTCATGCTGCAAAATAGCCTCCCATAAACTGGCAGTAATTACTTCATTTTCAACCACAAAACCTAGGTTTTTTTCGTCAATTTCTGCGGCTGAAAAATGAACTTCTGCCGTAGAAATATCTTCCCAAACATGCATATCGGTAAAGGCATGTAGTCGTCTTTTTTCTATAGCTTGCCAAACACCGAGGTTTTTAAAAATATTTTCTGATGCTCTGGTTAAGGCACTTACTCTAGTTTGATAGGGCTTGTCTGCTTGCCAAACAGTTATTGGTTTTTGTTTTTCTAGCAAAATAACTTTAAAGCCATTTTGAGCAAAATCAAGTGCGGTGGTTGCTCCAACCATACCGCCACCTACTATTACGACATCCAGTATCTTTTCTTTTATGGTGTTTTTCTCACTCATTTCGCTAATCCCATTGCCATTTTTGCTAGCTGTTTGCGTCGTTTTGGTAGGCTTGCCATTGCCATTAGTCCGATACCTCGCAAATGTCCTATAACTACAGATTTGGTTTCAAATATTTGAATTAGGCTGTCGGTAAAGCCCATTATTTTTTCGTGAACTGGCTGGCGTTGTTGTTGGTAAGTTTGGAGCTTTACTTGGTTGCCTAAATCTTCTTGCCCTTCGACAATAGTTAAAAACTCGGCTATATCACTAATGCCTAAGTTTAACCCTTGAGCTGCAACTGGGTGTTGTGTGTGTGAGGCATTACCAATTAACAATGCCCTTTCTGCTACCATTTTTTTGGCATAACTTTCTGTTAATGGATAGCTTACACGATTTGATACTGATACAAATTCACCTAGTCTTTCACCCATTTTTTCTGCAAAAGAATCTATAAATTGTTCATCAGAGTACTTAGAAACTTCGTCAATCTTCTCCGCAGGAACTACCATTACTGCCTTATGAAAATTCCCTCCCATTGGCAATAATGCAACCGGTCCTTCGGTTGTAAATCTTTCATAAGACCAACCCTGTGGATTTTCTTCAGTTTCAATTTTAGCAATCACTCCAAAGGCATCGTAAGATTTGGTGCTTGAGTCTATCTGCAATATTTTCCTTACCTTTGAGTTGGTTCCATCTGCACCTATTATTAATTGACAGGAAAGGCGATCTTTAGCCCCCTCTAAACTAATGTCAACATTTACTTTGGTTTTTAATAGTTCAAAGTTGGTTAATTCTGCTTGAGTATAGATTTTAATGTTTTTCTGCTGTCGGGCTTGTTGCCATAATACTGCACCTAAATCAGCTGAAGTAATACTGTAACCTAAGGCTTTTACTTGCATTTCTTCGGCATGAATTTGGGTAATTCCTAAATAGCCTTTTTGCGAAACATGCACATGTTTAATTGGGTTTGTTTTGTCTTGTAGGTCTTGCCATAGTGATAGTTCTTTTAAAACCAACATCGAGCCATGAGTTAAGGCAAGCACTCTTCCATCAAAAGATGGGCTTTGTTGCGGAGCTTCTTTTTCAATAATAGCGATAGATTTGCCTTGTTTGGCTAAGCCAATTGCTAAGGTTAAACCTACAGGTCCTGCTCCAATAATAACGGCATCATAAGATTTTGTTTTATTACTTTCCAAATGGTTACTCCATTGCCAGTTCTATTTCTTGCGTGCTTCTAGGTAAGCCAGTGCTCAATATTTCTGCACCCGTTTCAGTCACTAATATATCATCTTCAATTCTAATGCCAATATCCCAGTATTTTTTATCAATGCCTTTTTCTTTACCTACTTCGGCAGAAATATAAATACCTGGTTCTACCGTAAAGACCATGCCTGGTTTTAATTTACGCCATTGCTTGTTTATTTTATAGTTGCCAACATCGTGTACATCCATGCCTAACCAGTGTCCTGTACCATGCATAAAAAACTTTTTATAGGCTTTTTCTTTAATCAGTTCTTCCAGTTTTCCTTTTAAAATACCTAGCTCTAGTAGTCCTTTGGTAATTATTTGTTCCGCACAATTATGCATTTCATCATATTGAAGGTTTGGTTTTACTAGGGCTATAACTGCTTGCTCGGCTTTTAAAACTAAATCATAAAGTTGTTTTTGGGCTGGACTAAATTTGCCATTGTTAGGAAAGGTGCTGGTTACATCTCCTGCATACCCTTGATATTCTGCTCCTGCATCTACAAGGATTAGAGCGTTTTCTGTTAATTTATCGGTATTTTCTGTGTAGTGCAAAATACAGGCATTGCCACTACTGGCAACGATAGAATTAAAAGCTACTCTGGGCGAGCCTAGCTCTTTAAACTCTGCTTCTAGCTCTGCTTGTATTTGATATTCATAAACAGCGTTTTTGCAGGCTTGCATTGCTTTTATATGACCTTTTACAGATATTTGTGCGGCTTGGCGAATTATCTCAATTTCTGCTGGTAATTTTATTAGCCTTGCTTCATGTAATAAGCTGTCAATATCATAAAGTTTATTGGAGGAAACGATTCCCTGTCTTGCTTTAGATTTTTGGGTAATTATCCATTCATCAATAGAAGCTGACCATCGTTCTAACTGAGTAAAACTAAAGTAGATGTTTTCTATATCTAAAATTATTGCGGGCATTTCTTCTGCAAAATCATCTATCGAAAAGGCTTGCGATGAACCTGAAGTTAAACCCAGTTTTTCAATAGCTAATTCAACGCCTAGCCTTCTGCCTTGCCAAGTTTCTTGTGTTTTGTCTTTTGGTCGTACAAAAATAATAGTTTGCTGCTTGCCTTCTTTCTTAACTAAAACTAGTACAGAATCTGGCTCGGCAAATCCTGTTAGGTAAAAAAAGTCGGAATCTGCTCTAAACGGAAATTCTACATCACGATTACGAATTTGTTCTTCACCAGAGCTGATTAATACTAGTGAATTATCCGCTAAACTTGCAAATATTTGCTGTATTCTTTGTGCATGATTAATCATTAATGAAAGGTCTCCGACTCTGGATCTTCTGTCATTATTCTTGATGCTTCTACAGGGTTAAGCTCTTCATTTATGGTCATAATGCCTACTTTTACAAATTCAATTAGTTGCATTAAGCTCTCTTCATTTTCTTCTGGGTCTTCACTTAGTTCATCAACATCTATTGCGGCAATATTGCCAAAATCTTTTACTAGCTCTAGTACATCTCCGCGCAATTTATCCTGCCCTTTACCAACTAGCCCCATGCCGTACAAAAATCCTTCGCAAATATGCCCCAGCATAGCTGCTCTATTGGCAATATTTTCATCGTCATCAGGCAGGTAAAGATCTAGCTCAAAACCAGAACCATTAAGCATCTTCTCCGCATCTAAATACATTTCGTGTAAAACGACTAAAAAATTTTCTTTTACTGATTTTATGTCAGCCTCGGTTAGTATCTTCTTAATCCATACCGCTTCTTTTATCTCATCTTCTGCACACATCAAGCCTAACAATATTCCCTGCAAAAAAGACGGCGACTCTAATTCTTGATATGGGGTTAATGCTTCATTTATTTGGTCAAAATCCATGTTTTATCCTTGTGGTTTTTTTTTATTTAATCAATAATAACATGATTATGAATTGAGTACTAAGCCATGCTAACACTTTCCTTAATGGGACACACCTTTGAAGTACCTTGCCAACCAGAAGAAAAAGATGCTCTAATAGATGCCGCTACCCTGTTAGAAGACAAGCTAGAACTAGTGTCAGGATTAAGGGGCGAAAGCAAGGTGCTAATGGTTGCACTAAATATGTGCTACGACCAGATAAAACTTAAGAAGGAAACTACTGAATACTGTGAAAAACTGGATTTACAACTAACTAAATGCATGAGTGAAATGATTGAAAGTGATAAGATTGAAAGTAAAAAATAACTAGCAACCACCCCTTCCCCCTTCTCTACCTTGCTTGTAAGGGGGGGGGGGGGGGGGGGGGAAAAAAAATAAAAAAGAACTTTTT
>CAZMHA010000006.1:0-13903 GCA_964565985.1 uncultured Piscirickettsiaceae bacterium | reverse complement strand
AAAAAGAAAAAAAAAAAAGCCAACCCCCCCCCCCCCCTTTTTTTCTTTTTTTTTTGGGGGGGGGGGGGGTAAAAACCGACGAATCGAACTTGTTTTCTATCTTCTTTATAAGTTGCTATAATATACTCAATGCGTTCTAGGTCTTAACCCCTGCCGATAATATTTAAATTGGGACTAGAATTTATAATGGTGTGATTCTCGCTTTGTCCGAGAAACCCGATTTATAGACGAGGTTGCCACCTGGACTTTAACGGTTCAGGGTTCGTACTTAGTTCGTATTCCTTTTTTATGAGGCATTCACAATTAAGTCTATGGAAAACTCTAATCAACAACGCCAACAATCTATACAAGCAAGAAACTCATTAAACTCACAACAACAAGCCAAGCATTCATTACAGTCCGTAAAACGCTTGTTACAAACTGACTTTTTACAAAACTCACAAAAAATAGCAGTTTATTTGTCACAAGATGGTGAGCTAGATACTAAATTATTGATTGAAAACTTATGGTCTCAAGGAAAACAACTTTTCCTTCCTAAAATTTTAGACTCTAACAAAATGGTCTTTGTTGAGTATTCCAGCAAGAGCTATCTATCTAAAAATAAATTTAATATGTTGGAACCAACCAGCCATAAAAACATTTCTTTAGATGATTTAGATTTGGTTATTATGCCTTTAACTGCTTTTGATAAAAATGGCAATCGTATCGGCATGGGTGGTGGCTATTATGATAAATCCTTGCAACTAAACAAAGACCTCTCTTCACCGGCTTTATTAGTTGGCTGGGCTCACCAGTGCCAGCAGCTAAACAATATTAAGCCAAACCCTTGGGACATTAGAATGAATGCGGTCATTACCGAGACAAATCTTTACCTTTTTTGATGAGTTTTCTTCTATAATATATGCCAAATAAATTTAATAAGTTATAAAAAAACATGAATAATAAATCACTCGCAAAAAACAAAATTAAAGTTTTATTACTTGAAGGCCTACACCCTAGTTCTGCTGAAATATTTAATGAACATGGTTATGAAAATGTTGAGTGTATTAAAACTTCATTAAGTGGCGATGACTTAAAAGAAAAAATAAAAGATGTGCATTTTATTGGCATTCGTTCCCGTACTAATTTAACTGATGAAGTACTTGAATCTGCGAAAAAACTAGTCGCTATTGGTTGTTTTTGTATAGGAACAAACCAAGTTGATTTAGAGTCCGCAACTCGTCGTGGCATTCCTGTATTTAATGCACCCTTCTCTAATACTCGCTCCGTTGCTGAATTAGTATTAGGAGAAATTTTACTATTGCTAAGAAAAATTCCTGAAAAAAATGCCAAGGTACACCGTGGCGAGTGGGATAAATCTGCAAATGGTTCGGTAGAAGCTCGTGGAAAAACCTTAGGCATTATTGGTTATGGGCATATAGGAACGCAACTAAGTATCATGGCTGAAAGCATCGGCATGAGAGTTAAATTTTATGATATACAAACCAAATTACCTTTAAGTAACGCAAAGCAGGTTAAATCACTGGATAAATTACTAGAGATTTCTGATGTAATTTCTTTACATGTTCCTGAAAATGCTAGTACTAAAAACATGATGACAGCCAAAAACTTCGCCAAAATGAAAAAGGGTGCTATTTTTATTAATGCAGCTCGTGGCACAACAGTAGGAATTGACTCTTTAGCTGATGCCTTAAAATCTGGGCATCTTGGTGGTGCTGCGGTAGATGTGTTCCCCGTGGAACCTAAGTCAAATGATGAAGAGTTTACTTCACCATTGCGTGGTCTTGATAATGTAATCTTAACTCCTCATATTGGCGGTAGCACCGAAGAAGCACAAGCAAACATTGGCTTAGAAGTTGCCAGTAAACTTGTTAAGTATTCTGATACCGGCATAACCGTTTCTGCAAAAAACTTTCCACAGGTTTCATTACCTGAACATACCGACCCTGAGATTTGCAAAAACTGTAGTCGCTTATTACACATACACCATAATAAACCAGGTGTAATGACACAAATAAATAAAGCTTTTTCCGATATAAATATTGCCGCACAGTATTTACAAACTAATAACGAAATTGGCTATGTTGTTATAGATATTGACAGCAAGGACAGAGAATCAGGTCTAAAAAAACTACAAGCTATAGATGGCACAATTCGTACTAGAATTTTGCATTAAACAGGTAAAACAATGGCTCAAGAAAAACTAATACAACAGTTCAAAAATATAGTTGGCAGTAACAAGGTATTAACACAAGAAACCAAAACTGCTTATTATCGTAGTGGCTTTCGTTCAGGGTCAGGTTCTGCTTTAGCCGTAGTATTCCCTAGCACCCTATTTGAACAATGGCAATTAATAGAAGAGTGCGTTAAGGAAAACTGTATTATTATTATGCAGGCTGCAAAAACTGGCTTAACTGAAGGTTCAGCACCAAGTGGCAATGACTATGATAGAAATGTTGTTATTATTAATACTCTTGCCATCAATCAAATCCATCTTATTAATGATGGTAAACAAGCGATTAGTTTACCTGGAACCAGCCTGCACGCCCTTGAAGAAGAGCTTGTCAAAATCAATCGCGCACCTCATTCTGTAATCGGTTCATCGCAACTTGGTGCCACCGTAATCGGCGGAATTGCCAATAATTCTGGTGGTGCCTTAGTTAAACGCGGCCCTGCCTATACAGAACTTGCTTTATATGCTCAAGTTGATAAAAATGGTAAATTACATCTAGTTAATAACCTTGGTATAGATGGCTTAGGAGATTCTCCTGAAGAAATTCTTAATAACATTCAAACTGGTAATTTTGATGCTAGCAAAATAGACTATGACGCTAGAATGGCTTCTGATCAAGAATATACCGCCAGAGTTAGAGATATAAAATCAGATATCCCTTCTCGCTTTAATGCCGATGAAAGAAGGTTGTATGAAGCCAGTGGCTGTGCAGGTAAACTGGGAGTATTTGCGGTAAGAACTGATACTTTTGCAATTCCTGATAAAGAGCAGGTATTTTATTTAGGAACTAACAATCCTGATCAATTAACCCAACTACGCAAAGATATTTTAACTAACTTTGAAAACCTGCCAGAAATGGCAGAATATATGCACCGTACTATTTTCAATATAACGGAAACCTATGGTAAAGATACTTTTTTAGCAATTCGCTATCTAGGTACTAAAAATATGCCCTGGTTTTTTGCCGTTAAGGCGAGAGTAGAGCATATTTTAAAACGACTTCCTTTACTATCTGAATCTTTACCTGACAAGTTTCTATTTTATATGAGTAAATTATTTCCTCAACAACTACCCAAAAGCTTACTAGAAACTCGTGATAAATATGAACACCATTTAATTTTAAACATGAGCAATGCAGGTATTGAAGAAGCTAAACAATATTTAGACAAAAATTGGTATGAAGGTTCTGACGGTGGTTTCGTTGCCTGTACTCCTGAAGAGGGAGACAAGGCTCTACTACATCGTTTTGCCGCAGGAGGAGCCGCTGGACGCTACAGAATGATCCATAGCGACAAGGTAGAAGGCATTTTGGCTTTGGATATTGCTCTGCGTAGAAATGATTTTGATTGGCTTGAAGTACTACCTACAGAAATAAGTGATAACCTAGTGCATACCATGCATTTTGGGCATTTTATGTGTAATGTTTTCCATCAAAATTACCTTTTCAAAAAAGGCACTGATAATGCCAAAATGAAAGAACTTATGCTTGAATTTTTAGATAGTAAAGGAGCTAAGTACCCAGCTGAACATAATGTTGGACATTTATACAAGGCTGAAAACAGTTTACAAAAATTTTATGCTAAGCTAGATCCTACTAATACATTTAACCCTGGTGTAGGAAAAATGAGCAAGTACCAGAACAATTGTAGTTGCTGCCATTAATTTTTTAAAACTACCTTTATTGTCTATACACTAACTGTACAATAGAATAAAAACTTCAAGTGATAAAAACATGAGCCAAGAAGCATCTACCAGCAAAGAAAATATAAACCAGATAAGTAAAGGACAGCTTGTTCGACTTATTTTAAAGAATAACGCCCTTGCTAGTTTTGGAAATATTATTGCCGCTTTTATTTTAGCATTTCTTCTTAAAGATCATGTTAATAATGAACTCTTGCTTTTATGGCTATTCTTAATGTTTATTGTTACTTCTCTTAGGCTAATTGCAGGTAAAGAGTTAGCTTTTAGAATAAATAAAAATGAAAAGAACCATAATAATATTGTTTTGTTTCTCTCCGTTATTTCTGTTAGCGTGGTTTGGGGTCTAGCAGGATTCTTATTTTTACAAGACAATAATCCTCCATCAAATTCATATATACTTATGATAGTTACAGGAATAATTGCAGCATCAGTAGGAACTATTTCATTTCTAATACACTATTACGCGATCTATATTCTTATAACTATTCTTCCTGTATTTCTACACAATATTACTTCTAATGAAGTAAATGATACTGTTTATGCTTTTCTTCTTTTATTCTTTGCTTTATTTATGATAAAAATAGCTATTAACTATAAGTCTGAAATAATTAGCAACCTATTACTAAATAAAAAAAATACCAAGCTTATCTCTGAGCTAAAAGAGCAAAATAATGAAATAAAAGCGGTAAATGAATTAAAAACTCGTTTCCTTTCTAACATGTCTCACGAACTAAGAACTCCAATCAACTCTGCTTTGGGGTTTGTACACCTTCTACAAGAAGAAGAGACCAATCCAGTTAAAGTAAACTATTTAAATATTATCCATAAATCTAATAAGGAACTATTAAATAAAGTTGATCATATTCTAAACTTTTCTGACCTCGTAGAAAATAACCCACAATTTGCACCTCACAATATAGATATAAAAAAAATAATAGAACAAGTTATTGAACAATATCAAGATGATGCGGATCAAGAAGAAATAAAAATAAAACTAATAACATCACCCAACTTACCAGCCAAAATAAAACAAGATGCTCACAAAATACAACAGGTAGTTGCCGCCTTTTTATCCAATGCAATCAAGTTTTCAGATGCCAAAAGCACTATAAGTATAGATATTGAATACAGCCCTAAAAAACAACTTTTAACCTTAAAAGTAACCGACCAGGGTAAAGGGATAGATGAAAACAAGCTAGACTACATAATACTACCATTTACTCAAGAAGATCTTTCTGAAACTAGGGAGCATGATGGCCAAGGTTTAGGCTTAACCATTAGTCACAAACTTATTAAACTTTTAGGCGGCGAATTGAAAGTAACATCAGGAAAAAACAAAGGTAGTTGTTTTTACTTTAGCATTCCTGCTCCATCTATTAATAAAAAAGAAAGTAAATCTAAAAAATTAATAGGTCATGTATTAATTGTTGAAGACAATAAAACTAGCCAGTTATTAATTAGCAAACTAGTTAAAAGTGCAGGGCTAACTTTTGACCTTGCTGATGATGGAACAGAAGCTGTTGATGCTTTTAAACGAAACAAATATGACCTTATATTGATGGATGAAAATATGCCAAAAATGACAGGTATAGAGGCCACAAAAGAGATTAGACAACTAGAAACAGGCAAAGATATTAAAATTATCGCACTTACTGCAAATACACTTAAAGGTGATAAGGAAAAGTTTCTCGCCGCAGGAATGGATTATTACTTTAAAAAACCTCTAGAAATAGCTGAGTTTTATAACCTTCTAAAAGAAATTCTTCCACAAAATTAGTAGAATTACTTTTTTGTTAAATATATTGTAAAATCATTTTCTAAATACCTGTCCACTAACTCAACCTGATCACATATTTTATTACAAAAACTAACCATATCTTTAGGTGAGAAAGACTGCAAATCCATACGCTTATTAATCCACTCATCACTTTTATTTAAAAGATTAAAGGCAACTCCATACTTAGATATATTAAACATATTTGTAATAATAGACCTTGCATAGTCTCCTGTATTATCAACCACCTAATTTAAAGCACCTGACAAAAACACAAGGTCAAACTGACCTTTAGCAAAGTTAAAATCCACTAACTCCCCTGCTCTCAAGTCTAATCCAGGAGACTGTTTTGTCCCTGAAAACACCATATCTGGTGATATATCTACACCTGTATAGATAATATTAAAACCTTTTTCTTCTAGGAAGAACTTTAAATCACCAAAGCCACAACCTACATCCAAAATTTTTAACAGAGTCTTTTTAAGTGAAGTAAAAAAGGATAAATAATTGCTAAATTACTTAAAACGGATTTCTTGTATTTTTTTACTACTCCAAAACAAAGCGGCGGGGGTATATCCAAACAGTTCAATTTAATTTTTATGGCGTAAAATTATTCTTTGCTTTTCTTTAGTAGAAAGTTTAATAGCAAACCTCTTTTAGGGAGAATAAACAACAAAAAAGCCAGTATAAAACTGGCTTTTTTATTAACTATGTAAAGATATAATTAACGGTAATAAGAAGACATCAAAAATGCAGTACCACTGAATTGTTTAGTATCAATAGAATTAAACAATTTTGCCCATTTTTTACGATCTTCTGGAGTCATTACTGAAGAAGGATTTACCCCTTTAGTTTTATCTCCATAAGTTGATTCAATTTTGATTAACTCAAGATGGCATTGCTGAACAGTTGTTTTTTGCTCATAAGCTTGAGCATCTGTAGAACCTTTTTCTTTAGTAATCTTAAGAATATTATCTGCATCAGCAACACAGTCATCATAAGTTGTAGCCTGTGCACTTAAAGAAAAAACAGCCAGAGCTGAAACCAATAAAGTTTTAAATGTTAATTTTTGCATCCTGTTCCTCCAACATATTAGAATTTAATTATTTAACGCAAGTATTTTGAACTTTTTAGTACAAAAAAGCAACTAAAATTTAATATTTAAATGTATAAAATATTAACAATTTCATAATTAATATCGCCACTAGGGGTAACTACTACAATTTCTTCCCCCTCTTCTTTACCAATCATTGCTCTTGCAACAGGTGAATTAACCGATATTTTGTTTAAAACAACATCTGCTTCTTCATGCCCTACAATTTTATAAACCAATTCTTCATCAGTGTCCATATTTAAAACGGTAACCGTAGAACCAAAAATAATCTTCCCTTTTGCATCTATTTTAGTAACATCAATTATCTGAACCACACCTAATAGACCTTCAATCTGACCAATTCTTGCTTCCATTAAACCCTGTTCTTCTCTTGCCGCATGGTACTCAGCATTTTCTTTTAAATCACCATGTTCTCTTGCCTCGGCAATAGATTTAGATACAGCAGGCCTTTCAACTTTTTTTAAATGATTAAGTTCTTTTTCAAGGGCTTCCGCTCCCTCTTTTGTCATTGGATGTCTTTGCATATAAATCTCTCTAAATATCTTGTAAACGAGTTACTTTTTGACTACCTAAGTAATCCATTGACGCAACCATTGCTAAAGCACCAGACATAGTCGTGGTATAGCAAGTTTTTTTCATTAGAGCTTCTCTACGAATGCTCGCGGAATCTTTAATACTAGATGAGCCATCAGAGGTATTAACAATTAAAGCAACCTCTCCATTAACAATAGAGTCAACAATATTAGGCCTACCTTCGGTTACTTTATTTACCACTTCGCACTCTATATTTGACTCCTTCAAAGATTTAGCCGTGCCTCTTGTTGCTAATATAGTAAAGCCTTTATCAATAAGCTTTTTAGCTAGTTCAAGAACCTTTACTCTATCTGCTTTACGAACACTTAAAAAGGCTTGTCCTGAAGTTGGTAAAATGGTTCCTGCCGCTAGCTGTGCCTTTTGATATGCTTCCGCAAAGTTATCTCCAACACCCATAACTTCACCAGTTGATTTCATTTCTGGTCCAAGAATTGGGTCAACTCCTAAAAACTTAATAAATGGAAAAACCGCTTCTTTTACAGAATAATGCTTTGGAATAATTTCTTTTGTAAAACCTTGTTGTTCTAACTTTTGTCCAACCATACAACGAGCAGCTATCTTAGCTAAAGGTTTTCCCATTGCTTTTGATACAAATGGAACTGTACGAGAGGCTCGAGGATTAACTTCTAAAACATAGATATCTTCACCCTTTACCGCAAACTGAGTATTCATTAACCCTACAACATTCAAGGCTTTTGCCATTTTAACAACTTGGTCTCTAATTTCATCTTGTATATGCTTAGGAACAGTGTAAGGAGGAAGAGAGCAAGCTGAGTCACCTGAGTGAATTCCTGCCTGCTCAATATGCTCCATCACTCCACCTACAACTACATTTTCACCATCACAAATGGCATCAACATCCAATTCAATTGCATCATCTAAAAACCTATCTAGTAATACTGGAGAATCATTCGAAACCTTAACTGCTTCGGTCATATAGCGAGATAAATCTGCATCACTATAAACTATCTCCATAGCTCTACCACCAAGTACATAAGATGGCCTTACTACAAGAGGGTAACCAATTTCATTTGCTAAAACTATGGCTTGCTCTTCATTTCTTGCGGTTCTATTTGGCGGTTGTCTTAAGCCTAAATCATTCAATAGTTGCTGAAATCTTTCTCTATCTTCTGCTAAGTCGATAGAGTCAGGAGTTGTTCCTATAATTGGCACACCAGCAGCTTCCAAGTCTTCCGCCAATTTTAATGGTGTCTGTCCACCGTATTGAACAATAACTCCCTTAGGCTTTTCTACCTCAACAATTTCTAACACATCTTCTAAAGTTAGTGATTCAAAGTATAGCCTGTCAGAAGTATCATAATCAGTTGAAACTGTTTCAGGATTGCAGTTAACCATGATTACCTCATAGCCATCTTCTCGCAAAGCCATTACTGCATGAACACAGCAGTAATCAAATTCAATTCCTTGACCAATCCTGTTTGGACCACCGCCCAATACCATAATCTTATCTCGGTTAGATGGATTAGCTTCACATTCATCTTCATAGGTTGAGTACATATATGCAGTTGAAGTTTCAAACTCTGCAGCACATGTGTCAACTCGTTTATAAACTGGTCGTATATTTAGTGTATGCCTAAATTTACGAATAAACGCGGCATCAGTATCTAATAACTTTGCCAACCTATTATCAGAAAAACCTTTGCGTTTAAGTTGTCTTAAGTAAGTTTCATCAAGGGCATCAAGCCCGCGTTGTTTAATGTCATCTTCAACATCAACCAACTCTTTAATTTGTGACAAAAACCATGGATCTATTTTAGAAATATCAAATACTGTTTCTAAATCCCAACCAGCTCTAAAAGCATCCGCTACATACCAAATCCTTTCAGGACCTGGATCACGCAATTCTTGGCGCAAAGTATCTTTTACTTCTTTGTCATCCATGTCCTCTAATTGCATAACCTCGTCAAAACCATCTTTATCAGTTTCTAAACCACGCAATGCTTTTTGCATGGACTCTTGAAAAGTTCTACCGATTGCCATAACCTCTCCAACAGACTTCATCTGAGTAGAAAGCCTTGCTTTTGCTTGAGGAAACTTTTCAAAAGTAAAACGCGGTATTTTGGTAACTACATAATCAATTGTAGGTTCAAATGAAGCTGGAGTTGCACCACCGGTAATATCATTTTGTAATTCATCAAGAGTATAACCCACTGCCAACTTAGCGGCTATTTTAGCAATTGGGAACCCTGTTGCTTTAGATGCCAATGCTGATGAGCGAGATACTCTAGGGTTCATCTCAATAACAATCATCCTACCTGACTCAGGATTGATTGAAAACTGTACATTTGAACCACCCGTCTCTACACCAATTTCACGCAAAACTTCAAGAGATGCATTACGCATAATCTGATATTCTTTATCAGTTAGAGTTTGTGCTGGTGCAACTGTAATAGAATCTCCAGTATGTACACCCATTGGATCAAGATTTTCTATTGAACATACAATAATGCAGTTATCATTTTTATCTCTAACAACTTCCATTTCATATTCTTTCCAACCAAGAATCGATTCTTCAACAAGCAACTCACTTGTTGGGGATAACTCTAAGCCGAGCTTACAAATATCTTCAAACTCTTGTCTATTATAAGCAATACCACCACCTGAACCACCAAGGGTAAATGAAGGTCTAATTACAGTAGGAAAGCCTACTTTTTCTTGCACAACCCAAGCTTCTTCCATATTATGTGCAACATCTGACTCTGGCATATCCAAACCAATCTTAGTCATAGCTTTACGAAATCTATCTCTATTTTCTGCTTTATCTATTACATCAGCATTAGCCCCTATCAGCTCAACATCAAACTCTTTTAAAACACCTTGCGAGTCTAAATCTAGTGCACAATTAAGGGCAGTTTGTCCGCCCATGGTTGGCAAAATTGCATCAGGCCTTTCTTTTTCAATAATATTTCTTACGGTTTGCCACTCAATAGGCTCAATATAAGTTGCGTCCGCCATTTCATGATCTGTCATAATTGTTGCAGGGTTAGAGTTAACTAAAATAACTCGATAACCTTCTTCTTTCAAAGCTTTACATGCTTGAACACCAGAGTAGTCAAACTCACAAGCCTGCCCAATAATAATAGGACCAGCACCGATGATTAGAATGCTTTTAATATCTGTTCTTTTTGACATCTTTTTTTCCTATTACTTGTTTTTAAATTGTTTAATGTTTTCGATAAACTGATCGAATAAAGGCGAGACATCGTGTGGTCCTGGACTTGCTTCTGGATGTCCTTGAAAACTAAAGGCAGCTTTATCTGTACGCTGAATCCCTTGTAAAGAACCATCAAACAAAGAGTGGTGTGTTGCTTTCAAATTATCTGGCAAGCTATTACCATCAACAGAAAAACCATGATTTTGAGCAGTAATCATAACTTTTTTGGTTTCCGCATTTTGAACAGGATGATTTGCTCCATGATGACCAAACTTCATTTTTTCAGTCTTTGCTCCTGATGCTAAAGCTAATAACTGATGGCCCAAACAGATACCAAAAACAGGAATATCCGTAGTTAAAATTTCTTGAATGGCTTCAATAGCATAATCACAAGGCTCTGGATCTCCAGGTCCATTGGATAGGAAAATACCATCTGGTTTCATTGCTAGCACATCCTTAGCTGGTGTTTTTGCAGGAACTACCGTTAATTTACAACCCCGATCAGCAAGCATTCTTAAAATATTTCGTTTTACTCCATAGTCATAGGCAACAACATGAAACTCATCATTGCTTGAACAATCTCTATGACCTTCTCCAATGGACCAGCTTCCTTCCGTCCAATTAAATGGATTTGTAGTCGTTACTTCCTTAGCTAAATCTAATCCTTTAAGCCCAGAAAAACCCTTAGCTTTCTCTATAGCCTTATCTACATCTATATTTGATCCAGTAACAATAACTCCAGACATAGCACCTTTGCTACGCAAAATACGAGTTAACTTGCGGGTATCAATATCATAAATAGCAACGACATTATTTTCTTTTAAATAATCTGGTAAAGACTTTTCAGAACGAAAATTACTTAGCAAAGGCGGGCAATCTCTAATAATTAATCCCTGAGCCATAATAGATCCTGACTCATCATCTTCTTCATTGACGCCAACATTACCAATATGAGGATAAGTTAGGGTAATTATTTGCTTAAAATAAGAGGGGTCTGTAATAATTTCTTGGTAACCGGTTAAAGAGGTATTGAAAACAACCTCACCAACAGTTTCACCATCGGCGCCTAATGAAAGGCCCCAAAAAAGCGTTCCATCCTCTAATGCCAACAAAGCCTGATTCATATTTATTCATCCTAAGGTTAAAAGCTTAACTTTTTTACGAAGCCTAGATACAAAAAAACGACCATCTTTCCAAACAAAAGAGGACCGTTCTTTATCTTAAAGAGGCAGTCTAACAGCTACTTCTTTTATAAACTCTAAGCAAAAGTCTATCATGGTTAAACCTATATTTTTTATTGGCAGAATTTTACTTTAAAACAAGAGTTCTGTCCACAGAAAAACTCAATATAAGGACAATTAATAAATAAAAGAATATAGCATAATTTAAGGAAATACTTGAATAAGACACAAACAAAAAAGCTCCACTAAAAAGTGAAGCCTTAAGGAAAACCTTAATAACCACAATTAAACTTTTACCGCAAAAAAAACCTCAAGTTTCGTTAACTTCTGCGTAATATGTAGCTATTGCGTATAAGTTTACGGAAGCTATAGTGACTTCAGCCAGTAAAAAAAATCGGTTGTTCAGGTAATCTTTATAAATATGGTGCCGAAAATAGGACTTGAACCTACAACCTACTGATTACAAATCAGTTGCACTACCAATTGTGCTATTTCGGCGAATTGGTGCGTATTATAAGACCTATAGCCAATAAGTCAATAGGAAGATACAACTTTTATCATACCCTCAATAACCAAATTAGTAACCTCTTCAATGTCATGATTAATAAAAGGCTTAAGCGTTGCAAAATCACCACCGGAAGCAACAATTTTAATACTTGCATTATGCTCTGACTTTATATCACTTATCACACCATTTAAAAAGGACGCTGACATATACATAACTCCACTAGAAACAGCATCATTAGTAGACTTTTTTACCCCCCCCCTTAAATTAAAGTTGCTAGAGTCAAAACTAATTAATTCAGTATTACTAACTAAAGAATTTCTCATCAAATTTAAACCGGGTACGATAAAACCTCCCAGATGTTTTTTATCAATAACAAGATCTAAAGTTATCGCCGTACCTGCACTTATTACGATACTACTTTCATAAGAATCACTAACCGCAATAATAGACATCCAACGGTCAACCCCTAATTTAGTGAAATCATCATAACCATTAGTTACTCCAAAAATTTCTGCTTGTGTTTGCAACATAACAGGAGTCAACAAAAAATATTTTTTAAACAAGTTTTGTAAAGCTAAATTCAATTTTTTTGGTGCTACTGAAGCAATATAAATACAGGCAGGGTTTAAGGACATACTCAAAAGCTGTCTAATCCAATCCTCATCAACCTTGGCATTCAAAGTTACATTAACAAACTCATATTTACCATTATTTAAATAGCCTACCTTCGTTCTACTATTACCAACATCTACAAAAATAACATTCATTAACTACTTTCCTTTTTAAGAGAGACATCAGCAGAAATATACTCTAAAACACGGCCTCTAACTTCTACCTTAGGAAAGCCCTTATCAGATAATCCTTTATAAATACCATGGTACTCTTCCTTACCATCAATAATACCTACTTTATCTCCCTCTGCAAAAAAATCATACTTTTTCCAATTATCAAAAAGAGTAAATTCAGCATTTTTAGAATTTCCATATATTTCTTCAATTTCTGGCAATAACCGCTCTAATAACTCACCCATACTTAATGACTTTACGGCATCTGCACTAAATCCTTCACTAGTTGGACAATCATCTACATTAATTCCTATACCTAAAAGTAGTGACTTTTCACCAGATACAGAAGAGCTTACTATTTCCGTTAAAATACCAGAAACCTTACCTTTACTAGAATAAATATCATTTGGCCATTTAACCATCAATTCTTCTTCGTGAAATTTAGATAAAATTTTACGCAAAGACAACGCTAAGCTCAACCCTAAAACACCTAGCCTACCAATGTCTTTCTGGTAACAGAACCCTAAAGAAAACTTTAAAGACAGGCGGTTTGATTCCCAACTCCTATTCCTCTGCCCATAGCCAGAAGTTTGCTCTATCGCAGAACAAAAAAACTTCTCCTCCGCCCCTTCTATTAACTTTTCCCTTAAAAATTGGCTAGTAGAATTTATAGAATCTAAAAAATAACTCCTATACTGATGCTTTTCTAAAACCTGTTCAGCAACATTCATCAAAAAAACCTTAAAAAAAATAATAACTTATTATAACTAATAAATTCAAGGCAAAAAAAACCGAATTAAAGTTAATTAATACGGTTTTCTCGAAAAGCTCTCGCTCC
>CAZMHA010000005.1:8962-32759 GCA_964565985.1 uncultured Piscirickettsiaceae bacterium | reverse complement strand
TGCCGATAACTAAACTGAAGGCAACAAAGAGTGCCTCAAAATAATAATTATATTAAACACACACACAAGGAGATTTATCATGGCAATGGTAATCAACACAAATATCGCATCAGAAAATGCAATCCGTTTATTAAATGTTTCAAAAAGTGAAATGTCAACATCAATGGAAAGACTAACTTCAGGCTTAAGAATTAACAGAACTGCTGATGATGCAGCAGGTAAGGCAGTAGTTACATCAATGACCACGCAAGTTCGTGGTACAGATATGGCAATTCGTAATACTCATGACGGTATTTCGCTAGTGCAGACAGTAGATTCAGCTGCGGAAGAAACAGTAAACATGCTATACAGAATTCGTGAACTATCAATTCAGGCAGCTAACGAAACTTATAGTTCAGGACAAAGAAACCAAATGCAAGTAGAGGTTTCTCAATTAAGAGTTGAGATTGATAGAATTGCAGACACCACTAAGTTTAATGGTGTAAATTTAATGAATAGTGCGGATTCCATATCTATTCATGCTGGTTGGGAAACAAATGCTGATAATACAATAAGAATCTCATTAAAAGACATGAATGCAAGTGCATTAGGAATATCCGCAGCAACAATTAACACTGCGGCATCAGCATTAGGTATGGCATCTCTAACAACAGCAGCATTAAGTACAGTATCAAAGTCTAGAGCAGGTTATGGAGCAATACAAAATCGTATGGAATATACGATATCTAACCTAGAAAGTATTAATGAAAATATTAAAGAGGCAAGAAGTCAAATTGAAGATGCCGACTTCGCTAGAGAAAGTGCTAACTTAGCAAGAACACAAGTATTACAACAAGCAGGAATGAGTATGTTGGCTCAGTCAAATCAACAAAGCCAGAATGTATTATCGCTTCTACAGTAAGTTAGTTGTTCCGTATCATTCATTTAGGTGAATGGTACTTGAGTTGAGTATAAAAACAATATAAAAAGGCATTAAAAGATAAGGAAATTTACTTTTAAGCTAATTTACTCGATATAATGAAATTTGGGATTTTCCCTTGTGTGTTAACGGCATTTTGCATTTAATTTGTGACCTGCCGTTTTTTTTGGTTTAAATTTTAAACTTGTTTTACCTGTTTGGTTTTTTTCTCCCCCCCCCCCATGATTACCCCTTCTTTTTTTTTTTTTTTTTTGCTCTCGCGTTTTTTTTGTTTTTAATTTTAAAATTTTTTTTTTTTTTTGGGTGTCCCCCCCCCCCCCCCCCCCGAATTAACCTTTTTTTCATTATTTGGTATATTTTTTGTTTAGTTTATTCAATACTTGCCGATAAAATATATAGGAAAGTTATTAATTGCGTATAAAATATAAGTTATTAAATGCATAGTAAAGGAAGCAGGAGTTAGATATGAATGAAATAGGTAATGAAATATTAAACTCTATGGGAGCAACATCCTTTGATTCTGGACGGATGGCAAAAATTTTGGCAGAAGCTGATGTATCATCAAAAAGGTTAAATTTAGAGCGTTCAGAAACTAAATTTAATAGCAAACTATCTGGGTTTGATACTTTACAGTTCGCCTTTAATGCTTTTAAAAGCCAAGTTTCAACTCTAACGGACATTAGTAATTTCCAAAAAAAAGGGGTAAGTTCTTCTGATGAATCTGTACTAGGAACGACAGTTACAGGCAAGCCTAATAATGGGACTTATCAAATAGAAGTACAAAGCTTAGCAACTTCACACACCCTTGCTAGCCAAGCAGAATTTGGATCGTCAACCAGTGTAGTTGGCCAAGGAGATCTAGTCTTTAATGTTGGAGGAGTATCCTCAACTATCAATATTGATGCAACCAATAGTTCTTTAGCAGGTATTCAAAATGCAGTTAATAGTGCAGGGATTGGCGTAAATGCCACTATTGTAAATGTAGGTTCAGGATATAAACTTATGTTTTCATCAACTAATGCAGGGGTTGGTAATACTATTGATGTTTCTGTTGCAGGTGATACCGATGGAAACAATACAGATGCACTAGGTCTTTCTAGGTTAGTTACTGCAAATATGGACCAAACAGTTGCCGCACAAGATGCAACAATTGTAGTTAATGGATTAACTGTTAATAGCTCAAGTAACAATATTGCTAATGTTATTGAAGGGGTAACTTTAAATCTAAAATCTTCAGAGATAGGCAGTATTAAAACAATTCAAATTTCTAAGGACACCGAAGGATTACAAAAAGCTGTAGAAGATTTTGTTGATCTATACAATGCTCTAGATGAAATAATTAAAGACCTAGGATCTGCTGAGAAAAAAGATAAAGATGAAAAAGAAAATAGTGATTCTATTACTGGTAATTTAAAAGGTGACTCTGCACTTAGAACTGTTAAGTCAAGTATCAGAGAAGCTGTTCTTGATTCAGTTCCTGGATTAAGTGGATCCATTCAATCTTTAGCAGATATTGGTATAAAATCAAAGTTAAATGGAACTCTTGAGCTAGATACATCAACATTATCAACGGCTATTGCCAATAACCCAGGAGCTGTAGGTAGTTTATTTGCAGCTAATGCTATTTTTACAGATAGTCTAGTTAGCTTTAACAAATCTACTGCTGATACCCTAGAAGGAACATACAACTTAACCATTAACACTGCGGCGGCAAAAGCCAACATAACCGGAGGTGTAGTTGGTGGAGTAGGTGTTACTATTGATGGAACTAACAACACTTTTAAAGTTAAAGTTAATGGTGAAGAATCTTTAGACCTTGTATTAACAGCAGGAGTTTATACAGAAGCAGACCTAGCTAAAGAAATCGCCAGAGTAGTTAATAATGATGCGAGTGTAGCAACAGCAGGAAAAGTTTTTGTTGAATATGATGGCGTTGCTAATACTTTTGCAATGACCTCAGAAAAATATGGTTCAGCATCCAAATTAGAATTTGTTTCTGGTAACTTCCTAACCTCTGGAGTTGCAGGTTTTGCAGTAACAGCAGAAACCACCGGGCAAGATGTTCAGGGATTTCTTGAAAAGGGAGGTACTTCATATATTTTTGCAGGCACAGGGCAGGATGTCACCATTAACTCAGTATTAGATGGATCACCAAAAGGCCTTGAATTTACTGTAGAAGGAGGTGCTCTTGGAGCAAGAGGCAGCTTAGAATTCAACCGTGGTTATGCTGATAGGCTAGGAATCTTATTCGATCAGTTTATGGATAAGGATTCTGGTATTATTGGTACAAGGGTTTCAGGTATAAATGATCGCCTTAGTGATATTGAAGTTCAAAAAGAAAAAGTAGATGCTCGCTTTGATAAGTTAGAATTTAAATATCGTTTACAGTTTGGTTCATTACAAGCAATATTAGCCAATATGAACTCGACAAGACAGTCTTTAGCAGCTTCTTTAGCTATAAGAAATGATGACTAAGGAAAGTAGCATGAATGCAGTTATGAAACAAAAATATTTAAATCAATATAAGCAAACTTCTGTAGAAACAGGCATGGAAAATGCCACGCCACACAAACTTATTAGCATGCTCTATGACGGAGTTTTAGATAATATTGCCCTTGCAAGAGGGGCAATGGAACGAAAAGATTTTATGCAAAAGGGAGAGAATATAAATAAAGCCGTTTCTATTATAGGCTCACTTAAAGCTAATTTAGATATGGAAAAAGGCAAAGAAGTTTCTGATAACTTTGAAGCATTGTATAGCTACCTAAACCGTAAACTACTAGAAGCAAGTTCAAAAAATGACAGCAAAGTTTTGGATGAAATTGTTGAGCTAGTAAAAGAGCTCCGTGAAAGTTGGTCCTTAATGCCCGATAATTTTAAGAAGGCAACCAAATCACAAATTGACAGTATTAAAAAGTCCTAAAAGATGACGAAATCATTCTTACAATGCCTAAATGATTCAAAATTACTGTTAATGTATGCAGAAAAAGAAAATTGGGATGAGTTTGAAACTCTGCATCCAATTTGGAACAGCCAAATTGATAATTGTTTAGCAGAAAATAGTAAGAAAAGTTTTTCTAAAAATATGCAAATTTCAATTCAATCTTTAATTGATGATGTGGATAAAATTCAACAGTTAATTAAGAACAAGATGACCAAAATCGAAGCAGACTTCTCTGCGAGTTTAAAAAGCAATAAAGCAGTTAAAAACTACCTTAAATAGTTAATATAAGCTATGGAAACTACAAGTTTTATTCAATAAATATCTAGATAAAGTAATTTTATTCAAAAAAAACACGCCAAAATTTTGACATCTACATAGAAAGTCTATATAAAGAACCCATTGAATATTAAATTTAAGGTTTTTCAGTAGATGTCTCAAGACTTATTATCTAAACTTATTGGTAGTAGCCAGGCTATGCAGCAAGTAAAAAAATTAATTTTACAGGTAGCAAGCACCGATGCAACGGTCATTATTTTGGGGGAATCAGGAACAGGTAAAGAAGTTGTTGCCCAGTGTTTACATGCAGTATCTGCAAGAAATGAGCAATCTTTTGTACCAATTAATTGTGGTGCAATTCCTTCCGAACTACTAGAATCTGAATTGTTTGGTCATGAGAAGGGAGCTTTTACTGGAGCAATTACCGCGAGAAAAGGTCGTTTTGAAATGGCAGAAAACGGCACAATTTTTTTAGATGAAATAGGTGATATGCCTTTGCCTATGCAAGTTAAACTACTTAGGGTTTTACAAGAAAAAGCCTATGAACGAGTTGGAGGGAACAAAAGTTTTAATGCTGATGTGAGAGTTGTAGCAGCTACCCACAGGAACTTAGAAGACAATATTGCAGAAGGCAATTTTAGAGAAGATTTATTTTATCGTTTAAATGTATTTCCAATTGAGGTGCCCTCACTAAAAGAAAGGACTGAAGATGTTCCTGAACTACTAGACTTTATGTTTAGTAAAATAAAAGGTCTAAATCGTGGCGTTCCTAAGTTGTCAGAAAAAGCCATGATAGCTCTACAGTACTATTCTTGGCCAGGAAATGTAAGAGAATTAGGTAACTTAGCTGAAAGGATGTCAATTCTCTTTCCAGATTTAACAGTTGAATATGAAGACTTACCAAGTAAGTACCAGGTAGAAATACCTAAGAATGCTACTTTATCTGTTGTAACTGCTCCTGCATTACCTATAAAACAAATAATTATAGAAGTTGATAGGCAAGATATTGCAGTTGATTTATCAACAGAAAGCACACCGCCTGCCTTGAGAGAAGGCCTAGATTTAAAGTCTCACTTGGTTGATGTAGAAGTTCAAATTATTCAAAAAGCACTAGTACAGACAGAAGGCAATGTTTCTCAAGCCGCAAAGTTGTTACAAACTAATAGAACCACCCTTGTTGAAAAAATAAGAAAATTTAACCTGACCTAATCAAGAGTTTATGACAAGTATGCAGCCTTCCTCAGAACTGGAAAATAATAGATTAGCAGAATTAGAAGAAGCCTTCGAGCTATTTAATCAAACATCTATACAGTTAACTTCTGCTTATGAAACACTACAAGTTCAAGTAGAAGATTTACAACAAAAGTTAGAGCAAAGTAATCTAGAAAAACAAAAAATATATGAAAGGCTTGAACAATTATTAAACATACTTCCTGCTGGAGTTATCGTTTTAGATTTAGATGGTTTTGTAGTTGACATGAATCCTGTGGCAGAAGATATTTTAGGTGTAGATGCAAAATATAGACCCTGGTCAGAAGTGGTAAGTAATATATTCTTAACAACAAATGAGGCAGGTTTTTACCTAACACATGGACAACAAGCATACCAATTGTCTGAAGCTCCACTACAACTAACAGTAGAAAATGAAGGTTCAATAGTTGAGGGCAAGATTTTAATAATACAAGATGTAACCGATGCAAGAAATTTACAGTTACATATAGATAGAAATCAACGGCTTAATTCGTTAGGAGACATGACAGCCTCTTTAGCTCACCAAATAAGAACCCCGCTAGCCTCTGCACTTTTATATATTTCTCAACTGGACTCTGACAACTTAGATAAGGAAAAACACTCTAAATTTGTTAATAAGTCTGTTAATAGTTTAAGGCATTTAGAGAGCCTAGTTAAAGATATGTTGCAGTATGCAAAGGGAGGAAAATCTTTTAGCCAGACAATAAAAGTTAAAGACTTAATGCAGGCATTGTTACAAGCAGTTGAGCCGATAGTAAAAGATTCTGCTAGCCAAATAAAAGTTTCAACCTATAATGAAGAATTAGAAATAGTAGGCGATATAGACGCATTAATCACCGCTTTGCAAAATTTAGTTGCTAATGCAATAGATGTGGTTTCTACAAATGCTGAGATAAAGCTAGAAATAGAAGAGATAAAAACTAAACCAGAAACAATTGATTTTAGAGTTATTGATAAAGGACCGGGAATAAAAAAAGAATTAATTGATAAAATTTATGAACCATTTTATACCAGCAGAGCTCAGGGCACAGGGCTAGGTCTTGCTGTTGTTAAGGCGGTTGCAGAGGCTCATAGTGGTAAAACATGGGTTGAAAATACTATTGACAAAGGAACGGTTTTTACACTAAGGATTCCTGCAAAGCAAATAAAGGAAGTTAAATGAGTACCGCTAAAATACTAATTATTGAAGACGATAAAAAGCTGCAAGAAGCTTTAGTTGATACGCTTGAATTAAATGATTTTGAAGTAGTTGCGGTTAGTTCAGCAGATGAAGCTTTGGTTGCATTAGATGATGAAATTGCCATGGTATTCAGCGATATTAAAATGGATGGCTCGATGGATGGTTATGAGCTAATGAAAAGAATTAGAGCGATAAAACCATACCTTCCAATTGTGCTTATGACCGCCTATGGCACAGTAGAACAAGCCGTTGATGCTATTAAATCTGGAGCTGTTGACTATATATTAAAACCGTTTGAAGCAGATGTGTTGGTAGAAAAATCCAAAGCATATTTTTATAGAGATGCCTCAAATGAAGAAGATTTTGTGGTATCTGAACCATCAATGATTCAGTTAAAGGCAATGGCCAAAAAGGTTGCTAGTAGCAATGCAACGGTTATGATTTCAGGTGAAAGTGGTACAGGTAAAGAAGTTTTAGCAAGGTTTATTCACCAAAATTCATCAAGAAGAAAGGCTCCTTTTGTAGCTATTAACTGTGCAGCAATACCTGAAAGTATGCTAGAAGCAACCCTTTTTGGTTATGAAAAAGGATCTTTTACCGGAGCTTTAAAATCAATGCCAGGCAAATTTGAACAGGCACAGGGTGGAACTATATTTTTAGATGAAATAGGTGAACTTAAAATAGACCTACAAGCCAAAATACTAAGAGTACTTCAAGAGTTTGAGGTTGAAAGGATAGGTAGTACAAAGAGTATTAAACTGGATACGAGGGTATTAAGTGCCTCAAATATTGATATGAAAAAGGCAATTTCTGATGGCTCTTTTAGAGAAGACTTGTTTTATAGAATAAATGTTTTTCCTATGAAATTGTTGCCGTTAAGAGAAAGAAAAAAAGATATAGTAACCATTGCGGAAAGGCTTTTACAGCGGCATTGTAGCGGTAATCGTGTTGAACCAATGATTTCTGCTCCAGCAATGAAATCTTTACTTGAATATCCTTGGCCGGGAAATATTAGAGAGCTAGATAATGTAATACAAAGAGCTCTTGTTATGATGTCTGGAGACACTATTCAGATAACAGACATAATGCTTAATGATGACGACATTTACTCCGCAGGAACAACCAGTCACACCTTAGTAAAAACAGAAGATAAAGTTACAGAACATTTTTATGAAAGTGATGATAAAGGCTTAGACTTAAAAGAAAGAGAGACCAAAATAATATTAGATACCTTACGAAATAATAAAGGTCACAGGCAAAAGACAGCAGAAGCATTAAATCTTAGCCCAAGAACCTTACGCTATAAGCTTGCAAAATTTAAAGAGCAAGGCTTAGAGTTTTTATAGAATAGCCTGTGTATTTTGGCATATCACTTGCTGTATGTGTCATAATTAAGTCAGTTCATAGTTTAATATTTTAATATGTAGATAAAAGCTAAATAAATCGGAGTTTTTCCCAAATGGCAAACCAAATAGATACCCAAAACCTATTGTTGCAAATGCGCTCATTAGCTGCTGAGGCATCGTCTAAGCCCAATCCTACAGAAAAAATAACGACGGGTTTAGATAGTGCTAATAGTTTTGCCGAATTATTAAGCAAATCAATAAATGTAGTGGCAGAACAAGGGAATAAGTCAGGAGAAATGAAATCAGCTTTTGAACGAGGTGAAGATGTTGACTTAGCTGATGTAATGGTTCAAGCACAAAAAGCAAGTTTATCATTTCAAGCAATGACCCAGGTCCGAAATAAGCTGGTAGAAGCTTATAGAGACATTAAAAACATGCCTATTTAAGAGATATAGACTATGGCCGATAATACTTCTGCTGATATACCATCAATAGAAAAAGAATTTGAAGAATTAAATAAGTCTTCAGAGTCTACTTTGATGAAAAATTTGACAGCCTTGTCTGTTGCTAAGCAAGTAAGCTTAGTTATAGTTCTTGCCGCAACACTTTCTTTAGCCGTTGGGATGGTTCTTTGGTCTCAATCTACAGGATACTCCCTGCTATTTGGTAGTATGGATGCCAAAGAGATGTCAGAAGTAATTCAAACTTTAGACCAGGAAGATGTCCCTTATCAAGTAGAGACAAAGTCTGGAGCTATTTTAGTTCCTGATGAACATGTTCACGGATTAAGGCTTAAATTAGCCGCTCTAGGTTTTCCTAGGCAAGCTCCTACAGGCTATCAAATACTAGATATCGATCAAGGTTTCGGCATTTCTCAATTTAAAGAAACCACTAGGTACCATAGAGCTTTAGAAGGCGAACTAGCAAAATCAGTTAGCAGTTTAAATTCTGTTAAGCTTGCTAGGGTAATGCTTGGTATGCCTAAACGATCTGTATTTATTAGAAAACAGCAAGAACCTACTGCATCGGTGGTTATTAAACTATACCCAGGTAGAAGCCTAAATGATGAACAGGTAAGTGCTATTGTTTATTTAGTTTCTGCCAGTATACCTAATATGAAGCCTAAAAGTGTTACGGTTGTTGACCAAAGAGGTAACTTACTAACTTCTGATAAAAGCATTGGAGGATTGTCGGTAAGCTTAAAGCAATTAGATTATGTTAGACAGATAGAAAGTACGCTTTCTCGTAGAATTGTTCAATTACTTTCTCCTATTGTAGGTGGCGACCACAAAATTAGAGCACAAGTAACCGCTGAATTAGACTTTACCCAACAAGAACAAACTAGAGAAAACTATGAGCCTAACCCTGAAGCAATTCGTTCAGAACAAGAACTTAAAGAAATTAACCGTGAAAAAGCTCCTATTGGAATCCCTGGAGCCTTAACCAACCAACCACCTAAGGCAGGTCTAGCTCCTGAAGAAGGATACACTGGCGCAGAAGATGATGCAAATATAAAAAGTTCGAAAGAAAAGAAAACTAAGAACTACGAAATAGACAGAACCGTTTCTCATATAAAAAATGCAGTTGGAAATGTTATAAAAATTTCTGTAGCTGTTGTAATTGATGACAAGTTAACTTTTGATGATAATGGTAAAGAACTTTTAAGTCCTGTTACGGGAGAAGATTTAAAAAAATATAGAAGTCTTGTTTCTGACACAGTTGGTTTAGATGAAAATAGAGGAGATACCTTAAGTATAGTTAATGCCTCATTTGTGCATGATGAAGAAAAAATCGAAGACCCAAAAATATGGGAAGAAGTTTGGTTTTGGGACATGGTTAAACAAATAGCTGCAGGATTATTTGTACTGATTATTATTTTTACAGTTATTCGACCAATGTTAAGAGATCTACTAAAAACAGACGACTTTGCTTTGGACTATCCTGATGATGCTATAGATGAAGATGAGCTTGAAAATTCAGATGAAATTGCAAAAGCACTTGAACAGATGAATCAAGATGTTAAAGAGACTGCTGAAGAGGTTGAGGAAGAGTCGGAAGAAGATAAAGAATTAATTGAAAAAGTTAAAGCTATTGTTGGAGCGGAGCCTAAGTTAGCCTCGCATATTATTAAGCAATGGATTAACTAGGGGTTTTATATGGCAGATTCTGAAATTGAAGAAATTGAAGGTAGTACAGAGCTAACTGGTTTGCAAAAAACCTCAATTCTATTACTAGCTTTAGGCAAAGATACGGCATCTAAGGTTTTAACTCACCTTAATCCTCGTGAGGTGCAACACATAGGTACTTCTATGACAGAAGTATCAGATGTGTCTCATGCTAATATTAGACTAGTTATGCAAGACTTTTTGGATGAACTTGGGGAAGATGCTTTAGGTGTTAACCCAACAGAATATGCACAAGAATTAATGCTAGATGCCTTAGGTGAGGGTGGTGGTGGCTTAATGGATGCTGCTATGCTTGGCGATCAAGTAAAAGGATTAGAAGCCTTAAAATGGATGCATCCATCAACTATTTCTAATATGCTTAGAAATGAACACCCTCAAGTTACCGCGATTGTACTATCTTATTTTGATCCAGATTTGTCAGCAGAAATACTTGCTGGTCTTCCTGAAAGGTTTCAGCCAGAGATAGTTTATCGTATTGCAACCCTAACAACTATCCAACCTAGAGCATTGTTTGATTTAAACTCAGTATTACAAAGTGCTTCTAGCGATGGAGATGGCGGAAAACTAGCAACGATTGGAGGAGAGAAAAAAGCGGCAGAAATACTCAACCTTGTTGGTGGTGGTGTTGAGACCAAAGTTCTGGATGATATTGCTATAGAGCATGAAGAAATCAGTAAAGCTATTCAAGATAAAATGTTTGTATTTGAAGATATTGTTGAAATTGAGCCAAGAGGAATACAAACCTTGCTTGCAGAAGTTCCAACAGATGTGCTAAAAATAGCATTAAAAGGTGCTAATGACGAAATGATTGAACTGTTCTTGGGTAATATGTCTAAACGACAAGCAGAAATGTTAAAAGAAGAGCTTGAACTAAGTGGACCAGTTAAATTAAGTGAAGTTGAAGAATCACAAAGAACAATTATTCAAACTGTGCGTCGTTTAGCTGATGAAGAAAAATTAATGATGCCAGGTGGTGCCGAGGAGTTTGTTTAGATTATGTCCAGTCTAAATGAGCCAAAACTGGATGCTGATAAACCGATTTCTGAAGAATTGGAGCAGCAAAGCTGTCAGGTACTACCCAAAGACAGCATTTTAACCCCTAGTATTAAAACTTGGCATCTTAGTAACTTAAAACAAAATGAAGTGGATAAGGCAGAAAAGGTCCGTTCAGATGTTCTAGATAAATTAAGAAAAGAAGTTGAGCCTCAAGTTGAAAAGCAGGCATCAATCATAAAGAAAAATGCCTATGAAGAAGCCTATAGAAAAGGAAGTGACGAAGGGTTTAAGCAGGGATTGCAATCAGGAAAATTAGAAGGTAAAAAACAAGCCTTAAAAGAAGCCGAAGAAGCATTATTACCGAAGGTTAAGTCATTACAAGAAATTACAGAATTTATGGCGACACCATACCAAGAGATATCAGAAGAAGTCTTTCTTAATTTAGTTAAAATGGTAACGGAAATATCATCTAAAATTATCAAAAAAGAAATTAGTGAAGATTCAGCTTGGATATTAGCTGTAATAAAAGAATCGGTTGCTAAATTACCTTCTGAAACTAGCAGTATAGAAATCTATTTAAATCCTGAAGATTTAGAGATAGTTAAAGAATACGCCGAGAATAAAACTAACTGGATCCTGTCCCAAGATAATTCTTTAAATAGAGGTTGTTGTCGAGTTAAACAAGATTCATCATCTCTAGTTAATGACTGGCAGAAAAAGATTGAAATCTTAATGGAACAAACTAAAGCAGTCACACAAGAGATAGTTACCAATCCAAAAAAAGATGAAGAATCCTTACCTGAACAATCTACAAAAATGAATGATTAAAGGTTGTTAATCCTATGGTACAGCAAAAATTCAATCAGTTTTTATCCGAAAAGTCTAAGCAGTTAACAAAAAAAATACCTGAAGCAAGTAGCTCTAATTTAGAAGGTCGCCTAGTAAGAATGGTAGGTATGGCTCTTGAAGTTATTGGCATCTATGCACCAATAGGTTCTAAGTGTGAAATTCACTCAAGTTTCCAAGGGGTTGTAGAAGCAGAAGTAGTTGGCTTTCATGATGATAAGCTGTTTTTAATGCCGATAGGTAATGTACATGGTTTAGAACCGAATGCAAAAGTAGTTGCCGTTAGCGGAGGTGTACAAATAAAAGTAGGTTACTCCATGCTTGGTAGAGTTCTTGATGGATCAGGAATGCCTTTAGACGGAAATCCTTCTCCTGTTTGTGATGATAAAGTTCCTTTACATGGAACACGAATAAACCCTTTATCAAGGTCGGCAATAAAAAACCCTCTTGATATTGGAATTAAAACAATTAATGCATTGTTAACCATTGGAGAGGGTCAACGAGTAGGCTTAATGGCTGGTACAGGTGTTGGTAAAAGTGTTTTACTAGGTATGATGACGCGTTATACAGAAGCAGACATAGTAATAGTAAGTTTAATTGGAGAAAGGGGCAGAGAGGTAAATGATTTTGTTAAAAAAAACCTTGGAAAGAATGGATTAAAACGATCAATTATTATTGCTACACCAGCAGATGACCCGCCACTAATGAGGTTGCATGGAGCAATGTTAGCAACTGCTATTGCAGAATATTTTAGAGGAAAGGGAGAGAAAGTTTTATTATTAATGGACTCTTTGACCCGCTTTGCACAAGCTCAAAGAGAAATTGCTTTGGCGGTGGGGGAGCCACCTGCAACTAAAGGTTATCCACCTTCTGTTTTTGCCAAAATACCTCAGTTAGTAGAACGAGCAGGAAATGGATCAGAGGGGGGGGGGTCAATTACCGCAATTTATACAGTATTAGCAGAAGGAGATGACCAGTCAGATCCTGTTGTTGATTCGGCTAGAGGAGTATTGGACGGGCATATTTTACTTTCTCGTGAAATTGCAGAAACAGGCCGTTACCCAGCAATAGATGTTGAAGCATCTATTAGCCGAGTTATGATTGATATAGTATCAAAAGATCAAATAAAACTTGCGGCAAGGTTCAAACAAATATATTCAACCTACCAAAGAAATATTGACTTGATTAATGTAGGAGCTTATAAACATGGAACAGATCAAAATATTGATTACGCCATAGACAAGCATCCAATTCTAAATAATTTCTTAACTCAGGGAATAGATCAAAAAGTGGGTCTTGAAGAAAGTATCACTTCTCTAAAATTCGTTGTATCTTAACATGAGAAATCGATTATCTAGAATGCTAAAAATAGTTGAAATTTCTCAACGAGAATTAGAAAGTTCTGAACAAAATTTAAAAGCCATTCATAGTGAAATACAAGCAAATATAGACCAAAAAGACTCGTTAAAAGATTATCAAGCAGAGTATTTAGAACAATTAAAAAGTAGTAAAACCACTACTTTGCAAGAGATACATCGCACACAAGCTTTTTTAGGAAAGTTAAACCAAGCCTTAGAACACCAGCAAAGACAAATAAAACAGCTAGAGGAAACACTAGAAGAAGCAAAAGAATTTTGGATAGAGAAAAGAACAAGAGCTAAGGCCTTAGAAAATCTTTATAAAAAATTAGAAACAAAACAAATAGTTAAATTAGAAAAGCAAGAACAGAAAATGCTTGATGACTTGGCTGCGAGCAACTTCAACTTTAAACCGTAGTAGTTGGCTTATAAGTTGCTTTATTACATTACTAATAAGAATAAATAATAGGTTTAAAACAACATGGCAGAGCTGTTTAACGCACTTAATGACATACCCAGTCAAGATACAAGCCCACTTTCTTTAGGGGGACAAATAGGTGGGCAAAAATTGCCTTTTGGTTTTGTTGATCCTATAAAAACCCCATTTGTTCTTAATGATTTGGCTCCTTTAAGTATAAAAACACAACTAAACTTAGAACTATCAAATAAAAAACCAATTGCAGAAACATCTTTTTCTACATTAATAGATAGTTTAGAAGATGATGAGCAGGTTTTCCAAACGATCGCTCCTCAACTGCAATTAAAAGATAAAAAGTTAACCTCTCTTGTTGATGATAGCTTAATAAGCAACCTAAGCTTTGCAAAAAATACTCTTTCAGAAGCCGTTAAATATACAACTACAGACTTAATCGTGGAAACAATAGACGCAGTTAGTCCTGTATTATCTGAAGACTCAGTAAAAAACACACAAGGTGAAACTGAAAACTTGGCCATAAAAGAACCTCTTATTGGCAATCAAGATCCTAAAGTATTAGGTATTAACCCTGACTTTATAAAAACCACAATAATTGAAAATATGGAGAGCTTGATTGAGCTAGAAGGGCAAGATGTTGTAGCGGATTTAATCGATACAAAACCTGCACAATTAAAAGTAACTGTTAATGAAACTGAAGCTCCTATTGTCTCTTCTGATGTTAACCATATCATTGATATTGCAGCCATAAAAGCTTCATTAACAGATGTTCAAGCAGACCCGTTATCTTTTAGTGAGGTTGAAAAAGGTGACATAAAAGAACCTATGCCTATAAATTCAGTAATTAATGTTGATGATGGTTTAGATGAAGAGTTAGATGAGGAATTATATTATGAAGCTACAGGTAAAATTAGTAGCTCTTTAGATACTGATTTAGTTTTTAATTTGAAAGAGAAAAGTTTTGGCGATGAAACTGCTATTAATGATTTTGTAAAAGATCAAAAAAATAATTTGGAAGAAGATGTTCCAGAAGTTGTTTTATTACAACCTAGTATTATCGAAAAAACCAATTTTGTTTTAGCGGATAAAGAACCTAGGATTGCGGTATCCTTAAGTAAGTCAGTTCCTGTTTCACAAACGGCTACGACTAATAATCAACAAACATCAACATCTATTAACTTAGGGCAAAATGTAGTTTTTAAGGACTCTGGTCAAGGACAAGGCTCGGGGAGTAATTCAGGGCAATCACAACAAGATTTTCAATCAATGAACCAACTATTTACCAAATTAAAGGTAGCAGAAAACCAACAAGCAAATTTATCTACATTTAAATCGTTATTAACTGAAGCAGAAAAGCCTGATAGAATTCTGGGTGATTTAGGAGTTGGTTTATCTAGGCGTTCAGAAATGCCTTTAGCGATGCAATCTATTGGAGCAAATGTTCGCTCTCCACAATGGGGGCAAGAAGTTGGAAAAAGGCTTATTTATATGGCTAACAAGAGTATTCAAGAAGCTAAAATAAATCTTTCTCCAGAAAAGTTAGGACCAATTCAAATTAAGATAAGCTTAGATAAAGATCAACAACTAAATATATCTATGGTTGCACAACATGGTACAACTAGAGAAATGTTAGAAAATGCTCTTCCTAGATTAAGAGAAATGTTAGAAAGTGCAAATGTGAACCTTGTTAATGTAGATATTGGAAAAGGCAAAGATTTTGAACAAGAAAACAATGCTTCTGATAATAAAAATAGCACTAACAATAGAATGGATTTGAGTAGTGAAGATGAAGAACTAGAAAGTAAAATAATACGAAGCTCAGATAATCTTATAGATTATTATGCCTAGAATAAATGGATAAGTAGAAAAGCATGAAACCAATAATAGGAACAATAATTGTAATAGGAACTCTTTTAGGAGGGTATTTACCGCATGGTAGTTTTGGCATACTAGTTCAGCCACTAGAAGTTGTCATAATTTGTGGTGGAGCATTTGGGGCTTATGTTATAGCTAACCCTGGCTGGGTTGTTAAAGCAGGGTTTACTGGTGCAATAGGGACACTGAAGCCAGTACCTCAAAATAAAGAAATGTATTTAGAGTTATTAGGATTAATGTTTTTAATTTTTAACAAAGCAAGACGCGAAGGTCTAATGGCTATTGAAGCAGATATAGAAGACACTCATGAAAGTGAGCTATTTAATAGAGCACCTTTGGTTGCAAAAGACCATCATGCAACAGACTTTATTGTAGATTACTTGCGTTTAATGATTTCAGGGGCGTCTAACCCTTATCAACTTGAAGACTTAATGATTGCGGAACTTGAAGCACATCATCATGAAGCATTAATGCCCAGTGGTGCGGTAGGAGAAGTTTCGCAAGCCTTGCCAGCTTTTGGTATTGTAGCTGCGGTACTAGGTATTATTGTGACCATGAGTTATTTAGATGCAGGGCCATTAGAAATTGCTCATCATATGTCAGTAGCTCTAGTAGGAACTTTCTTAGGTATTTTAGTTGCCTATGCAATAGTTGCTCCGCTTGCAAACGAACTTGCTAACCGAGCCAATGCAGAAGGTGCTTTTTTTGGAACAATGAAGAATTGCTTAATGGCGAATTTAAACGGATATGCTCCACAAATTGCGGTAGAGTTTGGTAGAAAGTCTATCCCAAGTCAAGAACGTCCAACCTTTACAGAGCTTGATGAACATTTACAAAGCCTAAAATAATAGTTGAATGATTAGCCATGAGTGATGAACAATCCATAATTATTAAAAGAGTAAAAAAAGCAGGACACTGTGCACACGGTGGTGCTTGGAAGATAGCTTTTGCTGATTTTATGACCGCCGCTATGGCTTTCTTTTTAATGCTATGGGTTTTAAGTGGTGTAAACGATGAAGAAATGAAGGCTATGGCAGAGTACTTTAGAGATCCATCAGTTATAGAAGCATCCCCTAATGTACTAATAGAGTCTAAAGAACAAGGCAGAACTTCTGATTCAATGATTGATATGGGAGGGTTTAAAGATACTCCAAAATCATCGCAAGATGATGATACAGATGGAGAAAGCCAAAAGAAAAAAGAAGTTAAGCATATGATTGAGCTTAAGAAACAGATAGAAAAACAGATTGCAGAAAGTGAAGAATTAAAAGAATTAAAAAATCAGTTAAAAATAGAAATTACTCCAAATGGACTGCAAATACAAATTTTGGACGATAGAAAAAGACCGATGTTTAGTGCAGGAGTAGATTTACCAAAAGACTACGCCAGTAAATTATTAAAAGAGGTAGGGGCGATACTATCCAAGTCATCTAATAGAATCAGTATTGCAGGGCATACTGACTCATCTGGCTATTCTTCTAGTGCAGAATATACCAATTGGGAGCTGTCGGCAGATAGAGCAAATGCAGCACGAAGACTACTGTTAAAAGGTGGAGTTAATGCAATAAGGATTGCTCAGGCAGTTGGATTATCCGACACTGTGCCATTTGATAAAGAAAATCCGTATAATCCTCGTAACAGAAGAATTAGTATAATTGTTCTAAATAAGGATGCAGAAGAAAGGCTTAGAAGTATAAGTGAAGCATCAGGTGTAGAAGACTTGTCAGAAAAGTTAACTAATTCACCTCTTTAAATAAAAAAATGAAGGAAAAGGAAATGGCTGAAGAAGTACAAGTAGTAGAAAAAAAGAGTGGTGGTGGTTTAATTATTGTTTTATTAATAATAATGATACTTCTAATCGTTGGAGTTGCAGTAATGGCATTTCTCTTGCTAAGTTCAGATAAAGGTGAAAATAAATCTGGAAAAGTTGTTGAAGAACAGCATGTAGATGCTTCGCATGGTGAAAGTATTCCTGAAAAAGAAACTTCAGTAGCAAATGCTGTTTTAAAAATTTCTGAAAAGTATAAGCAATACGAACCACCAGAACCAGGAGCTGCACCGCAGTATTTTGCAATGAAACCGTTTGTGGTTAATTTTAAAGGTGAAGGTAAAGCAAGGTTTTTAGCTGTAACTATCAAGTTTATGACCCACTATCCACAGTTAATTGATGATATGGAAAGCTACAGACCAATGTTAAGAAACGATATCACTGGATTATTACGAGTACAAACCTATACAGAAATGTACAAAGATGATGGCCCAGATATATTAAGAAAAAAAATAATAGACAAGGCGAAAGTAATCTTAGAGAAGCAGGGGATATTTCCTGATGTTCTTGAAGATGTTTATTTTGAACGCTTTGTAATGCAATAGAGTAAATGGACAAAAAATAATGGATGAAATCCTTAGTCAAGATGAAGTCGATGCCCTTCTTAAAGGAATGGGAGGAGGAGATGTAGAAACAGAAGATGATGATTCTTCTAAGCTTTCTGGTGCCAAAACCTACGACTTTACTAACCAAGAAAGGATTGTTCGTGGTCGCTTACCTGCTTTAGATATAATCAACGAGCGGTTTGCCCGAGGGTTCCAAAGAAACTTTAATGAAATGATTTTATCCAGCGTAGAAGTAACTGCTGGTGAAGTTAAAATAATTAAAATGGTAGATTACCTGCGTAATTTGTTTGTACCTACTAGTTTGAACCTTTATCGGATAAACCCTTTAAATGGGGTTTCATTATTTACGCTAGACTCTAAGCTGATTTTTACCGCAGTAGATATGTATTTTGGTGGCACAGGACTACTTCCTTTTAAAATAGAAGGTAGAGAATATACACCAGTAGAAATGAGTATGGTAAGAAGTATTTTAGATATTTCTTCTGAAAATCTACGCAAGGCCTGGGGTCCGGTAATGGATATAGAAGTTGACTATATGCATTCAGAGATGAACCCAAAGTTTGCAAGTATTGTTGATGCAACAGACATGATAGTAGTTAATCCTATTAATGTTCGGTTTGAAGGTGTAGAAGGGCGAGTAGATATCGTAATGCCCTATGCCATGCTTGAACCTATTAGAGATAAACTTGAAGAGGGAGCATCAAACCTTCAAGGTGAAACAGATAATAGATGGTCAAGAACTCTGAAAGATGAGACAAAGAACATTGAAGTAAATATGAGTGTTGACTTAGCAGAAATAAAACTAAGTATGGACGATGTTATGCGTATGGAAAAAGGCGATATTATCCCGATAGAAATGCCAGAGCAAGTTGCAATAAAAGTAGAAGGAATTAGTTTCGTTAAAGGAAAATTAGGCGAAAGAAATGATAAAAAAGCAGTAAAAATTGAAAAAATACTTCACCATCCAGCTTATGACGAAAGGATGGTGCAAAATATAAAGGAATGGTACGATGAGTGAAGAAGAGAATAAAGATTGGGGTGATGCCATGCAAGAACAAGCTGATTCTACTTCTGAAACAGAAGAAGCTGGAACAGAAGAAGCTGGAACAGAAGAAGCTGGAACAGAAGAAGCTGGAACAGACTCTGCTGAAGATCCTTGGGCAGACGCCATTTCAGAACAGGAAAAAAGTTCTGATAATGATGCAGATATTGACCCTATGGCATTTGAAGAATTGCAAAAAAGTCGTGGAGGAGGTAGTGAAAAAGTAGATTTAGATGTTTTACTAGACATTCCAGTTACTTTACAACTAGAAATAGGTAGAGCAAAGGTATCTATTAGAAACTTACTATCCTACACTCAAGGTTCGGTAGTTGAAATGGACAGATTAGCAGGAGAACCTTTAGACTTATTAGTCAACGGTACTCTAATCGCTCATGGAGAGGTTGTAGTAATTAATGATAAGTTTGGAGTGCGTTTAACAGATGTTATAAGCCCACAAGAAAGAATTAAAAAACTTAAATAAAACAGTTTTTACCCCACCCCCCCCCGAATGTGACTAAAAACCTGATTAAGTATTTCCTTAATCAGGTTTTTTTATTTTCTTTTCCTAGACTTCCTATCTAGTTTAGCCTGTTTTTGAGCTTCTTTTTCAGCCCGTTTAACTTCAACAAGTTTTAACTCTTGTTCCATCATTCTTGGGTTTTCAAAACTAAGCCTACCTAAGGCACCATCACGAATTTCGGTAATTAATATTCTTGAAGCCTTATCTAAGTTTACTCTGGCGCCACTAACCAAACAACCTCTATCCTTGCCTATCATTTCTAATAGTACAGAATCTGCATAGGGATCATTATTGATAAGGTCATTGATTATTTGTTGCGAAATTCCGTAGCGTTCAGTAATTTGTTGTGGGTAGTTTTTCATTAAATATTCAACCGCATAACTTGCCACATCGGGTAATTCAAAGGCTGTTTCTTTAATTCCACCAGTAATCGCTAACCTATAACCAGAGTGTTCATTTTCTATATCACCCCACAACATGCCGGGGGTATCAAAAAGAGTTATGTTATCTTCTAGTTTAATGCGTTGTAGTATTTTAGTTACGGCAGGTTCATTGCCTGTTTTAGCAATAGGGCGGCTAGAAAGGGTGTTGATTAGAGTAGATTTACCAACATTTGGAATGCCCATAATTAAAGCATGAACAACTTTTACGGAACTGTACTTTTGTGGAAACATTTTGTTAATTAGACTAAATATTTGGTTTTTATGATCAGAATCCTTAGCATTAAGAGCAAGAGTTTCGATGTTTTTATTGTCTTTAAAGTAATTTTGCCAGACTAAAGTTTGTTCAGGATCTGCCAAATCAGATTTGTTGAATATTTTAATTGTAGGCTTATCACCTCTTAAGTTAGCAATCATTGGATTTTCGCTACTAAAGGGAATTCGAGCATCTAAAACTTCAATAATCAAATCAACCTGCGGAAGTATTTCTCTAACTTCTTTTTGGGCTTTGTGCATATGCCCAGGATACCACTGTATTTTCATTTAAAATTCTATCTGTTAAAAAATAATCGTTTGAGAAACCTAAACAGTAATACTGCTCCTGCAACTAGCCAAATATAAACGAACCACTTGGCAAAGTGATAAAAGGAAGTCATAGGTTGTTCAAGATGAGCTACGCCTTCAGTAGTTAACATACCACCTTCCGCGTTAGAAAGGACAATTAGAGCAACCAGTAAAAAAGAGGCAGCAATTAAAGAACCTAGATATAAAAATATTTTTTGCCAAATATCCACCGTCAACTATTTCTTTTTAAATGTTAAAACAAAATTAACAGGGACTATGTCAGAAATAGTAATACCACCACATACTTTAGACAAGGCATTTAAGTTTTCTGTTGGCACATTAAATTCTTTAGCGTTTACGATTATTGGTTTTAGTGAACTAACAACAACATTGTCACCAACTTTTACAATTAATACTTCTAAAGTAATATCCTTTTTAATATCAAAAAACTCAAGAGTTGCTGGTATTTTAGTTTTTTGCAAGCTGCTTTTGCTATTTAAAATTTTAGAATTAATCGTAGCGGTAATAATTGCCTCAGGGAAAAACTCTGCCTGAAAAAACATATCCACTAAGCGTTCATCTCTAATAGGGTTACTAGAATTTACACTATTCATATCAATGCTAATTTTAACAACTCCCTTGGAATTTATAGAGCCTGCAACATCCTCAAAAACGGCAGGTTCAATAATATACTGTTTTTTTGTAACAGAAAAACTAACAGAAGAATTGTCACTATCTACTTCATAACTGTTACCAGCTATAGCACTTAGGCTTGTGGATATAAACAAAAAAAGAATCGAAATTATTTTTACAATCATATTATTCATAGTATCTCTCCAGAGTATGTGGCAACATTGCCAAAATTTATTATACCCATACTTTTAAGGTTTATCTTTTAAATTGGTAATAGCTGGTTAAAAGTTAGGTACAATTTGTTAAAAATTACAACAGTGGGAAAATTAAATGTGTGGAATTTGTGGTGAAATTTATTGGGATGGACAGCTAGCATCAGACAATATGCTAAAAACCATGCTAGCAACCCTTGAGCAACGCGGCCCTGATGACAGTGGCATTTGGCTGCAAAGCCATGTTGGGCTAGGGCATAGACGACTATCTATTATAGATTTATCTACAGCAGGTCATCAACCAATGCTTGATAAGGAACTAAGCCTTGTTTTTAATGGTTGCATCTATAATTACACCATATTAAGAGAACAGCTTATAGAGCTAGGACACAAATTTATATCCCACTCAGATACAGAAGTAATCCTAAAATCATATCGACAATGGGGAATGGACTGTGTAAATCACTTTGAAGGTATGTTTGCCTTTGCTATTTGGGATGATGACCAACAACAACTACTAATCGCTAGAGACAGATTTGGTATAAAACCACTATATTATGCACCAGTAAGGGGGGGGGTGCGTTTTTCCTCCAACACCAAAGCACTAGTTGTTTCTGGAGGAGTTGATCTAGATATAGATCCAGTAGGATTACATCACCAATTTACTTTGCATGGAGTAGTACCTGCTCCACACACAATTTTAAAAGGCATAAAAAAGTTAGAACCAGGGCATTGGCTGATAGTAAATCCAGACGGACAAATCTACAAAAAACAATACTGGCGACTAGCTAGCAACCCAGAACATAAGAGGCAATACAAAACCGAACAGGAATGGATAGATGCACTGCACGAAAGATTAAAAAATGCAGTACACAAAAGACTAACCGCTGCAGATGTTCCAGTAGGAGTTCTACTATCAGGCGGCCTAGACTCCAGCCTAATAGTAGCACTACTTGCTGAGGCAGGAGATAAGGATATTCGTACTTTTTCAATAGGGTTTGAAGATATAGGCGAAGAAAAAGGTAGCGAGTTTGAATATTCAGATTTAGTTGTAAAACGCTATAAAACAAAACATAAAAAATACCTAATATCTAATAAAGAAGTACTACCAAGACTGCCAGAAGCAATCAAAAATATGGCAGAACCCATGTTTGGACAAGATGCTATAGCTTTTTATCTACTTTCTGAACAGGTAGCAAAAGAAGTAAAAGTAGTTATGTCAGGGCAAGGTGCAGATGAAGTTTTTGGCGGTTATTTTTGGTACCCACAAATGGCAGCAGCAGCTAAACAGTTAACGGGTGAACAAACTCTAGTAGATGCCTTTGCACCCTATTATTTTGACCGAAGCCATCAAGAATGGCAACAAATGATAAATCCAAAATATCATATTCATGATGTAACTTCCAATTTTATCGAAGACAAATTAAATGAGCCAGGAGCGGATAGCTACTTAGACAAGGTGCTAAGACTAGACACCACTACACTAATAGTTGATGACCCAGTAAAACGAGTTGATAACATGACCATGGCATGGAGTTTAGAAGCCAGAGTACCATTTTTAGACCACGACCTAGTAGAGCTAGCAACGTCAGCTCCTGAAGAATTAAAATTAAAAGATTTTAAATACATATTAAAAAAAGTAGCTAGAGGAATAGTTCCAGATGAAGTGATAGACCGTCCTAAAGGTTATTTTCCAATGCCCGCACTAAAATATGTAAGGGGAGACTTTTTTAAAATGATGACAAAAACTCTAACTGGAAAAGTAGCTATAAAAAGGGGAATATTTCAACAAGACTATATTGCAAAGCTACTAAAAAATCCCGAAGGTAAAGACAGTTTTACCGCAATTCAAGGCAGTAAACTTTGGCATGCCAGCTTATTAGAGCTTTGGTTACAAGAGCATGTTGACCCATATAAAGAATAGTAATAGAATAACCTACTAATTTACTAAGGGATTAAATATGGAAAACCAAAGCCAAGAACAAGAAACTCTAGCTAGAATTAAAGAACAAGTAACTAGTAATGCCGTAGTTATCTACATGAAAGGTACACCTCAAATGCCATCATGTGGTTTTTCTGGTAGAGCAGCACAAGCACTAGCAACAACAGAAGAAAAGTTTGCTTTTGTAAATATTTTAGCAGACCCAATGATTTTTGAACACCTGCCAAAATTCCAAGACTGGCCAACTTTTCCGCAACTGTACATAGCAGGAGAACTACAGGGTGGTTGTGATATAACTGAAGAGCTAGCAGAGTCAGGGCAATTAAAAACCATGATGACAGAAGCAAACGCAAAACAAGCTTAATTTCTTTATTAAAGATCGTCAAATAGAATTTTTACCCCCCCCCCCCCCCCCCCCCCAAAACGGGGGAAGCCGAACC
>CAZMHA010000005.1:4957-8952 GCA_964565985.1 uncultured Piscirickettsiaceae bacterium | reverse complement strand
AAAAAAACACAAAAAATATCTTATTTTCTTTTAAAAAAATGAACAAAAACATTTTTCCCCCCCCCCCCCCCCCCCGAAAACAGGGGGTAAGGCGACTATGAAAAATATAACAACAATCGAAGAACTAGAACAAATTAAAAAGAGCAATGATGCTGTGCTTGTCCTATTTGGGGGCAAAAATTGTAATGTTTGCCATGTAATAAAACCACAGCTAATTGATTTAGTTACAAGCAACTACCCTAAAATTGCAATGGTATATGTTGATTGTCATGAAACAACAGAGGTATGTTCTCAGCAAGGTATTTTTAGCCTACCAGTAGTACAGGTGTTTTTCACGGGACAAAAATTTATAGAAGAAGTAAGGACTTTCAGTCTACAAAAATTAATAGACGATATAGCTAGACCGTATAGTTTAGCTTTTTAATTTTAATCGGTGAATAACCTTGTGCGAAGGTCTTCTTATAATAAAAAAGGGCTTAAAAGCCCTTTTTTATATTTTAAATGTTAGTTCTAACCTTATTAATCACGCGACTGATAACGATAAAGCCTTGGTTTTGAGTTTAGTCCTTTTGTGGTCGTTTGTAATGACTTAACCTGGTTTTGGGTAACTGTTTGTTGTTTTTGCAATTGTTTTATTTGTATTTTCAATTCACCTAGTAGTTTTTCTATTTTGTTTGGTTGAGGTTTTTTAAGCTTTCTTTTCTGCACTACTTTTTTGGCGGACTTTTTATACACGTGCTTTGGTTTTTTATATTTAACGCTAACTTTTCTTTGTATAGTTGTTAAAACTTTACTTTGTTTTTGAATGGCAAAAGATATTTCATTCAATTTTTTAAGTTGAGATTCTGTTAAACCCATTGCAGTAACCTTAATAGGTGCAATAGCTTGTGGAGAAGTCTGTTTTGAGTGTAGATTTTTTTGGTTACTGTTTATTTTTGTAAGCAATTCTTCAATTTTTTGCATTTGTTGTTGTTGCAGTTTATTAAATACTTCTATTTGTTTCTTTATTTTACTGTCATCAACGGTAATAACGGTATCTTTAACACTATTAAGTTCTTTTTTAATGGCAGGTTGAATAGCTGTGGTTTTGTTAGATGCTAGGTTTGCATCAATTTTAGCAAGTAAACTTTCAATTTTCTGTAATTGTATTTTTTGCTGTTTATTTTGTTCTAAGATAATTTTTTTAGAAATTTGATTGTCTTTAATGGCTTTGCTTGTATTAGCTAAAACAGAACTAGAGGATACTTTGTTTGTGCTTGCATTAACTTGACTATTTGCAGAGTTATGTTCAAAAAATGAAGCTAACTTATCAAGTTTAACTTGTTGCTTTTTACCTGATAAAGAAAGTTCTGTAGAGATTATGTCAAGAACATCTCCCTTCATCATTTTGTTGCTTTTGTCTAGCGTGTAGTAAAGGTATCCAATTGCACCTGCTGCAATCAAGCTTATAATTATACTAACAGTTAGCATAACTCCCATGGTGCTTTTACTATTATTAATGCTTATATTGGCTTGACTAATAGAATTACGCCAAGCACCATTTGAATCGGCTAATTCTTGAATACTTTCTTGCTGCTCATGAGACAATTTAATTGCAGTATCTATCGCAGTTTGGCTATATTCTGCCGAAGCTTGTGCTATCTGTGCGGCTTCTAAAGAAATTGTTGCTGAATCAATAGCAACGCTATAATTTGTACCATTACTTTTTGACTTAGCCTCATTGTTGGATACTATATTTTCTTGCATTTCATCTATAGCACCATCAAGGTCATTTAAATCATTTAGCAGGTTGTCATTATAATTTTCGTCAGAATCGTTATTCATGGCAAAAGCCTTTATTTATTTGTTTTTAAAGTCATTAATGCGAGAAAGAAAACTAGCATTCATGGCTTTTAATTTATCATTTTTACTTTTAACTTCAGACATTTTTTGTTTAATAGCATTATCATTCAAGTCTGTATCAATAGCCGCAGAATCAACTTCATATTTTGCCTCTTTTAATGCTTCAAAAGCACGGTCAGTAGCATTAAAAGTGTCTTGTATTGTTTGTTGTAATTTTTCGGTAGAGTCTTGAGCTTGTTTACTAATGTTAAGAGCTAAAGCAGTGGCTTCTTTTGCTGTGTGAGAAGCTTGTATAGCAATACTTTGCATTTCATTATCAATATCAATGGACTCTTCCATAGAGTCAATTACATCGTTAGTTTGTGCAATACCGTCTGATGTTTGGCTAGTTTCCTCAACTTCTGCCGATGGCTCATTAGTTTCTTCAGATAAATCGTCAAGAGTTTCTTCAGATAAATCGTCAAGCTCTAGTAAGGCATCATCAAGACCTGTACCTGCTAAAGCATTCTGTAGAGCTTCACCCTGCTCACTAGAGTCTCCCGCAGTTTCTGTTGTAGTAGCTGTTTCTTGCGCTTCGTCTAGGGTAATTTCATCAGGAGTGTCCAGTTCATCAAGAAAACCATCAATGCCATCATCTGTTTCTGTACTAATATCATCTGTTAAATTTACATTGTCAATGTCATCTAGAGCACCTAAAATATCATCAGTACTTTCTGCTGATATAGGAGTAGATTCCTGTTCATTGTTTTCAGTTAAAACGCCCGCTGTTTCTAGCATTTCACGAGTTGCAGCTTCATCTTTTTCTATATCTGGGACCATGGTACTTCCTTTCTTTAAATATATTAACATCGAATTTTAAGCACTAAATATGCCAAAACTCTGCAGTGTCTTTTATTGTAAGTGGTTTATTGTTGTTTGGATGGGTTAGTTTTAATTTGCTAGCATGCAACATTAGCCGGTTTTTTTGTGAATATGATATCTTATCAGCATAAAGATTGTCGCCTAGTATAGGGTGGCCTAACTGTTTCATATGTAGCCTTAACTGGTGTGATCGACCAGTAACTGGTGAAAGCAGGACTTTAAATATATCTGTTTTTTGTTCAATAACCTGCCAGTTGGTTTGGGCATGTTTTCCCTGTTTAAAATCTATTATTTGGATTGGACGATTTGCCCAATCACAACGCATGGGGAGTTTTATACTGCCATTTTTTTGGCTAGCGATACCTGAACATATTGCTTGATATTCTTTTTTGGTTTGTCTTTCTTGAAATTGCCTACTTAGTGCTTTATGAGTTTGCTTGTCTTTAGCTAAAACCATAATTCCAGAGGTATCCATATCTAAGCGGTGTACAATTAAACAACCTTGTAAATATTGGTTCAGTTGCCCAACAATGCAGTAGTCAGGGTTAGCATCTTTACCTGGTACAGATAGTAGTCCACTTGGTTTGTTAATAAAAATTAAGTGTTCATCTTCAAACAAAATCCAGTCTTTAGAAAAGGCAATGTTTTTGATTTTTGGTTTTTCTTTTATATTTCGCATGACATTGCTTGTAGATATTTCGTAAAATGAACCAACTATTTTACTAGGGTATTTATAAATGAGTTATAAAGTTTCAGTTATTTTTGTATGTTTGGGCAATATTTGCCGTTCTCCTACTGCACATGGAGTTTTTCGCCAGTTAGTAAAAGAAGCAGGTTTAGAAAATGATATTTTAATTGACTCTGCTGGTACTGCTGCATGGCATGTAGGTAAAGGGGCGGATGAGAGGTCTATTCAAACCGCATTAAATCGTGGTATAGATATGTTAGATTTACGGGCTAGAAAAGTAACGCTAGAAGATGTTAGCGAGTTTGACTATGTACTTGCTATGGACGATTCTAACTATGCAGATTTACGCAATATTGCATTACATGAAGATAAGGATAGAATAAAAATGTTCTTAGACTTTTCAGAGCAATATCCAGAAACAGAAGTTCCAGACCCGTATTATGGTGGAACAGACGGGTTTAATCATGTATTTGATTTAGTAACCTCCGCATCAAATGGTTTATTAGCCGATATTAAAGCTAAGTATTTATAACTTGATGTTTTTTACCCCCCCCCCCCCCCCCCCACAAATACATTGATTATGTATGGGGATTATAAATATATA
>CAZMHA010000005.1:0-4947 GCA_964565985.1 uncultured Piscirickettsiaceae bacterium | reverse complement strand
CTCCCGTACAAAATGGTTCTTTGGCGGATTATAAGGCGAGGTTTTTTTATTTATTTTTTTTTTCCCCCCCCCCCCCCCCCCGAAAAATATTTGGAGCTAGTGTTAAATGGATTTAAATAGGATACTGCATTTTATAACTATTGTAGAGTGTGGCAGTTATACCAAGGCTGGGCAAAAGTTAGGCTTACCAAAATCGACTTTGAGCAAAAGCCTGTCTGCTCTTGAAGAGTCGATGCAGGTAAGGTTACTTAATCGTTCGACCAGAAAGCTAAGCCTTACTCACGCAGGTAAGCAATTTTTTAATACCTCTTTACCGCTTATAACTAATTTACAAAATGCACATTTAGAAGTATCTGAACTAAGTGAAAAGATTAAGGGTAATTTAAGAGTTACCATGCCTTATGAGTTAGGGTATGCTTTTATCTGTCAAATTTTGCCAGAATTTATGGACAACTATCCTGAAATATCTTTTGAATTTGATTTTAGTTACGAAAATAAAGACTTAATTGAAGAGGGATATGATCTGGCAATTAGAGTAGGTGAGATGGATGACTCTTCTTATATTGCCAAAAAGCTAACCTCTTCTAGTATAGGTTTTTATGCTAGCCCAAAATATCTCCAGCTCTATGGAGAGCCCAAATCCTTAGCAGAGCTAGAGCAACATAAAAATATACTGCCGATAAATGTAGGAAAATTTTTTCAAAATGGCCAAGAGAGTGTGCCGGATTTTACTAAATCCCTGCTGTTTTCCTCCAACAGTCTTTTGTTTAATAAAGGGCTTTGTCTTGCAGGAAAAGGTATTGCTGGTCTAGCAAATGTATTTTGTGTAGAAGAGGTGGCAAGTGGTAAATTGATAAAAATCTTGTCAGATACTGGAGCTATTCATTCTAATCTTTACTTGGTTTATCCAAGTCGGTCCCATAAATCTAAAGCATTAAGCGTGTTTAACAGCTTTCTTTTAGATAAAATTAAAATAGCTAAAATAAACAATCAATAGATACTGTTTCTACGCAGAAACAATCTGTTTAAAGTAAACTACTCTTTTTCTTTTAGAATAGTGGGTATTATGAACCTCAATAATTTAAAGACAGGATCTAAAAATGGTAACAGCATATTCTAATTTGGTAATAAAGTGGCGTTGGTTAGTTATACTCTTATCTGTTGTTGGTGCAATGCTAATTGCCAGTGGTGGAAAGCATCTAACTTTCGATAATGATTATAGAGTATTTTTTAGTGATGAAAATCCTGAAATGATGGCTTTTGAAAAGCTACAAAATACCTATAATAAAGAAGACAATATTATTATTGCTCTCACCCCTAAAAATGGCGAGTTATTTACCCCCAAAAACCTAGCGGCAGTAGAATGGTTAACCAATGAAGCTTGGCAAATACCCTTTGCTGGTCGGGTAGATTCCATTACCAATTACCAACATACCTATGCAGAAGGTCATGATTTAATCGTTATTGATTTAGGCTATGAGTCAGCTAATATGACTAAAGAGCAGGCATTAAATGTTAAAAAAATAGTGCTTGCAGAGCCACAGCTAGTTAATTCTGCGGTTAATGAAGCTGGTAGCGTTACTGCCATTAATGTGGTCACGCAATTTCCGCAAAAAAGCCAATCAGAAAATCCTGAAGCAGTTGCTTTTGCTAGAGATTTGGTTACCAAGTTCCAAGCAAAATACCCACAGTTTGATGTACATTTAAGTGGTATGACCATGCTAAATATGGCATTTAAAGAAGCCAGTATAAAAGATATGTCAACCCTAATACCCTTAATGTATTTATTTATTTTTATTGTGTTGTTTGTATTAATGAGGTCTATTCCTGCATTACTTGGTACGGTAATAGTTATTGCATTTTCAATAGTAACCGCAATGGGTATGGCAGGCTTTATGGGCGTAGCCTTAACCCCCCCCTCTGCATCTGCCCCAACTATTATTATGACCTTAGCCGTTGCCGATTCGGTGCATTTTTTAATCACTATGCTGGCGCTGATGAAAAGAGGTATGGCAAAAAATGATGCAATTATGGAAAGCCTACGGATTAATGTTGGTCCTATTATTTTAACCAGTGTTACCACGGCGATTGGTTTTTTAGCAATGAATTCAAGTGACGCACCACCATTTCATGACCTTGGTAATATTACCGCGATGGGGGTGATGTTTGCCTTATTGTTTTCGCTATTCTTTTTACCTGCATTTATGAGTGTTATGCCGACAAAAGTTAACAAAAATGTCGATGTTGATCATAAAAGTTTTATGTTAAAACTTGCTGATTTTGTTATTGCAAAATATAAAGCATTATTTATTGGTTCTATCCTCGTAATTAGTTTTTTAGCAGCGATGATTTCACAGGTTGTTCTTGATGATAATTTTGTTGAATACTTTGATGAATCAATTCAATTTAGAGCTGATTCAGATTATATTATTGAAAACTTGACTGGAATTAATACCATTCTCTACTCAATTGAAGCGGCAGAAGATGAAGAGGGTAGTAAGTCTCAAGGGATTAATGAACCTGTTTTTCTCGCAAAGTTGGATGAATTTAAAAACTGGCTAGAACTTCAACCTGAAGTAGTACATGTAAGTAGCATTAGTGATATTATGAAGCGGTTAAATAAAAGTTTACATGCAGATGCAGAGTCTTGGTATAAAGTGCCAGACAATCGTGAGCTTGCTGCACAGTATTTATTACTTTACGAAATGTCTTTGCCCTATGGTTTAGATTTAAATAACCAAATAAATGTCGACAAATCTGCAACCAAATTTACGGTTACACTAGGTGATTTATCTACCGAACAACTATTAAGTTTTAATGACAAAGCAGAAACATGGTTGAAAGAAAATACACCTGCTAATATGCATACAGTTGGTTCCAGTACCGCATTGATGTTTTCTAACATTACTAAACGCAATATTGACCAGATGATGAAGGGTTCAATTATTGCCTTAATACTTATTTCAATCATTTTAGTGCTAGCCTTAAAATCTCTTCGACTAGGTCTTATAAGTTTAATCCCTAACCTTACCCCTGTAATTGTGGCAACAGGTATTTGGGCATTAACCTTTGGCGTACTAGGTTTAGCCGCAGCAATGGTGTTTGCTATTTCAATTGGTATAGTGGTTGATGACACAGTGCATTTTTTAAGTAAGTATTTGCGAGCAAAAAGAGAAAATAACCTAACTACTGAAGAAGCAATTCGTTATGCCTTTAGTACGGTAGGGCATGCTCTTTGGGTAACCACTCTGGTGTTAGTAGTTGGTTTTGGAATCTTGACGCTATCTAGTTTTCTTGTTAATGAGCAAACAGGAATTATGATGGCAATCACCATTGCCTCAGCACTAATAATTGACTTCTTATTCCTACCAGCATTATTACTAATTATGGATAAAGATAAAATAAAGGAAAAATCAGTATGAATATTTCAAAAAAAATTAAGTTTGTTCTTATCGGACTAGCCATTGTTTCGGTAAATACTGCATATGCAGAAACTGCTGAAGAAAAAGGGCTAGCAATAGCAATAGAAGGGGATAAAAGGGATCAAGGTTGGGAGGATTCTACTGCAAGTATGCGGATGATTTTAAAAAATAAACAGGGCGATACTAGTGAGCGAGAAATAAGAATTAGAACTCTTGAAATAACTGGTGATGGAGATAAAAGCCTAAGTATTTTTGATAAACCAAGGGATGTTCGAGGCACCGCATTTTTAACCTTTAGCCATGTTAATAAACCTGATGATCAATGGTTATATTTGCCAGCTTTAAAACGAGTAAAAAGAATTAGTTCCAGAAATAAATCTGGACCTTTTATGGGCAGTGAATTTGCCTATGAGGATATTGGTTCACAAGAAGTGGATAAGTATAAATATAAGTTTCTAAAAGAAGAAGCCTGTGGAGATAAGCTAACTTGCTTTGTAATGGAACGCTACCCGACGGATAAGTTTAGTGGTTATGCTAAACAAGTTTCTTGGATAGATACTAAAGAATATCGTCCAATAAAAATAGATTTTTACAATCGTAGAAATGCCCTATTAAAGACCTTAGAAATGAAAGACTATAAGCAATATTTAGGTAAGTTTTGGCGTAGCCAGAGCATGGTAATGACTAATCATCAAACAGGAAAATCATCAATCCTTAGCTATACTGACTATAAGTTTAAGACAGGCTTAAAAGAATCTGATTTTAATAAAAGTAAATTAAAAAGACTAAGATAAGCCATGCTCAAACGCTACCAGTGGTTGTTTTTTGCCCCTCTAATTGTAATAACACTAAATACCCATGCTCTTGAGTTGCAAGGTAAGCTTGGTGCTGAAGCAATTATATTTACTGATGATGCAAAGTACTCTACACAAAAAGATCAGTATTATTCTGGGGTACTTGAACCTGAGTTTTTCCAATCTCTTACTGATAACCAAGAGTTAAAAGTTAAACTTTTTTATCGTTATGATAGTGAATCAACTAGCAGAACTCACGCAGATGTTCGTGAATTAATGCTTAATCACTATGCCGATGAATGGGAGTTTAATCTAGGTATTGGTAAGGTTTTTTGGGGAAAAACAGAATCTAGGCATCTGGTAGATGTTATTAATCAAGTCGATTGGGCAGAATCTTTAGACGATGAAGAGCGTTTAGGTCAGCCAATGATTCAAGCCAAGTTAATTAAAGACTGGGGGGAGCTAGATTTATTTGTATTACCTTATTTTAGAGAAGTAGAGTTTTTAGGCAAAGAAGGTCGCCCAAGAATTTCTTCTTTACAAGTAGACAATGATGAAGCCATTTTTCAAGACAATTCTAAACAAAAGCATGTTGATATAGCTGCACGCTGGAGCCAAACTTTTGGTAATTTAGACATAGGAATTAGTACTTTTATTGGTACTCAAAGAGCACCTTTGTTTAAGCCCATACTAGGGGGGGGGGTAAAACTTGTGCCTGTTTATGTGCAAAG
>CAZMHA010000004.1:0-33661 GCA_964565985.1 uncultured Piscirickettsiaceae bacterium | reverse complement strand
CCCCCCTAATGTTTTTGGGGGGGGGGGGGGGGGTAAAAATCAGTTAGAACGGCGTTTAGTCTGAGTTTTCTTTTTACTTTTTCTTTTTATAAAAGCATTATCTGCTTGTGATTCTGACTTGCCACGGCGATATTTAAAGTTTGACTTTTTATTTTCATAAGGATTAACACCTGTTTTATATTCTATAAAAACTGGTGTTCCTACCCAACGGAAGGCCTTGCGGAAAACATTTTTTAAATAGGTTGTATAGGATTTTGGCAACTTGTCAACTTGATTACCATGAATAATCAATCTAGGGGGGTTTATTCCTCCTAAGTGGGCATATCGTAACTTAACCCTTCTACCACCAATTAATGGTGGTTGATGGTCTAATATTGCCTGTTCTAATACTCGGTTTAAATCTGAAGTAGATACTTTTTTCATTACCGCACTATAAACAACTTTTACAGTTTTAAATAACTCATTAACTCCTGAGCCATGTAGTGCTGAAATTAGATGTTTTTGTGCATATTCAACAAAGAGTAATTTATAATCAAGCTGGTGTTTTATTTGGTCTCGTTGATCTTTAGAAATACAATCCCATTTATTTACCGCGATTACCATACCCCTACCTGATTCTAGTGTCAGCCCTAATAGAGTTAAGTCTTGGTCTGTGATACCTTCTAAACCATCTATAACCAAAATTACAACATTACAGTTTTCCATAGCTTCAATGGCTTTAACAATACTGAACTTTTCTATTTTTTCTTTAATGTTTTTACGGCGTCTAACGCCTGCAGTATCTATTAGAGTATATTCCTGACCATTCTTTTCAAAGGGTACAAAAATACTGTCTCTTGTTGTTCCCGGCAAGTCAAAAGCTACTAGCCTATCTTCGCCTAACATTCGGTTAATTAGGGTTGATTTTCCTACATTGGGACGGCCAATAATTGCTACTCTAATTCCTGGGTGGTCATCTAGCTCAAACGCTTCCTCCTCCCCTTCTTCATAGCCCATGTTTTTAATTACACTATCAAGAGTATAATTAACATTGTCACCATGGGCAGAAGAAATTACAAATGGTTTTCCTAAACCCATTTGATAAAATTCTGCAGAAATTATTTGTGCATCCCTTCCTTCTGATTTGTTAACTAGCAGATAAGTTGGTTTATCAAAATGGCGAATGTAACCTGCTATTATTTCATCTGCTGGTAATAATCCAGCACGGCCATCAACCAAAAACAATACTGCATCAGCTTCTTCAATCGCAAACTGAACTTGCCCTGCCATAAGCGGGTCAACGCCTTCTTGTTCTCCACTTAACCCTCCTGTATCAACAATAATGTAAGGGAAGTTTCCTGTTCTTCCTGTCCCATATTGTCTATCTCTAGTTAAGCCAGGGTAATCAGCTACTAGAGCGTCTCGGCTTCTGGTTAGGCGATTAAATAGAGTAGATTTTCCTACATTTGGTCTGCCGACAATGGCTATAACTGGCTTTTTCACAATTATATTTTATTTCTCTTTTACTTTATAAACGGATACTAATCCCTGTGCATCCAGAGTAAATATTTTTGAGCCAGTAGTGGATATTCTAATAATTTTCTCGCCTTGCTTATCTATTTCTATATGTTTTGCTCTAGCCAACTGGGTACCAGTTAACTTGTCTATCCAATGAAAATAACCAAAACCATCAGCAAGTAGTAGTTGCTTATCATCATAGAAAGTTAAATCTACTAGATTACGATATTTAAAATTTTCTTGTTTCCAAATCCAAGTGCCATTTAGTAAATCGTAGGCCATTAGTATGTCATCTTCATCAACAAGGTATATCTTTTCATTATCAACCACAAAATCTTGATATCCAGAGATATCTTTAGCCCAAAATAGGTTGCCATTTTTAGGATTAAGTGCAACTAATTTACCATGATAGCCAAACACATATAAACGGCCATTTTTAATAATTAATTCAGCTTGTAAATCAATTAACCTTTCCAGATCAGTACTTCCTTTAGGTACTAACACCTGTGTTTGCCATTTTAACTGACCGGTTATAGCATCAACGGCTTCTACTTTGCCAGTTTCCCAACCAACATAAACTACCCCATCATCGTAGGTTACAGGAGCGATACCGCGCAAAGAAAGTTTTGGTAATTGGTGGCTAATTGCCCAGTTTATTTTACCTGTATTTAAACTTAGTGAATACAATTTGCCATCGACAGTCCTAACAAAAACTGAACCTGTCAAATAATCATCACTAATCACTATTGCTTTACTTAGCACTTCGCTAGATAATTCAGCCTGCCAAATAATATTACCATTTTGTGGGTTTAATAACATGAGGTTTGCTTTAGAAGTTCCTACTATCAACCCACTGTCAGATAAAACTGGACCAGATATAATCGGCTGATTGAATTTTTTCTGCCAACTAACTTGATCCTGCCAACGCCCATTTTTAGCAACTAATGCAGAAGTGACTACCCCACTTGTATTTGCAAAAAATAACTGCGTATCTGTGTTTACAAAAAACAAACCTTCACTATCTGAGTAGTCTAATTTGCCCGAAGATAGCTGCCACTGTAATTCTGTTTCATAAGGTGAGGTAAAATCAACTAATCCAGTTGGCACTCTTACTAGCTTAGGTTGCGTGCATGCAGACAAATAAAGTACCGTAACAAAAATAACAGCTAAACTTTTTAACATATTATTTTGCCAGATCATCTAGTTGTAACTGTGCGAGTATTTTAAGGTTTCCTGCCGCTTTACTGTTCCCTACCACTTTTTTTAATAGTGTAATTGCTTGATCTATTTGATTGTTTTTTAAAGCAATAGATGCTTTTGCATAATCAACATTAGACTTATCTGTTGCTAATAATTTTGTATCATCAATAGCATCTAAGGTTTGTTTTGCCTGCTCTATTTTACCTAAATCTAGCAATAACTTAGCTAGCCTTAATTTAGCAACAGTAACCAAGGAAGTATCTATTGAATTATCAACAACCCATTGCAAATTTTTAATAGCTTCATCAGCTTTGTTTTGTTGTAAATTATATTTAGCCAATAGTAAAGATGCTCCTGAAGAATAGGGGCTTTCAGGCTGTTCTTTAATTAACTTCATACCTTCTCTAGCAATGTTTGCAAAAGAACCCTGTTGCATACTAAGTTGCATTACATTAAAAACAGCGGATGCATTTTCTGCCTTTGCTCTTTTGTCATTTTGGTAGTAGTTCCAACCTGTCCAACTTAATACCGCAATTAATAGCGTAATTAATAGAGAGCTGGAATTTTCTTTCCACCAGTTTTTTATCGCGGCAACTTGTTCTTCATCGGTTTCATAACGGCTCATACTTTTCTTCTCACTTAAAAATTTTGCTTACTTTATCACTTAATTGCACCCATGCAATAGTTTCTTGGTCTTTTTCTTCTCTTAAATATTTAATAGCAATGGTTTCATTATTTATTTCATCTTCTGCCAGCACTAAAGCTATGCTTGCCCCAGATTTATCCGCTTTTTTGAATTGGCTTTTAAAACTACCGCCTCCACAATTCATCACGATATTAATAGTTGGGTTTTCATCTCTAAGTTGCTCTACCATTGCCATACCTGGTCTAAGAGCAGAATTACCAACTAGTACCATAAAAATATCTGCTTGTTTTACCGTATCAACTAGTTTTTTATCGATTAATAATGACATTAATCTTTCTAATCCCATAGCAAAACCGCTAGCAGGTACAGGCTTTCCTCCAATTTGTTCAACCAGACCATCATAACGACCACCTGCACAAACCGTACCCTGTGCACCAAGTTCTGTTGTTACCCATTCAAATACAGTTTTATTATAGTAGTCTAGCCCTCTAACTAAGTTAGGATTAACTGTATACTCAATACCTACATCATCTAAATAATTTTTCACCAATTCAAAATGCAGTTTTGAGTTTTCATCTAAATGGTCAAGTAGTTTTGGGGCATTCAATACAATATCTTTTAATGCTGGATTTTTTGTATCAAGTATTCTTAAAGGATTAGTGTTCAACCTGCGTTGGCTGTCTTCATCTAGCTGTTCTTTAAATGGCGTTAAATAAGCAACTAGCTGTTCTCTATAGGTCATTCTAGTTTCTTTACTGCCTAATGAATTTATTTGTAGTTCAAGATTGTCAATACCCAATTTAGCCCAAAGCCTTGCTGTCAAAACAATTAGCTCTGCATCTATATCAGCAGTTGCTAAACCAAAAACTTCAACTCCAAACTGTTGGAACTGTCTATAACGACCTTTTTGTGGGCGTTCATAACGAAACATAGGGCCTGTATAGTATAGTTTTTGAACTTGATTGTGAGTTAAACCATTTTGAATAACTGCTCTTACACAACCTGCGGTACCTTCAGGGCGTAAAGTTAAGCTGTCACCATTTCGATCAGCAAAAGTGTACATTTCTTTTTCTACGATATCGGTAACCGCACCAATAGAGCGAGCAAACAATTCCGTTTTCTCTACAATTGGTAAACGAATAGATTGGTAACCATATTGGTTAAGTACAGACTGTGCGGTTTTAACTAGGTAATCTAATGTAGCAGATTCTTCACCATAATAATCATTCATACCTCTTATGGCAGAAATTTGCTTTGACATGTTTTTTATTTCTTCTCTATTTTTGTTATTTATTTAAAATCCAAATATGGCTATTAATAATAAAACTACTACAATAACTATCCAGTTAAGATTTTTCCTAGACAATATTACCCGCTTTTTATAAAAAGGTTTTTTAATTTCAAATAACTCTGAACTTATTTTGTCTGCATTTGTAAAAGCTATTGCAAACTGCTCTTCAGGCAGTCCAAGTAGTTTTAAATAGTTTCTTAAATATCCTCTTTGAAAGATTGACAAGTTTTTAAAGTCTTCATCTTCATTTTCAAGTTTGCTAATATTTTGTTCCGTTATTTTTAATTTTTTATCAATATCAGCAATAGAAAGGTTCAAACTCTCTCTTCTTGTTTTTAGTATTGAAGGTAAACTATCTTCTACTTCACTCATATATCACCTACTTTAAAAGGGTATTTTAATGTTTAAGAAGACACTGAATAGCTAGCATAATTTCTGAAAACTCCAAGTTTTCAGCATCAAAGCATCATTTTTCAGTAATAGCTAGCTATTGCAAAAAATGATAATGCAGAGGCTGTAAACCTGGCTAAGCCCCGAAGGGTAAGTTTTCTAGCTAGTCATTTAGTAGTTATGCTCCTTGGCAATGTAATAACCATTGTCAACGAAACATGCCCAGAATTGACTAGCTAGAAGACTTACAGATTTTATGTTATCTATTCAGTGTCTCCTTAACTTGTATTGCTTGCAATGTTCTACGCGTTTTATCTTTAACTCTTCCTGCTAACTGCCCACAAGCAGCATCAATATCATCACCACGAGTTCTCCTGACGGTACATCTTAACCCAGATTTTACCAGTATATCTTGAAATCTTCTAGTCGCATTATTGGATGAGCGTTGATAATGAGTTCCTTCAAAAGTGTTGAAAGGAATTAAGTTTATTTTACAAGGCAAATCACCTAGTAATTTAACCAACTGCTCGGCATGCTCAAGCCTATCATTTACCTTATCAATCATTACATATTCAACAGTTACATGTTTTTTACTGTGTCCACCTTCCACATAGTTATATAGTGCGGGCATTAGTTTTTCTAGCGGGTATCGTTTGTTAATTGGAACTATTTCATCTCTTAGCTCATTATTTGGAGCATGCAAAGAAATGGCTAAACTAACATCTAAAGCATCTTTTATTTTATTAATTGCCGGCACAACTCCTGCCGTACTAATTGTTACTCGGCGTTTTGACAAACCATAAGCACTGTCATCCATCAATATTCTTGCCGAGGGGAAGGTGTGAGTTACATTTAACAAAGGCTCTCCCATCCCCATAAATACCACATTAGAAATGATTCGTTCTTCTTTAGGTTTACATCCCAAAGCTTTATTTGCTACCCACATTTGGGCTATTATTTCCCAGTTTTCAAGGTTACGATTAAAACCCTGCTTGCCCGTTGCACAAAAAGTACAGTCTAATGCACAACCAACCTGTGATGAAATACATAGAGTTCCGCGTTCTTTTTCTGGAATAAAAACCACTTCTACAGAGTTCTTTTTATCCATCTCAAGCAACCATTTAATGGTGCCATCTTTTGATTTTTGCTCGGCTATAATTTTAGGTGTTCGAATAATTGCTGTTTTTTTAAGCTTTTCTCTAAGGGCTTTGCTTAAATTAGTCATTTCATCAAAATCACTTATCCCAAACTGATGAATCCACTTCATGACCTGTGTAGTTCGAAAAGGTTTTTCACCAATACTAACAAAAAAGTCGGCTAAACCCTTTTTATCAAGACCAAGGAGATCCGACTTTCCATCATAGACAACGGCAGTATTTTCACTAATTATTTCTTCTACAAAAACCACATTAAAACCCTAATCTAAACTACTAAACACAAATTTCATTTTCTTTAAAAAAATAAGCAATTTCTCTTGCCGCACTATCTTCTGAATCAGAACCGTGAACAGAATTTTGTTGCATAGAAAGAGCAAAGTCTTTACGAATAGTACCCTTTTCTGCTTGCTCTGGATTAGTCGTACCCATTATTTTCCTATTTAACTCTATAGCAGATTTTGCTTGTAAAACTTGCACTACAATAGGTCCCGCAGTCATATTAGCAACCAGGGTATCATAAAAAGGTTTCCCCTTATGTTCAGCATAAAAACCTCCTGCCTGTTCTACATTCAGATGAAGCATTTTAGAAGCTACAACTTTTAAGCCTCCTGACTCAAGTCTTGATAGAACTTCTCCTATCAAATTTCTTTTAACTGCGTCAGGTTTAATAATAGAAAAAGTCTTTTGCATGTCAGGTTATCCTAATTTTTTATAAATAATGAGGTATTTTAACAATTTAGAAAATATTTTTCTTAAAAAAGAGGGGGGAGTAAAGCCAGAATAATTTTAGTCGGGATAAAATCATCTTATTTATCCTGTTTACCTTTAAGGAGGCACTGTCTTAAGTTGAAAAAGAAGATCCACAACCACAAGAATCTTTTACCTGAGGGTTATTAAATTCAAAACCAGAATTTAGCAATCCACCAACAACAAAATCTAATTCCATACCATCAATATGTGGCAAGCTATCACTTGGCACAATTACCTTTACATCAAAAGATTCAAAAATGGCATCTTCTTCAGTTATATTGTCAGCATAGTCAACTACATAAGAAAAACCAGCACAACCACTTACCTTGGTAGATACTTTTAGACCCAGTCCTTTGCCACGCTTTTCTATCATTGTTTTTACTCTATCTGCGGCGGCTTGTGTAAGGGTTACTGCCATAAACATTCTCCTAAAAAGTTATTTCATTTTGGTGCGTTTTTTTATCAATTACCGTCTGCAAACTGACTCCAGACAAGAACTGTTCAATATTATTACTTAAGTCATCCCATAGATGGTGCGACAAACAAGAGCCGTTCTTTTTACAATTTTGCTTGCCAGCACATTTTTTAGGGTCTATTTCTTCATCTACAGCTAATACAATATCTTTTATAGAAATGTTTTTAGCATCTCTGCTTAAATTATATCCACCACCAGGACCTCTGCTACTTATAACTAAATTTTCTTTTTTTAATTTAGAGAAAATCTGCTCTAGATAAGGCAAGGATATTTCTTGCCTTTCTGAAATCATTGCTAGAGTAACAGTACCTTTTTTAGGTGTTAGTGCTATATCTAACATAGCAATAACTGCATATCTACCACGAGATGTTATCTTCATTTTACATTATCTGTTTTAAGATGTGCCATTTGTTGAGGATCTTCAGGCTCCAATACGACACCTTCTAAGCTAGGCATATCTACTTTAGAGTCAGTTCCTCCCAGTTTTTTAACGGCTTTATTAAGGTTATCTAACTGCTCATCTTGGCTTTGAATATGGTCTAATAGGCTATAAATGGCTTTTTCAATGGGGTCGGTTGCATCTTCGGTAACCCCATAAGCATTAAAACCAATTTTTTCTGCCATCTTCTTTCTTTTACTATCTTTTACTATATCTATAACTCTTCCTGGCACTCCTACAATAGTCCTATCGGCACTTACATCTTTAAGAACTACGGCGTTAGAGCCTATTCTAACATCATCACCGATAGTAATAGGTCCCAGTACTTTTGCACCAGCACCAACCACTACCCTATTTCCAAGTGTAGGGTGGCGTTTACCTTCGTTTATACTTATTCCCCCAAGAGTTACTCCTTGATAAATCGTGCAATCATCACCAATTTCAACGGTTTCTCCAATAACAATACCCATGCCATGGTCAATGAAAAACCTATCTCCTATTTGAGCGGCAGGATGTATTTCTATGCCAGTAAACCAACGACCAACCCCTGATAAAAAACGAGCAAACCACTTTAAACCCTTGTTCCATAACCAATGTGTAAAACGATATAATAATATGGCATGTAACCCTGGATAAGTAGTTAATACTTCAAAGGTATTTCTTGCTGCTGGATCACGCTCAAAAACAGATTTAATATCTGCATTAATTCTTTTAAACATTAAAACACCTATTTATTTGTTTTTCTTATTTGCTATCTTAGCCTGTCTTTGAGAAGCCGTAAGAATACCTCTTAATATATCAACTTCTTTTATATCTAATTGGGTTCGATTAAACATTCTACGCATTCTACGCATAAATAATGCATTTTTTGCCGGGTCTAAAAACTCAATATCCTGTAACATTTGGTATAAATGGTCATAAAAGCCTTCTAGCTGTTCTACCGATGCTAGTTTTTCTTTATAACCAACGGGGATTTCACTCGCTTCTGCCTCCGTTACTATGTCAGTTGCCATTAAACATTCGTAAGCAAATACCTGCACTGCAGCCGCTATATTTAATGAACTATAAGCAGGATTAGTCTGAATATTTGCTAAATATTGACAATGATCCATTTCAGCATTACTAAGTCCAGAATCTTCTCTACCAAATAGAATAGCCACTTCAGCATCGGGATCTTCTGTAGTTTCCATTATTTTTTGTGCGGTTTCTCGTACATCTAACTGAGGCCAAGACACTCTTCTAAGCCTTGCACTAGCCCCTATAACCAAACTACAACCCTTTAAGGCTTCTTCTAAGCTATCTAAAACTATCGCATTATCTAATATATCCGCGGCGGCTGAAGCTCTTGCAGATGCTGTTTGGCTAGGAAATTCTTTGGGATTTACCAAAACTAACTGACTTAACCCCATAGTTTTCATAGCCCGTGCAATTGCTCCAATATTGCCTGAATGAGAGGTCTCAAATAGAACTATTTTGATTTTTTTTAACTTCTTATGGTTTCTATAGTCTTCTAGCATGTTTTTTTAGCTATAATCCACCCAAATAATTATCTGGAATTGAATACTATGCATCCTATTTTAAATGTTGCAATTATGGCAGCTAAAGAAGCTGGTGAATTTATTATAAATGAACTAGAAAATGTTGGGCAACTAAAGGTTGAAGAAAAAGGAAGAAATGACTATGTTAGCGAAATTGATAAACAAGCAGAACAAATCATTATTCGTGCAATTCAAAAATTCTACCCTGACCATAATATACTAGCAGAAGAGAGCGGCGAGCACTCAACCCCCTCTCATTTTGAATGGATTATCGACCCTCTTGATGGCACTACCAATTTTTTGCATCAACTACCACACTTTGCGGTATCCATTGCGGTAAGAGAAAAAGGTAAATTAATGCATGGCGTAGTTTATGACCCTCTAAAAGATGAGATGTTTTCAGCTTCTCGTGGCAATGGGGCTAGGTTAAATAATTTTAAAATCCGAGTTAGTGGACAAGCAAAACTAAAAAAATCACTACTTGCAACTGGTTTTCCTTACCATAACTTTGACTATATAGATGCGTATCTAAGTAGCTTTAAAGAGTTTATGTTACAAACTTCAGGTTTACGCAGAGCGGGTTCTGCTGCTCTAGACTTAGCTTATGTTGCTTCAGGTAGGGTCGATGGCTTTTGGGAATTTAATTTAAAATCATGGGATATTGCCGCTGGAGCATTAATAGTGATGGAAGCTGGTGGTTTGGTTACCGATTTTTCAGGGAATGATAAGTTTTTAGAATCTGGAAACATTATTGCCGCTAACCCTAAAATGCTACAAGCCATGGCAAAAGTTATTACGAAAACAATACCTAAAAACTTGTGTAATTAATAATAAAATATTTGTACTAGGTAGTTATTAATTATTTTAATATTATTTAATTTTCTACCCCAAACATATTATCAACATCAATCAGGATTATAACACGGTCTTGAAAGTGAGCAATTGCTTGGATATACTTTGATGCACAGTTTGCAGTTAAGCCTATTGGCTCAAAGTTTTTTTCTGGAATATCTTTAACTTCTTGTACGCTATCAACCAACATTCCTACAATATTATCAGCATCTAATTCTACAATAATTATTCTTGAATAATCATCCGCTGCTCTTCTTGCTATTCCATAAGATGTTCTTGTATCCACAACAGTTACAATAACTCCTCGTACATTTATTACGCCAAGTACTCTTTCATCAGAACCCTCTACTTTACGGATAGTAACAACTCGAAGGACTTCACGAATTTTTTTAACATTAATTCCGTAGGTTTCAGAGTTTAAATCAAACAGTACACAGCGCACACTTGGACCGGCATATTTGTCATTAGATAAACTTGATACGCTATTTTTGTTTTTTTGTACATCTGCTACTGAAAGTTCCATAATTTATCCCTAACACTCATGAAAACGCTGGATTACACCAGGTAAATCTAAAATTAATGCAATACTACCATTACCAGTAATTGTTGCTCCTGCATAACCATCTATATGTTTCATCATTACGCCTAAAGGCTTAATTACCACTTCCTCTTGTCCATTAACTTGTTGAACAATTATGCCTACTTTTTTTCCACCTATAGAAACAATAATTACCTTATGATTATCCAAACTATCATACTTTTTATCAGGAGCAAGCCAAGTTGATAAGTATAATAGAGGAATACTTCTTTCTCTAAGCCTTACCATCATTTGACCGTCTATTTCATTAATAAGTTCAGGCTTATAGTCAAAAATTTCTTGGACACTAGTTAAAGGTATAGCATAACTATCTTCTTCAAAAGAAACCATTAGAGTAGGCAATATAGCTAAGGTTAAAGGAACTCTAATTCTAATTTGGGTTCCTTCACCTTCTTTAGAAATGATTTCTACGCTACCATTTAGCTTAGTAATCATAGTTTTAACCACATCCATTCCTACTCCTCGACCAGATATGTCGCTGATTTTATCCACCGTAGAAAACCCTGCTGACATAATTAATTCAAAAGCTGACTTATCATCTAATTGATTAGCACTTGCCTCATCCATCATGCCTTTTTCTACCGCTTTACGGCGTAACACATCTGGATTCATCCCCTTTCCATCATCGGTAATCGATAATAGTATATGGTCACCTTCTTGCTCTGCCGCTAGAGTAATTGTCCCTTTACGAGACTTGCCTGCTGCCGCTCTATCATTTGGCATTTCAATGCCATGGTCAACCGAGTTTCTTACCAGGTGAACTAGAGGGTCTGCTAAGGCTTCTACTAAATTTTTGTCTAAATCTGTTTCTTCACCTTCTAAAATAAGGTCAATTTCTTTACCAAGCTTTCTAGATAAATCTCTTACAACTCTTGGGAAACGACCAAACACTTTTTTAACTGGTTGCATTCTGGTCTTCATTACTGCATTCTGTAAGTCTGTCGTAACATGATCTAAATTGGATACTGCGGCTGAAAGATCTTCTTGTTCGGTTTCAGAACCATTTAAAGTTAATAATCTATTTCTAACTAAAACCAACTCCCCCACAAGATTCATTATTTCATCCAATCTTTTGGTATCAACTCGCACAGTGGTATCAGCAGAAACCTTAGGTTTTTCTGCTTTAGGCTTAGACTCTACTTTTTTAATATCCATAGCACTTGTGCCTTTCACAACTTTTTCTTTATTAACAAGAGTTTCTTTTTCAAGCTCTTCTGAGGTCATTATGTCCCCTTGTAATAGAATCGCATATTCCTCTTCGCTCAACTCTCCATTACCTTCTTTAACATCTCGTTGCTCCAATAACTTTTCAAACTCATCGTCGGTCATATCTCCATCAGGGTCAGCACCATCATCTAAACTTAAACCATTATCTTCATCTATTGGGGTTGGTTTATTAACAGATTTGTTTTCAGAGACACTAGAATCCCTTTTATTTAATAGCGTTTCAAACTCATCGTCGGTCATATCTCCATCAGGGTCAACCCCCTCAGCAAGACTTAAAGATTCGTTCGCTGATTTACCTTCTCCTGCATTGTCTTCTACAACTTTATCATCTGTATTTTCGCTAACAGAACCTTTCCATAAAATATCTAGTTCAGACAATAAAGTTTGGTCAGCATCATCGAATTCTCTCTCACCATCACGCAAGTCACCAATATAGTCACTAACTACATCAAAGGCTCGCATAATAACATCTGAAGTAGAATCATTATAAACCATTTCTCCATTTCTGATCTTGTCAAAAATGTTTTCAGCTCTATGACAGACTTCAATCAAGGGTTTAACATCCAAGAAGCCTGCCCCTCCTTTTATGGTGTGGAAGCCTCTAAAAATAGAGTTCAATAAATCTGTATCTGATGGGTTTTCCGCTAGCTCGGTTAATTGTTCATCTAGCTGTTCGGTAAGCTCTGATGCTTCTACTAAAAAGTCTTGTAAAATTTCTTCATCCACAATGAAAGTCCTCTGTAAAGCTAACTATATCTAAACTGCATAGTGCTGGATAATTTAAAAGTTTATTACTGAGTTAAAAGCAAAGAATATGCCAAAGGAGGGTGTGTAACCTTACAAAGCTGGAGGAGTGTTTGTGTATTCAGCTTAAATCCCAAGCTCTCCCAATAGGTCACCTATATCATTTTGGTTAGATTTTTTAATATCAGGACCTAAGCCTTTTTGCTCTGCTTGTTTTTTTTCTTCATCTGTCATTTCAATATCCATTGCTTCAATGTCTATTCCAGCAGAAGAAATCAAATCCTGTAAACTTTGCTCTAAGCTAGATACTAAAATTATAACTCGGTTTAGTACCTGCCCAGTTAAATCTTGAAATGACTGTGCCGTCATTATTTCAATTAGTTCTGATTTTGATCTTAGTAAAAGTTCTTTGTTATTTTTGTCCGTAATACTTTCTTCAAGAACATCTAAGCTTGCTAGAATACCTTCAGATAAAGATAAAGTCTTTTCTGATGCTTTTTTAGTTTCTGTGATTACATACTCTAATTGTTCCGATGCATCAGGCAAATCATGCTTGGTATGTTTAAAAATACGGGTATCTGAACCAAGATTGTCTAGAGTTTCGTGCAGGTCTGTTGCTATGGTTTCAACTTTATTAAGAATATTGCTACTTTCATAGTTTAAGATTTTTTTTAAAATATCTTGCGCTTTATCTTGGTTGTCTTTATTTACCAAATCTAATAAATCTTGAATTTCTTTAATATCTTTCATTTAATAACTATACCTTTATATCCAGTCTTGTAATCTTGATTTAAGTCGTTTTATTGCTTGGCTGTGTATTTGACTAACTCTTGACTCACTTACCTCTAACACTTGACCAATTTCACGCAAGTTTAACTCCTCATCATAATAAAGAGACATAACTAACTTTTCTTTTTCTGGTAAGTGGTGAATTTGATCAACTACTGCTTGCCTAAATCCATCTTCTGAAAGTTCGTTTAACGGGGTAGGCATATGACCTAACATCCTTCCTTCTGATAGTTCTTCATGGTCAGGTTGGTCTATAGATAGCAGTTGTGCTGAATTTGTATCTTGTAGTATATGGTAGTATTCATCAAGACTAACTTCCATTTCTTCAGCAATTTCTTCATCTCTTGCGGATCTAGAAACTCTTGATTCAACTTTTGAAATTGCTTCGGAAACGACTCTTGATTTACGGTAAACAGAGCGAGGAGTCCAGTCTCCTTTACGAATTTCATCAAGCATAGAACCTCTAATTCTAATACCTGCATAGGTTTCAAAACTAGCTCCTTGTGTTGCGTCGAACTTGCCCATAGCTTCAATTAAACCAATAATTCCTGATTGAATTAAGTCATCAACCATAACACTATCTGGCAACCTACCTTTTAAATGGTATGCTATTCTATTCACCAATGGTAAATAGTCTTCAATCTTTAACTGTTTTTCACCAGTTTGTTTTTGAATATTTGCATAGACCTCTGTACCAGACATATGTTTCCTTAACCTTAGTTATTCTTAAATAAATTTTCAATAAAGAATTGCAAATAACCTGTAGCATCGGTTGGTATTTGCCATTTATCTATTTTTTTTGCTACTTCAACAAAAGCTTTTGCAGATGTACTCTTAGGCTTGGCAAGAGTTACAGGTGTTTGTTTTTGAATAGTTTCCCGTAAGTCATGGTCAAAGGGTATCGTACCTAAGTAATCAATGGTTACATTTAAAAAGTTCTCACAAACTTTTGCAAACTTTTTATGTAGCTCTTTACCTTTTTTCTCTGTAAGAGTCATATTAGCGAGTAATTTAAAGTTAGTCAATTTATGCTCACGATTTAATATTTTTATTAAAGCATAGGCATCGGTCATAGAAGCTGGTTCATCGGTAACAACTATAACAACTTCTTGTGATGCTCGGCAATAGCTTACTACGCTGTTTGCAATACCTGCTGCTGTATCAATAACAAGTACATCTAAAAACCCATCTACTTCTGAAAATGCATTAATTATTCCTGCATTTTCAGCTTGTGAAAGCTGTGCCATACGGCTATCACCAGAAGTAGCTGGCACAATTTTAAAGCCACCAGGTGCATCTACCATAACTTCAACTAAGGTTTTTTCGCCACTTAATACATGGGATAAATTATATTTTGTTTGTAAACCTAACATAATATCTACATTGGCTAGACCCATGTCGGCGTCCATTAACAAAACACGGTTACCAAGCTTGGTTAATGCTACAGATAAGTTTACTGATACATTGGTTTTTCCAACCCCTCCCTTTCCACTTGCAACGGCTATCACTCGAATAGGTTTTGACTTACTATTTGAATTTTTGGTTTTTTTCATATCAACTTCACTATTTAATTTACTAGTATCAATGCTATTTGACCTCATAGCTCTTAGCCCTGCTGCTTGATCATTGTGCATTAGAAATATCCTTACCCATTCCTAGTTTAAACGCAATATCGTCATTTTCTGTATTTTTTTGTTGTCCTAAAACCATTGCTTTATCAATCAACTCTCGTGCTTTCATTATTTCTAAATCTTCAGGAACTTTTTGTCCGTTTGATGTATATACTAGAGGTAAAGAACTTTCTATCATGACTGTTACCGCATTTCCTAGTTGGTTTGCTTCATCTAATTTGGTTAAGATACAGCCTTTTAGGCCTATCCTGCCAAATGAAGAGACTATGTCTTTCATTACGCTTAACTGTGTCGCTGCCGACATTACTAAATAATTACGAATACTATTCAAACCCATTTTTTCTTTAGTAGGTTGCTGGCTCATCATGCTGTCTTTTTGGCTCATGCCTGCTGTATCAATCAAAATAAGTTTTTTACTAGCTAGTGAACCAAGCAAGGTATATAGTTCACCTTCCGTTGCCGCTACATGAACAGGTACGCCCAACAGGTCAGCAAAAGTTTTAAGCTGGGCTTGAGCTCCTATTTTGTAAGAATCTGTAGTAATCAATGCTAGCTGGCTCGCACTATTTCGCATAACAAAACGGCTAGCCATTTTTGCAATAGTTGTTGTTTTTCCTACTCCTGTTGGCCCTACCAGTGAAACTACCCCCCCCCCATCAACAATATCTGTTTTAGCAGTCGGTATTTTATCTTCTAGGTTTCTAAGTATTTCTGCCCAGGCTTGAATACTTTTTTGCTCAACATTATCAACCAAACTTTGTGCAAGCTCCCAACCTATACCAAGTTGTACTAGTTTTTTTAACAAAGCAACAGATTTAGGGTCATTAGTTTCGCTCTGGTTCCATGCTAAACCTGACAGTTGATCTTGTAGCATGGATTTCATCGACTTTAATTCATTACCAAGTTCATGAATATCTTTTTTCATTTCTAAACTTGGCTCAAGCACTTGTAATGGGCGTTCTGTTGCTATGTTTTTATTAGTTTTATTATCACTTGTTGCATAGTTTGCTTTTTCATCTGTGTCTATTGCAGCTATAACCTCAACACCATCGCTTGTATTTCTAGTGGACATAATTACGGCATCATTGCCCAGATCTTCACGAACTAAATCCATAGCTAGTCGCATATTTTTTGCAAAATAAGGTTTTAATTTCATCTATTCAAGCTTTCCTTATGTTCCATCATCTTGACCAATATTTGCCACAACACTAATTTTCCTATTCTCTGGTATTTCTGAATAGGCTAATACATTAATATTAGGCAAACTAAATTTAAATAATCTTGCTAGCTGTGCTCTTATTTGTGGGGCCACTAGTAGGATGGCTGAATCACCTTCCATTTCAACCTTTTGCACCTCTTCTTTTAGAGTTGAATGCAACCTTTCCGCCAAACTAGGTTCTATAGCTAGCTGACCATCAGGAGAGCCCTGCGCTGCTTGTAGCAACAATTGTTCCAATGTTGGTTCTAAAGTAATCACTTTTAGCTCATCAGATGTCCCTGCAAGCTGTTGTACAATTGACCTACCTAAAGCTGCTCTTACATGAATAGTTAATTCTCTAGCATCTTTCTCTTGAGAAGACACTTCGGTTAAAGAAGATAGTATCGTTTTTAAATCTTTAATGGATACTGATTCTGTAAGTAAGTTTTGTAATACGTTAACTACTATACCTAGCGATAATTTATCTGGGATTAATTCTTCAATTAACTTAGGCGCTGTTTCCTTTAGTTTATCTAATAGTTTTTGTACTTCATCATAGCCTAACAAACTATCTGCATGGTCTTGAATTACTTGGCTAATATGTGTTGCTACTACGGTACTAGAGTCAACTACAGTATAACCTAATGCTTGAGCTTTCTCCCTGTCGGCTATTGCAATCCAAACCGCATCTAGCCCGAATGTAGGGTCTTTGGTAACCTTGCCAGCTATTTCACCAAAAACCTGACCTGGGTTTATTGCTAATTCTTGATCGGTATATACTTCTCCTTCTCCAGACATAACACCTAACAACATTATTTTATACTGATTAGGTTGTAAATCAAGGTTGTCTCTAATATGTACAGAAGGAACTAAAAAACCTAGTTCTTGGGATACTTTTCTTCTTACGCCTTTTACCCTTTCAAGCAACTGTCCATTTTGAGATTGATCAACCATTGGAATTAATCTATAACCTACTTCCAAACCAAGTGTGTCTATTGTTTGTACATCATCCCAACCAAGTTCTGTACTTTCTTCTTCTACAAGTTCACCATCTTCGGTAAGAATTTCTGTGGCACTCGGTTCTTCATTTTGTTTACGATAAAGATAATATGCCCCTGCACCTGATACGGCGGCAAAGGTTAAGAAAGCAACATTAGGCATTCCTGGAATTAGACCAAATATACCAACAATACCAGATGACATCCCTAGTGCTTTGGGGTTAGATAGTATTTGTGCTTGTACCTGTTCAGACATATCTAGTTTATCACCAGAGACTCTGGTTACTATAATTGCCGTAGCTGTGGATAGTAACAGTGATGGTATTTGGGCGACTAATCCATCTCCTAGTGTCAAGATAGTATAAACTTCGACAGCACTCTCAAAGTCCATATCATGTTGACCCATTCCAATCGCAAAGCCCCCTATCAAGTTAATAAACAGAATAACTATCCCTGCAATGGCGTCCCCTCTAACAAACTTACTCGCACCATCCATTGAACCGTAAAAATCTGCTTCAGAGGTTATTTCTATTCGACGCTCTTGTGCATCTTCTTGGCTTATTAAGCCTGCGTTTAAGTCGGCATCAATTGCCATTTGTTTACCAGGCATGGAATCTAAAGTGAACCTTGCACTAACTTCAGCAACCCTACCTGCACCCTTGGTAATAACTACAAAGTTAATAACAACCAATATAGCAAATACCACTAAACCTACCGCAAAGTTACCGCCAATTACAAACTCACCAAATGATTCAATAACCTTACCGGCTGCATCACCACCATTGTGACCATCAAGTAAAATAACACGAGTTGAAGCTATATTTAAAGAAAGCCTAAATAGCGTAGTCAATAGAATTACTGTTGGGAAAATTGCAAAGTCTAATGGTCTTTTTGAATATAGGGTAACGAACAACACTACTAAAGACAAGGCGATATTAAAAGTAAAAAACACATCTAATAAAAATGGTGGTAAAGGAACCACAACCATAGAAAGCAAAGCAAGTATGGCAATAGGAACACCTATGCCACTGCTGACTGATTGTTTAATTTTATTAAGTATTAGTGTTAAATCCATTATCTGCTTTTATTCTTCTGTTTTCATATTTTCAGGCACACCAATTCTTTTAAAATCATTGACATTTATATTAGAGACATCTTCACCATCTCTTAGTTGATAAACATAAGCTAAAATTGCCGCTACCGATTTAAACAATTCATACGGAATAGGCTGGTCAATTTCTGAGTTATAGTATAACGCACGAGCTAAAACTGGTGCCTCTATTATCGGTATATTATTTTCAGTTGCAACTGTTCTTATTTGAGTAGCCATAAAATCAGAGCCTAGTGCCAGAACCATTGGCTCGCTCATGCTATCTACATCATATTTTAATGCTACCGCAAAATGTGTTGGGTTAGTAATAATAACATCCGCATCAGGTACCGACTGCATCATGCGTTTTTGTGACATCTCGCGTTGCACCTGTCTAATTCTACCTTTAATTTCTGGGTTACCCTCTTGTTGTTTATGCTCTTCTTTTACTTCTTGTTTAGTCATTTTTAGCTGTGTAATATGTTGATGAACTTGAAATGGCACATCAACCGCAGCTACAACAATCAAAGCTAAACTAACAAATATAAATGCTTCCGTAATAATTATTCCAGAATGGGATAAAGCGGAAGTAATTGACTCTAATCCAATCGACAACACCTCTTCATAAGAATTCCACAAAAAATATGCGGCTACTAAGCCAATTAATGTAAATTTTGCAAAGGCTTTTAACAGCTCCATTAACGCATTCATGGACACCATTTTTTTCAAACCCTTCATAGGGTTTAACTTACTAATTTTTGGAGCCATTGCCTTAGCACTAAAGTTCCAACCGCCAATTAATGCTGCGGATATTAAGGCTATAAATACCATTAGAGCTAAAAATGGAATTACTAAATAAGTCGCATCAACTACCATTCCTAATATTCTATTAGTAAGCATTTTAAAATCAAACGCATGGGCTCGGTCAAAGCTTAACCCTTGAACCATAATTCTTTCAAAATCCTCAATCATATAATGGCCATAAAAATACAAAAAAACTGATGCTGACAAGGTCATTATTAAGGTAGAAAGCTCTTTAGAACGAGGAACTTGCCCCTTCTCTCTTGCCTCCCTTAGCTTCTTCTCGGAGGGTTCTTCTGACTTCTCTGTACCGTCTTGATTATCAGCCATTATTGTTTACTCGCCGTGGTTCCAAGTGATAAATGCATAATTAAATCGCTAGCATAATGCAAAGTTTGGTTTAAATGAGGAAGAACTAAAGGAGTTATGAATATTAACATTAACAACCCCACTATCAGAGTAACAGGAAAACCAACCGAAAATACATTTAATGCAGGGGCCGCTCTTGCCACAACACCAAAAGAAATATTAACTAACAATAATGCCGTAACCAATGGTAAAGCTAGTAATACCCCGGCTTCAAACATCTTAGAACCAAAACCATAAATTAGTTTCAAGCTATCCGTATTAAAAAAGTGCAGGCCAACAGGAAGAGTTTCAAAACTATCAAAAACTAATCTAAATATTAATATATGCCCATCAAGTAATAAGAAAATTAAGGTTGCAATAATAATAAAATACCTACCTACTACTGGCGTATTAACACCTGTTGCAGGGTCAACCATACTAGCCATAGCCAAACCCATCGCCATCGACGATAAATGACCGGCAATAACAAATAATTGAAAAACCACTGCAAAGATTAAACCCATCGCAAGACCTATTCCTAACTGCTGAATAATCAATAAAATCCCATACCAAGTAAAAGGATCAATGGGAGGAGGCAAGGCTAACGATGGTGCGATAGCCATGGTTATAAACACCGCCATCATTAAACGAATTCTCATGGTTACAAAAGCACCAGAATAAAGAGGCATCATTAATAACATGCCAGAAATACGGATAAAAGGCCAAAAATACAAGCCTAGTAATTGTAAAAAGTCTTCATAATGAAAAGACATTTTTACTACCCTAACCTATTAAAGCAGGAATACTTTGAAATAACTCCCTCGTAAAAGAAAGCAGATTTTCCAACATCCAAGGTCCAGCAAAAATTAACACAACCCCAACTATCGCAACCTTAGGGATAAAGCTCAAAGTCATCTCATTAATTTGTGTAGCCGCCTGAAACATACCCACCAACAAACCCACTGCCAAGGCAGGCAGCAATAAAGGGGCAGCCAGCATAACTACCAGCTCCAACATTCTTTGCCCTAAGGTCAGTACAAACTCTGGTGTCATAGCTAAATACCCCCCGTTACCACAAAGCTATTTGCTAAGGTACCCATAATTAAAGCCCAGCCATCAATTAATACAAACAACATAATTTTAAAAGGCAACGAAATAATCATTGGCGAAAGCATCATCATACCCATAGCCATTAACAAGGTAGCTACCACCAAATCAATGATTAAAAAAGGGATAAAAATCATAAAACCAATTTGAAAAGCCGTTTTTAATTCGCTAGTCATATACGCAGGAATTAAAACTTTAAAAGGCACTGTGTCTGGCTCAACTAACTCAACATTTGCCATTTCTGCAAACATACCCAAATCACTCTCTCTAGTTTGCTGAACCATAAATTGGTGCATAGGTTTAGCACCAATATCCAAAGCCTCTTTAAACTTAATCTGTTCATCCAAGTACGGGCTAACCGCCTCACTATAAATTTTATCTAATACTGGCGACATAACAAACAGCGTTAAAAACAAAGCCAAACCGATTAAAATTTGATTAGAAGGCGTAGCCTGAGTACCCAAAGCCTGTCTTAACAAAGCCAATACCACAATAATTCGTAAAAAAGCGGTCATACCTATTAAGACAGCAGGTAATAAAGTAAGCCCCGTCATTAACATTAAAATTTGCATGGTCAAGGTATAATCCTGATTACCCTGAGCATCCGTTTGAACAGTAAATGCGGGAATTCCTACTTCAGAATAAGCCAACAAAGGAGCAAACAATAGAACCAAAAAAGAAACCGGTATTATTATTATTTTTTTAAACTTATACACCCTTTGTGCCTTTATTTTTATTATCATTGTCGCTTTTTTTGGCAGGCTCTTTCTTCGCCATCGCTTGCTGTAATTTATGTGCAAAGTTTTGGCTAATACTCTGTGTAAAGCCAGATCTTTCTCCAGAAAAATCTATCGGCTCGCTTAACTCATGTAACATATTTATCTTAGACGCAGTTACCCCAATTAATAACTGCTCATTACCCACCTCCAACAAAATAATTCTTTCGCGCTGACCAACTGACACATTCGCCAAAATTTGCATTTGGCTACTCGCCAAACCATTAATTTTACCAAAGCGTTTTAACAACCAAGCACTAGTGAAAATAAGCAACAAAATAAAAACTAACGATATGATTATTTGCCAAATATGGCTACTAGGTTCAAGGTTTTTAGAAAGAGTTGCGGGAGCACCCTCCGCCAAGGCAGAAAATGAAATAAAAAGTAATAAACCAGCTACTAACCAGCTTTTTTTAAATAGAGAATTAAGCATCCAAATCATTGTATATAAATAACCAACACTTTGCACAAATAAATCAGTTAAAAGCCCTATTTGAATTTTGCGGGGGGGGGGGGGGGTAAAAAACGCCCTTTAAACCCTTTTTTTTAATTTTTTCCCTTTGGCCAAAAAAAACCGCAAAAAAAAAAAATAGAAAATATCAAAAAAAAAATATATATATTTAAAATTATAGGAAAGGGGGGGGGGGGGGGGGGTAAAATATGCCGTTTAAGCACTTTTTATTAAATTATTCACTTTCGGCAATAACAAACGCTAGTGCGTAGTGTTTTTCGTCACTAATGCTAATTGACCATTTTTTTATACCCATGCTATCTGCATAGTCTTTAGTTTTACCTGATAGGCTTACTAGAGGTTTTCCATGTTGATTATGGTTAATCGTAATATCGGTAAAGCTTACTCCTTGAGTAAACCCCGTGCCTAATGCTTTGGATATGGCTTCTTTTGCTGCCCATTTTTTAGCAATATACTTTTCTTTTATCGCAGTTTCATGGTATTTAGTAAATTCTTTAGTCGATAAAATACGCTTGGCAAAACTTTCCGCATGCTTATCCAACAAAGATAATATCCTGCTTATTTCAATAATATCTGTACCTATGCCAATAATCATTTGTTGTTATTACTCTCATCTAAGTAAGATTCTTGTCTGGCTTGTTGCATTAGTTGTTTCATATCTTTCACCGCATTTGCTAAGCCAGAAAAAACTGCTCTGCCAATAATTGCATGCCCAATATTTAACTCTTCTATATCTTGAATTGCGGCAATAGGCTGTACATTATGGTAATGCAAACCATGCCCTGCATTAACGATTAAACCTATTGATTTAGCATAGCTAACCGCTTCTTTTATTCTATATAGTTCTTGTTCTACTTTTTTTGCATCATTTAGTTCAGTGTATTCTGCATAGGTTCCTGTATGAATTTCTACTACTGGTGCACCAACCGCTTTGGCGGCATCTATTTGCGATTTATCGGCATCAATAAATAAAGAAACTCGTGAATTATTTTTTGCTAACCTAGTACAAACTTCACTCAGCCACTGCTGTTGTGAAACTACATCTAAACCTCCTTCGGTAGTTAATTCTTCGCGTTTTTCAGGTACTAGACAAACATCTTCAGGTTTTACTCTGCAAGCGATGGTTACCATTTCTTCTGTGGCTGCCATTTCTAAATTAACCTTGGTTTGCCTTAGTTCAGATAATCTATCAACATCTGCATCTTGAATATGGCGACGGTCTTCTCGTAGGTGCAGGGTTATACTATCTGCCCCTGCCATTTCAGCATCTAGGGCTGCTTTTATTGGGTCAGGATAGCTTGTGCCACGGGCCTGTCGTAGCGTTGCCACATGGTCGATATTAATACCTAAATAGATTGGTTTCATTTATATTCCTGTACTTAATTATGCAAATAATGCGCGAGTATTAATTGGTTTATCGCCCAAGTAGTGTGCGAGTATAAATCTAAATAGATATTTTAATGCAGGTAGAGCTTGCTCGCTATATTTTTGTTGAGAAAATTGTTGTAATATTTTTCCAGAAATTTGATTAGGGACATTTTCAACAGCAACAAAACCTACTTCTAAAGCAAATTGATAGTAGCTATCGGCTTTAATTGGCTGATGGTTTGCATCAAAGTTAATATCCATTGCTACCCCTAATTCTAGTAGCAAAGCATACTCAAACTGGCGAAGTTCCCATGCTTGTTGTTGGCGATTTTTTGCCTTAGCTAAGTTTAATAAAGTATGTTGATATTGCTGATACAGGTTAGGCGTAGCAATAGACTGATAGAGTAATTTATACAGGAGTTCATTCATATACAAACCACAAATATTAGCATCTCCCTGTAAAGGAAACCTTACATTATCTGGTTCTAACAAACGCAAATTAACTAAATCAGATATTGGATTATTTTTTTCTACCCAACTAATATTAAGGGCTTGAAAAGGCTGCAACCAAGCTTGTTTTACGCGTGCAGTTTTAGAGTTAGACTTAACCCCTTTAACTACCGCATTTATTTTGCCTTTACCCTCCGTAAAAAAGGTAACTAACAAACTAGTTTCACGAAGAGAACGCGAGTGCAGAACAAATGCTTTATGCTGTAATTCTGTCGCCATTGATAAGCCCTAAGTTATTTCGTCGTTATATCCTAAACTAGCTAAGGCTCTTTCGTCGTCGGACCAGTTTTCTTTGACCTTAACCCATAGTTCTAAATGTACTCTGGCATCTACTAAATTAATAATATCCTTGCGGGCATGAATACCCATTTGTTTAATTAGGCTACCTTTACTACCAATCACTATTTGTTTTTGCCCTTCTCGCTCAACCAGTATTAATGCATGGATAATCCAACGATTTTCTTCTTTATCAAACTTAAATTGTTCTATTTCTACGGTTGCTCCATAGGGAACTTCTTCACCTAGAGAACGCATTAGTTTTTCACGAATAATTTCAGCAGTTAAAAACCTAGTTGAGCGGTCAGTAATATAGTCTTCTGAAAATAATTTTTCTTGTCTTGGTAAGTGTTTTAGGATTTCTTTTTCAATAATATCTAAGCCTGATTTTTTATAGGCAGATATGGGTATTAATTCGTTAAAAGTAGCTTTATCATTTAACTTTTGTAAGTATGGAAACAGCTCCTCCATTTTTTTAAACTTATCTATTTTATTAGCTAAAATAATAACAGGAGCATCGGCAGTTGCACATTTATCTGCAACCGCTTGGTCCTCTTTACTCCAGCGCCCTGCTTCTACTACAAACAAAACAACATCAACATCGCTAAAGGCACTGTTTGCGGTTCTATTCATATAGCGATTAATAGATTTTTGACCTCCAATGTGCATTCCTGGAGTATCAATAAATACTATTTGATGAGTTTTTGTAGAATGTATCCCGTGAATTCTATGGCGAGTTGTTTGGGGTTTGGGCGAGGTTATACTAAGTTTTTGCCCTAGTAAACAATTCATTAGTGTTGATTTACCCACATTTGGACGACCAATTACGGCAACAAAACCTGCTTGAAAATCTGTTTCAGGGGGGGGGGTAATATCTGCCGTAGAGCCTGTTTTGGTGTCTTTTTTAGAGTTTATATTGGTAGCTTCTTTATCACTCATTTTTCATCCAATACCTTTAGTGCTTGCCCGGCAGACAACTGTTCTGCTTTTCTACGGTTAGTTGCAGAAGCTTCAAACTTTCTATTTATTTTTGCTACAAAACAGCTTACTACAAACTCTTGAGCATGAGCAGGTCCGCTAGCGCTAATTACGGTATATTCTGGAAGAGCTTCTTGTCTTGATTGCAATAGTTCTTGTAGTTTTGTTTTAGCATCTTTACCTACTGTTTTAGGGTCAAGCTTACTAAGCATTTTTTCATAAATTCTTAACACAAAAGCATAACAAACTTTATGCCCAGCATCTTCATACACAGAAGCAATAATTGCCTCTACCGTATCCGCAATAATAGATCCCCTAAGAAAGCCACCACTTTTTAGCTCACCAGGCCCAAGCATTAAATACTCAGACAAGCCTAACTCTTTTCCCAAAATAGCAAGAGTATCTCCCTTAACTAGATACGCTCTAGTACGGCTTAAATCCCCTTCAGAAATACTGGTATATTTATGAAAAAGTACATCCGCTATAATAAAGTTTACAAGGCTATCACCCAAAAACTCCATTCTTTCATTATTTTTTGCACCCATGCTTCGATGGGTTAAAGCTAGTTTTAATAGGCTTATATTTTTATAATTATGACCTAATATTTTTTCTAAACGATTAATCTTATCTTGCCTATCAGATCCCATAACTAGTCAATTCCATTGCCTATTCGAGAGATGTCAACATCTTCATCCCAGTTCATCCAAATACCAAAGGCTTTACCTTTTAGATTTTTTTCAGGTACGGTTCCCCAAAAACGGCTGTCGTTTGAATAGTCTCGATTATCACCCATCATAAAATACTCGCCGTCAGGCACCTTAATAGTTTGCATATCTTGACTGTACTTGTCTTTATCTAACAACAACCTATGATTCACACCTGATGCAAAAGTTGCCTCAACTTCGCTAAGACCAGTCATATTTTCACCAGAGCCTGTGCCAGCATATTCACCGATTTCTTTTTGTCTAATAGGTTTTCCATTTACAAAAACAGTTCTTGCTCTATAAGAAACTTCATCACCAGGCAATCCAATAACGCGTTTAATATAATCTACACTTGGATCATTAGGATATTTGAACACTACTACATCTCCCCTAGCAGGCAGGCTAACAGTAATTATCTTTTTTTGTGTAACTGGAAGTTTAACCCCATAAGAAAATTTATTTACAATAATAAAATCGCCTACTTGCAAGGTAGGATACATAGATGCAGAAGGTATTTTAAACGGTTCTAAAATAAAAGAACGCAACACAAGAACAATTAAAAATACCGGAAATAGTGAGCGAGAATACTCAATCAAAATAGGTTCTTTTTCCCTAATTGTTGAATGATCTCTTTTTGGTTTCCAAAGTAAAGTGTCTGCAAAATATACTGCACCCGTTATGGCTGTAATAATTACTAATATTAGTTCAAAACTCATGGTCATCTAGTCCTCAGAGGTGTTTAAGACGGCTAAAAACGCTTCTTGTGGAATATCTACCGAACCGATAGACTTCATGCGTTTTTTACCATCTTTTTGTTTTTGTAATAATTTTTTCTTACGCGAAATATCTCCACCGTAACATTTAGCCGTAACATTTTTTCTTAAGGCTTTCACATTGGTTCTGCCAATTATTTTAGCACCAATTGATGCTTGAATAGCAACATCAAACATTTGTCGGGGAATTATTTTACTTAACTTCTCAATTATAACCTTACCGCGCTGTACTGCCGTTGAACGGTGTAAAATAAGTGCTAAAGCATCAACTGGTTCGCCATTAACTAAAAAATTAATTTTTACCAAATCTTCTGCTTTAAAAAACTTAAACTCATATTCCATCGAAGCATAACCACGACTGGTAGATTTTAACCTATCAAAAAAGTCTAAAACTACTTCATTCATCGGCATTTCATAAGATATAGCAACCTGACTGCCCGAATAGGTCATGCTTTTTTGAATACCCCTCTTTTCAAGGCATAACTTCATCACCGATCCTACATACTCATTTGGCACAAGAATATTGGCTTCAATAATTGGCTCTCTTACTTCTTCAACCATACTTAAATCAGGCAAACTAGATGGGTTATCAATTTTAACAACCTCACCTTTTTTAGTTAAAATCTCATACACCACGGTTGGAGAAGTGGTAATTAAATCAATATCATATTCTCGCTCCAACCTTTCTTGAATAATTTCCATGTGGAGCATTCCCAAAAAACCACAACGAAAACCAAAGCCAAGAGCATCGGAACTTTCGGGCTCAAAATGTAATGCCGCATCATTCAAACGCAACTTGCGTAATGCCTCACGAAGGTCCTCATAATCTTCAGAACTAATCGGGAAAAAACCCGCAAAAACTCGTGGCTGTACAGGCTTAAACCCTTTTAATGGCTCAACTTTTTCACCGGCTAAGGTAATAGTATCTCCCACAGGAGCACCATCTATATTCTTAATACCAGAAACCACAAAACCAACTTCTCCAGCTGATAAAAATTCTGTTTTAGTTCGCTTAGGGGTGAAAATACCTACTTGATCAACTAAATACTCTTCTTTGGTAGAAAGGATTTTCATCTTCATCTTTTTACCAATTTTACCGTCAACAATCCTAACTAAAGAAACCACACCCAAATAATTATCAAACCAAGAATCAATAATTAAAGCCTTTAAAGGAGCATCAACATCACCTTCAGGGGCAGGTATTTTTTCAACAATTTGTTCTAAAGTTTCTTCAATACCTATATCAGATTTAGCACTAGCTTGTACCGCATCATGCGCCTCAATACCAATAATCTCTTCAATTTCATCAACTACTTTTTCAGGATCTGCGGCAGGTAAATCAATTTTATTTAAAACTGGAAGCACCTCTAAACCCTGCTCAATTGCAGTATAACAATTAGCTACAGTTTGAGCCTCCACCCCTTGCGAAGCATCAACCACTAATAAAGCACCTTCACAAGCTGCTAAAGAGCGAGAAACCTCATAAGAAAAATCAACATGACCAGGAGTGTCGATAAAGTTAAGCAGATAGGTTTCACCATTTTTTGATTTATAGTTCAAAGTAACACTTTGAGCCTTAATGGTAATGCCGCGTTCTTTTTCAATGTCCATAGAATCAAGAACTTGAGATTGCATTTCACGGTCAGACAAGCCACCACAAAGATGGATAAATCTATCTGCAATTGTAGATTTACCATGGTCTATATGAGCAATGATAGAAAAATTTCTAATATTTTTTAACTGGTCGGACGACATTTATACCCCAAAACAATAAATTTTGAAGTATTTTACCCGATTTGATAGGCTGAAAAGCAGTTTTGTTTTTAATCCGTTTTTAGGCATTTAGCCTTATAAACAAAAGTACCAAAAGGAATAAAAGAAGCGACAAATCCAACTATAAATCTAACTATTCCAATTTTACTCATCACTAAATGTACCAACAAAAAAGCCACAAAAATAACAAACAATGCACCATGCACAGAACCAATAACTTTTACTACCTCAGGCATACCTAAATAATATTTAAAAGGCAACGCCACAAATAATAATAATATTAAAGAAGTTCCCTCAAATAAAGCTGATATTTTCAAAAACTTATAATCTTGCATTTTAATAATCCTATTCTTTAAAAAGGAAGCCCTGAATGACCACGATTAGAATTTTACTGAGAAAAAATGTTCCTCAAATTTTGTAAACTTCTGCGTAATAGATAGCTATTGCGTTGAAGTTTACAGAAGTTGCGGGATTTTAGCCAGTAAAAAATAATTGGCGGTTGTTTAGGGCTTCCTTAGGCTTAATGGTAAAAATATTGAACGCTCTCCACGCACAATTCTAATTGGAAAAGACCTGCTCTTAGGTAAAGTTTTAATAATCTTCTTCAACCCAGCCACCGACTCAACCGCTCTAAAGTTAATACTAACCAAAATATCACCCTTAACAACTCCCGCTAACTGGGTAACACTACCATCTTCCACTGCTACCACATTTAAACCAAATGGTAAATTTAGCTGTTTTAATGTCTTATCAGCAACCTTATCTAACTTCATTCCTAACATATTATACGACATAGAACCAGCAACTTCGCTATTTAAAGCCCCAAGGCTTAGTGAAATATATTTGTTTTTACCCTCTCGCAATATTTTTATTTTTACCTTACGATCAATTGGTGTAGCACCAACTACAGGGGGTAAATCTGACGACTTATTTATATTTTTGCCATCAAACTTTATAATTATATCACCAGGCAAAATACCGTTTTTCTCTGCCGATTGACCTTTAATTACCTCTGTAACCAAAGCCCCTTTTGGCTTTTTAAGACCAAATGATTTAGCTAACTCCGCAGAAACTTCTTGAACACTTACTCCTAAAAACCCTCTTTTAACCTTACCTGTTTTCTTTAATTGCTTAACAACATTCATCGCAATATCAATAGGAACAGAAAAAGACAAACCAACAGAACCGCCACCTTTACTATAAATTTGAGAGTTAACGCCAACAACCTCACCATTCATATCAATTAACGGGCCACCAGAATTACCAGGATTAATCGGCACATCTGTTTGAATAAAAGGCACATAAGTATCATCAGGCAACGAACGACCTATGGCAGAAATAATCCCATGAGTAACGGTATAATCCAATCCAAAAGGCTCACCAATCGCCAACACCCACTGCCCCACTTTCAAGTTAGAGCTAGAACCTATTTTGGCAGTTTTTAAATTAGTCGCATTAATTTTAATTAAAGCAATATCCGTGCGTTCATCTAAACCAATTATCTTAGCCTTATACTCCTTTCTATCATTTAACTTAACAATAATATCATCAGAGTTCGCAACCACATGGCTATTAGTGACAATATAACCATCAGCACTAATAATAAAACCAGAACCAAGCGAACGAACTTTCTTTATTTCTTTTCTAGGGCTTCTTTTAGGTTTAAAATCTTTTTGCAAACCAAAGAAATAACGCAACATCTCATCAGGCATACCTTTCAAATTGCCATGAGCAGAAGTACTTTTAACATTTTTCAAAGTACTAATATTAACAACTATCGGGCTATTTTCCTCCGCCAATACAGAAAAATCTGGCAATAAAACCATCGGAGTTTTTGCCATAGCACTAGCTGACATACTCACAAAGATAATCAGCAACAAGCATAACTTCATCATATTTTGATACATATTTACCATCCTTAAATATTTTCTTTAACTATCTTCTCTAACTTAGGCAATACTGGCTCATAAGCATACTTAGTAAAAAGCCACCCCACCCCTAAAAAAGTAAACCCTAGTATTGCAGATAACAAGTCAGAATGGAATATATTTAATCCCAACCAAGCACCAAACATTAAAAACACCAAAGGAATGCCATACGCCATAATAGAATGTTTTAACACATCAGACTCCACCATAGAAAGGACAACCCTATCACCAACCACCGCCTGCAATCTATTCTCAACCTCCAACGCTCGTTTCACCGAAGGCACAAACAAACTAGACAAAGAGGCAGTACCACAACCACCCTTAGAACCACACCCAGAACAGCCGGCATCATCCTCAGTTTGAACCAAAGCCTTATCATTATCAACAGACAGCACTGTACCAAAAGAAACAATCTTCCCCTGCTCAAAATACTCGCTTACCAAATTATCTAACTCAACCATACAAACCAACCAATCATTTTAATAACTAACAATTCTATCCTAGAAGCCCAATAAAAACAAAGTTTTTACCCCCCCCCCCGCAAAGATGGGGTAATTGAATACCCTAATCCTTAAAGATTAGCGTAGTATGTTTTATTTTAGTTTTTGATTATCTCGTGCAAAGCTTTCTAGGTGTAGTATGATTAACAATATTCATTCTTATCTTAAGTTTTTTATTCATGACTAACAATATCCATTATTTGAAACTTTCTACTGACATTTTGGTTATTGGTAGCGGTATTGCTGGTTTATCCCTTGCTTTAAAGCTTGCTAAGCATTTTAAAATTACCCTTGTGGCAAAATCTTCTCTTGCTGAGGGCTCTACACAGTATGCTCAGGGTGGTATTGCTGGGGCTTTAGATCCTTTTGATTCGGTTTCTTCTCATATTGATGATACGATTAAAGCTGGTGCAGGATTATGTGAAGAGGAGGCTGTTAAACTGGTTGCGGATAATGCTTCGCAAAGTATTGTTGAGCTGATTGATATGGGCGTGCCTTTTAGTAAGGAAATTGAGTCGGATGATTTTCATTTAACTAGGGAGGGTGGGCATAGCCATCGCCGAGTTATCCATGCAGCAGACCATACTGGTCGTAGTATTATTGAAACTTTAATTGATAAAGCGAAGCTGTCTCCAAATATAAATATTTTGACTGAACATATGACTGTTGACTTAATTTATGATAAGAACAAGCCTTTAACTGAACGACAATGTTTGGGTAGCCATGTTTTAGATAAAAAAACTAATCAAGTTATAACCGTTTTAGCTAACTATACAGTGCTTGCAACTGGTGGTGCTAGTAAGTGTTATCTTTATACTAGTAACCCTGACACTTCTACTGGTGATGGCATTGCTATGGCTTGGCGTGCTGGTTGTAGAGTTACTAATATGGAGTTTAATCAGTTTCACCCTACTTGTTTGTATCATCCAAAGGATCGTTCTTTTTTAATTACTGAGTCTTTGCGTGGTGAGGGTGGGGTTTTAAAGTTGCCTAGTGGTGAACAGTTCATGCATTTGCATGATGATAGAGCAGAACTTGCTCCTAGAGATGTGGTGGCTAGGGCTATTGATTTTGAGATGAAGAAACATGGTGTGGATTGTGTGTTTTTGGATATTAGTCATAAGGATTCTGACTTTATTAAACATCACTTCCCTACTATTTATGCTCGTTGTTTGAAGTTAGGTATTGATATTACTAAGGAGTCTATCCCTGTGGTGCCTGCTGCCCATTATACTTGTGGGGGGGTTCATACAGATTTACATGGGCAAACTGATTTGAGGCGTTTGTTTGCAATAGGTGAAACTGCTTATACTGGTTTACATGGTGCTAACCGACTGGCGAGCAATTCTTTGGCGGAGGGTTTGGTTTTTGCGGAGATGTCTTTTAGGAAAATAACTAAAATATATCAGCCTATTGATAAAAAATATTTTGATGAGGTTAGGTCTTGGGATACTAGTTTTGTTACTCAGTCTTCTGAAAAAATATTGGTAAGCCATGACTGGGATGAGTTGCGCCGAGTAATGTGGGATTATGTTGGAATTGTTAGAACCAATAAACGCTTGAATCAGGCTTCAAAAAGATTGGAATTATTGAAAGAGGAGGTAAGAGATTACTTTTATGCTCACAATTTAAATAGCGATTTGCTAGAATTAAGAAATCTTACTCAGGTAGCAGAAATAATGGTTAATAGTGCATTACAACGCAAAGAAAGTCGCGGTTTGCATTTTAATATCGACTACCCTAGTACTAACAAAACAAGTAAACCTACAATATTAAGGAAAAAGGCTTAAAAAATGAATCAAGCATGGAAAGAATTCTTAATAGATAAAGGTGCTCAGTTTACTGCAGATAACAAAGTAACTACTTTTGGGTTGGCTGAAATTGAACATTTTATGGTAAAGCATGGTCCAATAGTAAGTGACCTATCCAAGCAGTCTTTAATTAGAGTAACTGGTGAGGATTCTTTTAACTTTTTGCAGGGTCAGTTTTCAAACGATTTAAAAGATGTTACAGATACGCAAGCACATCTAACAGCTTATTGTGAACCTCAAGGCAAGGTTCTTGCATTAATTACGGTATTTAAAATAGCGGATAGTTTTTATTTATCTTTTGATGAAAGCCTAAGAGAAGCCATTTTAAAACGGCTAACTATGTTCAAAATGATGGCAAAAGTTGAATTGGAAGAAGTCTCTGAACAACTATTACAAATCGGTTATGCAGGAGATTTTGCTGATTTAGATTTACAAAGAGATTTTACTATTAAAATCAAAGAAATGTATCAAGTAGGTGCTATTGATAGTAAAACCATTCAGAACGTAACCGTAATTAAAGTGCCAGGACCTTATCGTAACTACCGTTTATTTGGCGAACTAGAGGCAATGCAACAGGTCTGGAAAATATTAAAATCTAATGGTGAAGCTGTTGGTGATTTAGACTGGTCTTTACTTGATATAGTTGCAGGACGACCAACTATAAATGATAAAACTAGCGAAAAATTTATTGCACAATTTATTAACCTTGATAAGTTAGATGCAATTAATTTTAAAAAGGGTTGCTTCCCTGGGCAAGAAACTATTGCCCGCATGCACTATCGTGGTAAAGCCACTAAACGCATGTTAAGAATGCACTCAACAATTATCCAAGATTTAAAATCTGGTGATGAACTAAGGCTAAAAGATGCCACTGAAAGAAGTTATAAATTTACCATTATATCTACAGCTCCTGAAATATATGCAGGAACTATTGCCCTAGCAGTATCAACCGTTAAAGCATTAGAAAGCGTAAAGGGAGATTTAAAAAACGAACATGGCCATCTGTTTACAATAGAGCCTATGCCA
>CAZMHA010000003.1:0-38995 GCA_964565985.1 uncultured Piscirickettsiaceae bacterium | reverse complement strand
TCGCCTAGTTGCATATAGGTAAGCTTTACATCTTCTAACTCACCTAGTCTTTCGCCATAAGGGGGGTTAGTTATGATTAAACCTGTTTGCCAATCTCCCCACTTTCTACCTTGTTCAATACTCATTTGCTTCACTTCGATAACATCGCTATAACCTGCATTTATAATTGCTTCCTCGGCAATATCTAGTGAAATATGTGATAGGTCAGAACCATAAATATTGGGCAGGTTGCGTAGCCCTGATTGTTCTCTTTGTTCGGCTTCTGTAATTAATTTTTGCCATAGTTGTGAGTCATGGCTTAGCCAGGTGTTAAGCCCCATTTGATTGGCTTTTTGTAAACCTGGTGCGGTATCTGAAGCTATCATTGCGGCTTCTATAAGGAAGGTTCCTGAACCACACATTGGGTCGTAAAAACTACCCCCCCCCCTCGAAATTTCTAGCCAGTTTGCTCTTAGTAGAATGGCAGCCGCTACATTTTCTTTTATCGGTGCGGTTACCTGCTGCCCTTCTCTATAACCTCTTTGGTGCAGGCTATACCCAGTTAGGTCAATACTAAGGGTTAATTTGTTACGGTTAAGGTGTGCATGTACTTTTAGGTCAGGATAAACTGTATCTACATTGGGTCGGGTGTCGAATTTATCTTGAAAATAATCGACTATACCATCTTTTACTTTTAATGCTCCGTAATGGCTATGGTCTATGCCCATGCCTTGCCCTGAAAAAGTTACGGAAAATGTGCCATCTTTATTAAGGTGTTTTGTCCAGTCTATTTGACTTACTTTGCTAGTTAGGTCTTCTTGATTATCTAGCTCTACATCTAATAGAATAAAATATATATGGTTTGCTAAACGCGACCAGAGGCAAGCACGATAACCAACTTCAAGAGAGCCTTCAAAGGTTGCCCCTGTTGGTTGCATTTTTACGGACTCTGCACCTAAAGAAATCAGCTCTTCTCTTAGTAATTCTGGTAGCCCTTGAGGGGTAGTGGCAAAAAATTGCGACATGAATTTCCTTGGTGTTCGAACAATCTATTTTAAAAAAGTTATTTTACTTCATTCACGATAGTTACTTTGTGTAAAATGTGCACATGTTTAAATTCATCCTTATTTTATTGCTGTCTTCTATTGCCTTATCAAGCTTTGCAAGAACCGCTTATATTCCTCCTATTCAAACTGAAAAAGATTTTCAGCTGTGGCTTACTGACTTTAAAAAAACTGCCTATACCAAAGGCATTAGTTCTAAAACTATAAGAATTGCTTTTAAAGATACTCAGCTTGACCCCTCTATTTTAGAACTTGATAGAAAACAGCCTGAATTTTTTAGCGGTTTTTGGAAGTATTTTGCCCGAGCTACTTCTGAATGGCGTATTGAAAAGGGGCAAAAACTGTATAAAGAAAACTTAACTCAACTTTCAAAAATAACTAAGAAATATGGTATTCCTGAAAGAATACTAGTATCTTTTTGGGGCTTAGAAACTAACTACGGTGGCTATACCGGTACAACTCCAATTATTGAAGCCCTGGCCACTTTATCTTATGACCTACGCCGCCGTGATTTTTTTAGTACTGAACTAATCGCCGCATTAAAAATTATTGATAAGGGCTATGTGCAAGCATCAGAGATGAAAGGTTCTTGGGCTGGTGCTATGGGACAATGCCAGTTTATGCCAAGTAATTATTTGCGTTATGCCGTAGATGGCGATATGGATAACAAAAAAGATTTATGGGATAGTAAGCCAGATATTTTCAACTCTATGGGTAACTTTTTAAAAAGGCTTGGCTGGAAAAGAAATGGTCAATGGGCTAATGAGGTTATTTTGCCAACTAATTTTAACTACGCTCTTGCTGATGGTTCTACTAGTTATAGCTTAGAAAAATGGCAACAACTAGGCATAAAAATAATTAATTCAACCGACCTAAATAAAAACAATCAGGCTAAACTTATCTTAGCTACAGATTACCAAGGCCCTGCGTTTTTAGTTTATGACAACTTCTTTATTATAAAAAGATGGAATAACTCAACTAAATACGCTCTTGCAGTTGGTCACCTTGCTGATAGAATTATTGGCAAGAGTGCTTTATCTAAATCTGCACCAAAAATAGAACTAAAAATATCTAGAGAACAAACTAAAGAATTACAACAAAAACTTATGGGTAAAGGATATGAATTGGGTGGTGCAGATGGCATTGCAGGTTCAAAAACTCGAAAGGCTATAAGAGACTATCAAGTTAAACAAAATTTGCCTGCCGATGGCTATCCATCTTTGCGAATGTTAAAAATCCTAAGAGACAATTAAAGTGGTCGATAATAAAAAAACCAAAAAAAATGTTGATAGGTTAAAAGAAAAAAGAGGTATCCCTGCTGCCTATATGTTCTGGAAGTTAATGGCTAGAATAACTAAAATGAAAGACGACACATCGGAAACAAAAAAATAGTAGAAAATACTTTATTTTTAATAGTAATAGGCGTAGACTGAAAACTATACAAACTAATTTTTGGAGAAAATATTATGGCTATTGAATCTCTTGCCGTATCAAATCATGCTAATACAACTAGTCTTTCGCGTGTAAACGAAAGTATTTCTTCTGGTTCATCAATAAACTCTAGTGCAGATGATGCGGCAGGTAGTGCAGTAATTATGGCTCTAACTAAACAAATAAAGAATGATAATGTTGCTATTCAAAATGCCAGCACAGGTATAAACCTTATTCAGACCGCTGATAGCGCCGTTGATAGTATTACTAGCCAATTACAAAGTTTAAATGAGCTTTCTGTACAGGCAGCTAATGGTACTTTAAGTCCATCACAACGAGACATTATTAATGAACAATTTAAGATAGGCTTAGACTCTATTAATCAATTTGCAAACTCCGCCCAATTTAATGGCATTAACCTGCTTGATGGTTCTAATACTGAAATAGATATTGCTTTAGATAGTGATAACATTAGCACGATTAACTTACCTGAGTTAAGTACAGGTACTCTTGGTCTTGATGGGTTAGACTTAACCAATTCAACCAATATAGGTTTGGCCCAAGAAGGTATAGCTAATGCTTTATTAGGTATTGCTGATGCTCAAGCAGGGTTTGGTGCTCAACAAAATGGTTTAAGTTCTGCTGTTACTAATCTTGAATCTAAAAACCTAAGCGCTACGGCGGCACGAAGCCAAATTGGTGATACAGATTACGCAAGAGCAGTGGCAGACCAGGTACGATTACAAGTGCTTAATCAAGCTGGAACAGCTATGCAAGCACAAAGTAACCAAAGCCAAGCAAATGTATTACAACTATTGGCTTAGTAAATATTTAAGCTAGTCTTTTTGTGGTTTTTTAATAAAGAACTCATGGTAAATTAACAAAACTGCTCCAATAGATATAGCTATATCTGCCACATTGAAAGTGGCATAGTGCCAAGTCCCCACATAAAAATCAACAAAGTCAGTTACTTTTCCATAGATAACTCGATCAATTAAATTACCTAAAGCTCCACTTAATATTAAATTTATGGCTATAACTTCGCTAGTCATTTTTGCTGGTAGTGTTGTTAGCCAATAAATTAGTCCTCCACTTACTGATACTGCAATAAATGCAAAAAACCATTTTTGCCAGCCTCCCATATCGGCAAGAAAACCAAATGCGGCACCAGTGTTATAAACTAGCGTAAAGTTTAGATTAGGAATAATTACTAAGGGCTCTGCAAAAATTAAATGTACATTAGCCAATTCTTTGGTGTATTGGTCGATAACAATTAGCAAAGTAGCTAACCAAAGTGTTTTTATTGCTGTTTGAGTTATTATTTTCATAAGTATATTTTTAATAGAAATCCATTTTGACCCTTTCCCTAAGTTTTTCGGGGGGGGGGGGTAAAAATCAGGCAAACCTTCTACTTTCGCCCTCTTTATAGACATTGGTTATACAACGATTACATAGCTCCTTATCTTCAGTTTGCTTGCCAACCTCATCACTATGATGCCAACATCTAGCACACTTAGTTTTTGCAGTAGCAATAGCCAGCACATAAAGACCTTCCAGCTCTGATGCAACAGCATTATCAACTTTTTCTGCTAGAGGTAAAACAGTTGCTACTGAAGTGATTAGTACAAACCTTAGCTCTTCTTCTAAACTAGCAATAGCTTTGTATAGGCTTTCATCTGCATACAAAATTACTTCTGCAGTTAATGAACCTTTAATCGTCCCTTCTTGGCGTAGAACTTCTAGCTGTTTTGCTACTGCTGAGCGCACCGCAATCATCTGTTGCCAGTAGTTTGAGTTCATGGTTTTGTTTTCATCCAGTGCTTTTAGCTTATCATACCATTCTGCTAAAAAGACGGTTTCGGTTCTTTTGCTAGGGATTTGTTGCCAAATTTCTTCGGCAGTAAAGCTTAAAATTGGTGCTACCCAACGAGTTAGAGCTTCAATAATATGATACAAGGCGGTTTGTGCTGAACGCCTTGCTAAACCATCAGACTTACAGGTGTATTGTCTGTCTTTAATTACATCTAAGTAGAATGAACCTAATTCAATTGAGCAAAAGTGAGTAACCGCTTGATAAATTGCATGGAAGTTATATTCATTATAGGCGCCAATTACCTCTTGCTGTATCTTAGCTGCTCGCCCTACTGCCCATTGATCCAATGGCAACATATCTTCATAGGCAACTAGGTTTTCAGTTGGTTCAAAGCCATTTAGGTTAGCAAGTAAAAAACGCGATGTGTTACGAATACGGCGATAGGCATCTGCGGTACGGTTAATTATTTCATCTGAAACAGTCATTTCATAACGATAATCTGCCGCTGAAATCCATAATCGAATAATATCTGCACCATATTTTTTAGCTAGGTCTTGTGGGTAAACTACATTACCTTTTGATTTAGACATTTTTTTACCGTCTTTATCAACTACAAAACCATGGGTTAACACTTGTTTGTAAGGTGCACGATCATTAATTGCTAGTGAGGTTAGTAATGAAGATTGGAACCAACCACGATGTTGGTCAGAACCTTCTAAATATAAATCTGCTGGTTGGTCATAATTTTCGCGCTCTTTTAAGACTGTGAAATGCGACACTCCTGAATCAAACCAAACATCTAAAATATCAGTAACCTGTTCATAGTCATCAGCATCAGCACCTAAAAACTCCGCTATATCTAAATCATACCAAGCATCAATAGATTTTTGCTCAACTAACTGGGCAATTTTTTCCATAAACTCTAGGGTTTTGGGGTGCATTTCGCCAGTAACCTTATGAATAAAGATAGTAATAGGCACTCCCCAAAATCTTTGGCGAGAAATACACCAGTCTGGACGACCATCAATCATGCCTTCAATCCTAGATTGACCCCAGTCTGGAACCCACTGCACAGTTTTTATTTCCGCTAAGGCTTTAGCTCGTAAACCTGCTTGATCCATACTAATAAACCACTGTGGAGTAGCTCTAAAAATAAGTGGAGTTTTAGTACGCCAGCAATGTGGGTAGCTATGAGTAATTTGTTGATGATGTAATAATGCTTTATGCTCAGTTAAAACTTCTAGAACATGGGTGTCAACTTTTAATACATTTTCACCTTCAAATAAAGGCGTGCCAGCAACAAAGTTACCTCTACCATCAACAGGGCAGTCTATTTCTAAATCATATTTCAAACCAACTGTAAAATCTTCTTGACCATGACCTGGGGCAGTATGTACTGCACCTGTGCCTGCATCCGTAGTTACATGTTCACCTAAAATAAGTGGTACAACTCGATCATAAAATGGATGTTGCAATTTTACTAGATCAAATTTTTCGCCTAAGGCTGTACCTAAAACTTTATAGTCTTTAACCTGCCATTTTTCTATCATTCCAGCTAGTAAATCTTCAGCAATAAAAACTCTTTCTGTACCATTTTCTGTGGTTATTTGAACCATAACATAGTTTAGTTCTGGGTGAATAGATACGGCTTGGTTAGCAGGCAATGTCCAAGGGGTGGTTGTCCAGATTACTACAGATAAGTTACCTGTTCCCTTATCTGCAATATTATCAAAACAATTTAAAAATGCGGTTTCATCTTTAACTGCAAAACGCACATCAATTGCATGTGATCTTTTATCTTCATACTCAACCTCTGCTTCGGCTAATGCCGAATGCCCACCAACACTCCAGTAGACTGGCTTGGTACCTTTTATAACATGACCTTTTTTGATAATTTTAGCCAAGGCTCTTATTTCATCAGCTTCAAATTTATAGTCTTTGGTTAGGTATGGGTTTTTCCAGTCTGCGATTACTCCTAAGCGTTGAAAGTCTGCCATCTGCCCATCAACTTGCTTTTGTGCATATAAACGACATTCTTGTCTAAATTCTGTCGCTCCAATTTTTTGACCAACCTTACCTTTTTTCTTTTCTACATTTAGTTCAATCGGTAAACCATGGCAATCCCAACCAGGAACTATTGGGGCATCAAACCCGCTTAGTCCTTTTGATTTAACTATCATATCTTTTAATACTTTATTTACCGCATGACCAATATGAATATTACCATTTGCGTAAGGAGGACCATCATGCAGTACAAACTTTGGACGATCAGCCATAGCGGTACGAATTACCTTGTACAAATCTTTGTCAAGCCATTGCTCTACCTGCTTTGGTTCACGATTAGGTAAATTACCACGCATCGGAAACTCGGTGTTTGGCAAGTTTAAAGTTGGTTTATAATCTTTAGTATTGGTATCTTTACTCATGTCTTACTTAATCTCTAATAGTTTCTTTGCTTTAGTTACATCTAGCTGAATTTGCTGTTTTAACTCATCTAGACCTTTAAATTTTTGTTCTGGGCGGATAAATTTATGTAGCTCAACACCAACATGTTCTCCATAGACATCTTTGTTCCAATCAAATAAATGTACTTCTATTGCCGGCTGTATTCCATTTACTGTTGGTCGAGTCCCTATATTAGCAATTCCTGCAACTTTTTGTTCAGTTAAACCAGTTACAAAAACGCTATATACTCCTTCTACTGGCATACGCTTGCGTTTGGGGTCTAAATTAAGAGTAGGAAATCCCAGTTGTCTGCCCAACTTTTTGCCATGCATTACTCGCCCTTTAAATACAAAAGGACTACCAAGTAGTCTTTGTGCATCCGGTAAATCATGCTCTGCTAGTGTTTGCCTAATTCTAGTACTACTTACTCTTTGTTCATCAAGCATGAAAGTATTTTGCTGTACTACTTCCATGCCTATTTTTTTGCCTTCTTGCTGTAATAATTTAAAATCGCCAGTACGATTTTTAGCAAATTTAAAATCATCACCAATAATTAGCTTTTTTACCTTTAACTTTTTATATAACAACTCGTAAATAAAATCTTCCGCAGATTGCTGTGCAAATTTTTCATTAAATCGGCAAATTAACATTTTATCTACTAGTTGATAACTATTAAAACAATCTACCTTTTCACGCAAGTTCATTAACCTAACTGGTGCTTTTGTGGAGTTAAAAAACTCTACAGGCAAAGGTTCAAACAACATTACCATGCTTGGTAAGCCAAGCTGTTCAGCGTCTTTTTTTAACTGTCGTAAAACTTGTTTATGCCCTAAATGTACGCCATCAAAATTACCAATAGTTAGTACACAACCATTAGCTAAATCCTTATTATGTCTTTTTAGATTATGAGTGCCGCGAATTAATTGCATGACTTTTTTTGATAAGTTTAAAACGAAAGATTATACCGACTTTAACCTAAAACCTAAAGCGAATAACACCCCAAAATATACCAATATAGAACCCATAACCAAACCAAGCAACCATAAAATTCGATGCCAAACACCAAAATCTAGCCAAAGTTTAACTTCTGGATTTAGGTAAACTAAAAACAATACAAAAACTACGGTAGCTAATACGACCTGCATCAATAGCTTCAACCAACCTTCTAAAGGTGTAAACACCTGTTGTTTGGTCAAGTACCAATATAAAAGACCAGCATTAACAAAAGCTGAAATGGAAGTTGCGGCTGCTAAGCCTACATGAGCAAAAGGTATAATTAAAATTAAATTCATAACCATGTTTACAATCAAGGCAACTATTGCAACTTTTACGGGGGTTTTCATATCCTTGCGAGCATAAAAAGCTGGTGCCAAAATTTTAACTAAAATAAAACCAAGCAGTCCAAATGAGTATGCCATTAAACTTAAACCAGCCATATTGACATCTTGTTGGTTAAATTCACCATAAAAGAACAATGTAATTAATAAAGGTTTTGCCAACAAAAATAACCCTAATGTTGCAGGGATAGCTAAAATTAAAACTAAACGCAGGGCAAAATCTAAGTCCTGCTGAAACCCTTGCCAGTTTTTATTAGCCGCTTTTTTAGAAAGCCCTGGTAATACTACCGTTGCCAAAGCCACTCCGAATACTCCCAATGGAAACTCCATCAACCTATCAGAGTAATAAAGCCAAGACACGGAACCAGTTATTAAAAAAGAAGCTAAAATTGTATCGACCAATAAATTAATTTGGGCAACGGACACTCCAAACAAAGCAGGCAACATAAGTCTTTTTACTTCAGCAATTCCTTTATCAGACTGCCTGCTAGGAACAGGTAATAAACCTAACCTCTTTAAAAAAGGCAGGTGGAATAATAGTTGAATAACTCCCGCAACTAACACCCCCCAAGCTAAAGCCATAATTGGTACTTCTAAATAAGGAGAAACACCAATCGCAAAGGTAATTAGCGATAGATTTAAAAACACCGGGGTAAATGCAGGTACCGCAAATTGATTATAAGTATTCATAATCGCAGAAGAAAAGGCTACCAAAGAAATTAACAACAAATAAGGAAAGGTAATCGCCAGCATGTCTGAGGCAAGTTTAAACTTTTCTGGTTGGTCAATAAAACCAGGTGCAAATAGCATCATAATAAAGCCAGAGCCAAATACTCCTAATGCGGTAATAATAATTAAAATACCAGCTAGTCTAAATACAATAGCATTAATTAATTTTTTTACTGCTGCCTTGCCACCATTTTCTTTAGCTTCTGCAAGTACTGGTACAAATGCTTGTGAAAATGCACCTTCTGCAAAGAGTCTTCTAAAAAAATTGGGGATTTTAAATGCTACAAAAAAAGCATCCGCACCTGCAGACGACCCAAAATACCGAGCAATTACCATATCTCGCACAAAGCCAAGAATACGCGACAGCATAGTCATGCTTCCAGTGGTTGCGGTTGCCTTTAAAATTCTTTTCAAAACAGCTCTATTTATATTTTTTATATTTAATAAACTATTGTACGCAATTTCAGGCACAAAAAAACCGAGACTTGCTCGGTTTTTTTAAAGCCGTTTTTAATTTAAAAAATTAAAGTGCTTTAATTTTTGCGTTCAATCTTGATTTGGTTCTTGCTGCATTATTCTTAGCGACAATACCTTTACCAGACATTCCGTCTAAGCTAGATTGAGCAATACGAAAGGCTGCATTAGCTGCATCTTTATCACCTGCTTCAATTGCTACTTTTACTTTTTTAACAGTAGTTCGCATTGCTGCACGCATGTCATTGTTATGAATACGGTGCTTTTCAGATTGACGAGCTCTCTTAGTTGCTTGTGCTGAGTTTGCCATTGTTCTTCTCCAATATAATGTTTAATTTCAATAATTTATATCGGTACGCACCGATTGCGACTGCTTGATTAAAGGGCTAAGTCTTCAATAAACAACCTAAATATCTGAAAGGATTGCGAAATTATGCATATTTATTGTTAATATGTCAATCTAAGTTTTTTATTATTGTCGATGATAGGGGTGGTTTTGTAATATAGACCAGGCTCTATAAATTTGTTCTGCAACGATAATTCGTACCATTGGGTGCGGTAGGGTAAGTTTTGATAAACTCCACTTCCATTCTACTTGTTGTAAAAAGCTCGGCAATAAACCATCAGGGCCTCCTACAATTAATGCAATGTCCTGCCCTGATCCTAGCCAATCCGCAAGCTTTTCTGACAGTTGTACGGTGGTTGGTTGGCTTCCATTTTCGTCTAGGGCTATTAGTTTTGCCCCCTTAGGAATCGCTTCTAGTATTTTTTTTTCTTCTTGTTGTTTATATTTTTCAGCTGAACCAGTTTTCCCACGGGTAGCCATAGGTAGTTCAATTAACTTTATAGAGCAGGATTTGGGAAGGCGTTTAGAATATTCTGTATAACCTTCTTGTACCCATTTGGGCATTTTTTGCCCTACTACTATAAAATTAATTACCATGTTAGTGAGCCTATTAGCTTCTAGCTGGTTCAAAAGACCATAGCTTTTCTAGCTGATACTTTTCTCTTGCCGCTGCGGTCATTATATGTACTATTACAATATCTAAATCTATTAACACCCATTCTGGATCTTGTGATGATTCAACTCCTAGTGCTGGGTTGCCTATGTCTTTAAAGGCTTTTTCTACGGTACTTCCTGTAGAACGAACATGGGTTGTGGAGGTTCCTGTTGCTACAATCATCTTGTCGGTAAATGTACATTTTTTTGTTACATCTAGTACTTGTATATCTAAAGCTTTACTGTCTTCTAGCTTGCTTACGACTAATTCTTCTACTTGCTGTGTGTTCATTAAGCTTTTCCATATAGTTTGTTATTTTTTATATATTCTACTACTGATGCAGGCATTAAGTAATCTACTGCTTGATTTTTTTGCAAAAAAGCTCTTAGAGCTGTCGCACTTAAATCTAGTTGCGTTACTGCTAGTTCAATTATTTGCCCTGATTTTTGGGTTAGATTGGTTACTTTATTTCTATTGAAAATTTCTGTAGCTTCTTCCTCATAAGTTATTAAACAACTTGGACGGCTCATAATAACTATATTTGCTAATTTTAAAATTTGTTGCCATTGATGCCAATGATGAAATTTGGCAAAAGCATCTGTCCCCATCATTAAGACAAGAGTAGCATGCTGGTTGTTACTTTTTAGTTCGCCAAGGGTATCTACCATGTAGGAAGCCCCTTCTCTATCTACTTCTGTAGTATCTAATACAAAACTTGGTTGCCTTTTTATGGCTAAACGCACCATTTCACAACGGTGCTTTGCAGATACTATCGGGTTGTCTTTGTGCACAGGGTGAAAAGAAGGTACAAATCTAACCTCATCTAGTTTTAGGTGTATAAGAACTTCTAAAGCAGGTCTTAAATGCCCAAAATGGATAGGGTCAAATGTTCCGCCATTTATACCAATTATTTTTTTATTTGCCAAACCACTATTCTCTAATTTGCCCTTCACCCAATACTATGTATTTTTGTGAAGTTAGTCCATTTAGTCCTACTGGTCCTCGTGCATGAATCTTATCAGTACTTATACCAATTTCTGCTCCTAGTCCATATTCAAAACCATCGGCAAACCTTGTAGAGGCGTTAACCATTACTGAGCTAGAATCTACTAAGGCTAAAAACTTGCGTGCAGTAGTTAGGTTTTCAGTAATAATTGATTCTGTATGTCTTGAACTAAATTGTTCAATGTGCTCCATTGCTTCATCAACATCACTAACTATTTTAATTGATAGTATTGCATCTAAATACTCTGTTTCCCAGTCCTCTTTAGTAGCTGGTTTGGCACTAATTAATGCGCAGGTTTTTTTACAGCCTCGTAGTTCTACCCCTTTATCTTCATACATTTTAGCTAGTGTAGGTAGAATTTCTTCAGCTCGTGATTCTGCAATCAAAAGTGTTTCCATTGCATTACAAACACCATAACGATGGGTTTTAGAGTTAAAGGCAACCTTTATCGCCTTGTCTGCATCTGCTTGCTCATCAATATAAACATGACAAATTCCATCTAAATGCTTAATTACAGGTACTTTAGCATCATTACTAATTCTGGAGGTTAGGCTTTTGCCTCCTCTTGGGATAATTACATCTACGGTTTCGCTCATAGTAATAAGCTCACCCACCGCTTCTCTATCAGTAGTTGGAACAACCTGTACCGCAGCTTCTGGTAGGCCTGTTTGTTTTAACACGGTTTGAATACATTTTGCTAAGGCTTTATTGGAGTGGATGGCTTCTGACCCCCCCCTTAAAATTGTGGCATTACCTGATTTTAAGCATAGTGCGGCAGCATCAATTGTTACATTTGGACGAGATTCATAAATAATACCTACTACGCCTAAAGGTACACGCATTTGCCCTAGCTGAATACCTGATGGTAGGTATTTCATATCAGTAACTTCTCCAACTGGATCAGCTAGCGTGGCAACTTGTCTTAACCCTTCCGCCATGCTGGCAATAACCTTGTCGGTAAGAGCCAGCCTGTCAATCATTGCTGAACTTAGTCCATTTTTAAGCCCATTTTCTAAGTCTTTTTTATTTTCTTTTTTTAGCTCTTCTGCATTATTAAGTAACTCTTCTGCAATTAAATTAAGGGCATTGTTTTTTTGCTCTGTTGTGGCTATTAATAACTTTCTTGAGGCTTTTCTAGCTTGTTTACCTAGGTTTTGCATCATTTCTTTTATTTCATTCATGCTATTTTCCTATTTTGAAAACCAAATCACTAATTCTTACCCAGGCATCATCTTTACCGTATCCTGGTCGAATACCCTTAATATTTAAATCTATTTCTAAGGCTACACTAAGCAAAGATTGTAATTCTGCTAAATTATGGCGATTTAAGGCGGCAGAATATTCTGTTTGCCTTGATTGCCAAATGTGTAACTGTTTAAATACTTGACCTAAATTTTGAGTTTGTTGCTTTTCGCTAAGCTCAATTAACTGGCGTAATTCTTTTGATAATAACCATAAAATAACAGTCTGATCTAAGCCTGATTGCCTTAATCTATTTAAGATTTGTAAGGCATATTGTACCCTGCCATTTAGCATTGCGCTAGCTAAGGCAAATAACTGGTAATGAGCTTGGTCTGCTACACTATCGTTTATATGCTGTGCGGTTAGAGTTTGTCCTGCAAATAATAAATTAAGTTTTTCTAATTCTTGGCTGGCTGCTAGCAAATTTCCTTCTACTCTTTCTGCTAACAAAGTTGCTGCTTCATTATCTAAAACCAAGTCGATTTCCTTGGCTTTATTTTGACACCACCCGATTAAATTTTGCCCCGTAATATTCTTAGATTGTACCGCCAAACCATGGGCTTCAATTGCTTGAAACCATTTGCTTTTGGTTTGCTTAAACTCTATTTTCTCACAAAGAATAATAATACATATTTCTGGTGGAAGGTCATGTTGTCTTTTTAACCATTGTTGAATAAAAGCACCACCATCTCTGCCAAATTTAGCAGTTGGTACATTTAACTCAATTATGCGTCTATCTGCAAACAAACTACCTGCAGCAGTTTCCATTTCTAAGTCCTGCCACTTATAATTACCGTCAACCTCTATTCTATCGCGCTGCAAATAGTCGTTAGATTTAAGAAAAGCACGCAAGCTATCTAGTGCTAATTGCACATATAGAGGTTCTTCACCATAAATAATCGTAATAGGCTTTATTGCAAAATTTAAATTAGCTTTTAATTGCTTAATAAAGGCAGGTGCAGTAATCATTTTTTTGGTTTAGCTTTTAGTGCATAATTAATTCTAGTAACAACTTTTTGGGCAATATCTGCTGCCATCTGTTGTTTAATCGTGCGTAGCTCTCGGCTTGATGCTTGCAGAGCATTTGCATTAACTCTTCTGTCACGAAAACTGCTTACCGTATCCTCAGCAAGTTTTTGTTCGCTTGCCACTCTAAACAAGCTAAAACTTTGGCTCATTTTTAACAGTTCAGACTCTACATCTCCCTGCCCTGTCCTTCCTGTAATTGATGTATTAAATTGAGTTTTTTTAAAGTCTAGTTCCAGCTCTGCATCAGCTATATTATCAACCACCTTTACTTCTAAACTAGCAAACTGCCTAAGTAACTCGCGCTGAACATCTTTATTAACCACAGAAACATTTAACAAACGAACACTTTTGTAGTCTGCCTGTATATTAGTCTCCAAGCCCCTTAGGTGAAACCCACATGCGGATAAAGAAATACTTAAAACTAAAATTGCTACTAAATTGTACAACTTAGGGGGGGGGGTAGTTTTCAATAAAGACCACATAAACTATCCTTTTACCACTAGGTTAACTAAACGACCTGGTACCACAATTTCTTTAATAATTTCCTTGCCGGCTATAAACTTAGATGTTTGTTCGTCAACTTTTGCAATGGCTAAGATAGTAGCTTTATCGGTATTACTGGCAACCTCAATCTTACTTCTTAATTTACCATTTACCTGTACCATTATTTCAATTTCATCTTTAATTAGTGCCTGTTCATCAACATCTGGCCAAGCAACATCAATAACCAAACCTTTTTTATCAAGATATTGCCACAGTTGTTGGCAAATATGTGGTGACATAGGAGCAAGCAATAGTACTAATTTCTCAAGAGCTTCTTGTAAGACGGTTCTACCCTGTAGAGAATTATCTTTAAACTTAGAAAGTTCATTTACCAACTCCATTGCGGCAGCAATAGCAGTATTAAAGTGCATTCTTCGTCCCATATCATCAGTCATTTTTTGAATTGTGCTATGCAATTTTAAACGCAATGCTTTTTGCGCCTTGTTTAAACCTTCTTGGCTTTGACAAGCTTCAACCTTATCATGCTCAAGATGCGAGTGTACCAAACGCCATACTCTGTTTAAGAAACGAGAAGAACCTTCAACCGCAGAGTCTGACCATTCCAAAGTTTGCTCAGGAGGAGCTGCAAACATAATATACAAACGCAAAGTATCCGCACCATATTTTTTAACCAGCGTTTGCGGGTCGATACCATTATTTTTGGACTTCGACATTTTAATAACCCCGCCGTCCTCAACCGCAGAACCATCAGCTTTTAAAGTTTTACTATTGGCATCAACATCTAGTGGAGAAAACCAAGTTTTCTTGCCAAATTCATCAGTTTTATACCAGCTACCTGCTAAAACCATTCCTTGCGTTAATAAATTTTTAAAGGGTTCATCTGTAGATAACAAACCTTCATCTCGCATTAGTTTATGAAAAAACCTAGCATACAATAAATGCAAAATAGCATGCTCAATTCCACCGATATACTGGTCAACTGGTGTCCAGTAGTCTGCTCGTTCATCAACCATTGCTTGCATATTGTCTTTTGAAGTATATCGTGCATGATACCAAGAAGATTCAAAAAAAGTATCAAAGGTATCAGTTTCACGAGTTGCTGTAGCACCACACTTAGGGCAACTACAATTTCTAAAATACTCTAGTGCTGGGTCGATAGCTAGCGGAGAACCTGCTCCCGTAGGGACAATATTTTCAGGTAATTTTACGGGTAAATCTTTTTCTGCAACTGGCACTGCTCCACATTTATCGCAATAGATAACTGGAATAGGGCAACCCCAATAACGCTGACGAGAAATACCCCAATCTCGTAAACGGTAGTTAGTTTGCTTTTCGCCTAGGTTTTTTTCACCTAAAACTTTTGCCATTTCATGTAAAGCTTGTTTGGATTTTAAGCCATTAAACTGACCTGAATTATATAAAAATCCTTTTTCCGTAAATGCCTGTTTAGATATATCGGCTTGCTGTTCGCCTTTTTCATGAATAACTGCTTTAATCTCTAAATTATACTTTTTAGCAAACTCATAATCTCGTTGATCATGTGCAGGAACAGACATAACCGCACCTGTCCCATAGCCCATTAATACAAAGTTTGCTGCCCAAACTGGCACTATCTCACCAGTTAAAGGGTGCTTAACTTTAATACCAGTATCAACCCCTTTTTTATCCATGGTTTCAATATCTGCAGCAGCGGTTGAAACATGTGAACATTCTTCAATAAACGCTTTTAATTCCACATTATTTTTTGACGCTTGATGCGACCAAGGGTGTTCGGCAGCAATTGCAACATAGGTTACGCCCATTAGAGTATCAGGACGCGTGGTATAGACTTTTAAGTTTTCATTGTCCGTAACTCCTGATTCAGGGATAAATTGAATTTCTAAGCCTGTTGATTTACCTATCCAGTTTTTTTGCATGGTTTTAACCTGCTCAGGCCAGTCTTCAAGCTTGTCCAAACCTGTTAATAATTCCTCCGCATAATCGGTAATTCGCAAAAACCATTGGTTAATTTCTTTGCGTTCTACTGGTACTCCTGATCGCCACCCCTTGCCATCAATAACCTGCTCATTGGCTAGTACAGTTTTATCAACAGGATCCCAATTTACAACTGATAATTTGCGATACACCAAACCTTTTTCTAATAAACGAGTAAACAACCACTGCTCCCAACGATAATACTCAGGATGACAGGTTGCTATTTCTCTTGACCAGTCCACGCCCAAGCCTAAAGATTTAAGTTGCTTACGCATATAATCAATATTTTCATAAGTCCACTTTGCAGGAGCTACACCATGCTGCATAGCTGCATTTTCAGCGGGCAAACCAAACGCATCCCAACCCATAGGTTGCAATACATTTTTGCCCTGCATTCGTTGAAAACGCGATACAACATCGCCAAGAGTGTAGTTACGAACATGACCCATATGTAGCTTACCGCTAGGATAGGGAAACATAGAAAGACAATAAAACTTTTCTTTTGTACTATCTTCTTTAGCTTCAAAAACCTTTTTATCATCCCAAACTTGTTGAATGGCTTGCTCTATTTTTGAAGGTTGGTAATCATTAAATTCAGTAGTTTGGTTTTCAATCGTCATGGACTTCTTTCTTTGCTAGGTTTAAAATAATAAGTACCGAAGATTATAACGCAAAGATATTAAAACCATGAACCAAAATACACAACAAAACAAGATGCTAACCGCCTATCAACACCTAGTAGAAAATGCCAAGCAAACACTGTTGCAAGCCGAAATAAAATCATGGGGCATATTAGGACAAACTGTACGCTCGGCACAAGAAGAGCACTCTAAACTAGTAGAGCTAACCAAAGAACAGATAGAACAAGTTAAAGAAGATGTATATCAAGATTTAATGCAGGTAGCAGAACACCTGAATGATGTTGAAAAAGGTATTGAAGAATTTATAGAAATGGATATAGCCATCCTAGAAGACATACTACTAAAAAAATGCAACCAACTTGCCGACCCAACAGATTTAACCATACTTAGAATGCGAATGATGGCAGCTATGGAAGAGTAGGGAAAAACTATTTTCTATATTTTTGCCAGCTTATAAAAGCTATAGATAACACCAAAAATAACCAAACAGGTAGATTATGCCATTTAGTGAATGGTGTTTCGCCACTATAGGATTGAATTTTTGTTCTTAATACACCTTCTTCATAGGCTGGAATTTGGTCTTTTATTTTGCCATCTATTCCTACTAGCACCGTGAACCCAGTATTGGTACTTCTTGCTATTTCTCTGCCTAACTCTAATGCTCTCATTTGTACTTCTTGCCTTAGCTGGTAAGGTTCTAAAGTTCCTGCAAACCAAGCATCATTACTAACGGTAATAAGATAGTCGGTAGTGCTAATGTTGCTTGCTAGCTCGGCTCCGTAATACATTTCATAACAGATAGATAGCCCTACTTTTTTATCGGCTATCTGCATAGGTAAATTACCCCTCCCCCTTCCAAATTCTGAAAAAGGTATATTAAATAATTTGCTTAATACCCTAAACATTTCTGAGAAAGGGAAAAACTCACTAAAAGGAACAAGGTGTGTTTTTCTATATTCCTTAGTGGTATCTTTAGCATTTACTAGTGCATTGTAATATTCACCAGTAACTTTATCGCGAGTTATTGCTCCCATTAGAATATCTTTTTTTAGCAGCCTTGCATCGGTCAAAAAGGCTGCTAAAGCTGTGTTCTCTACCCTATCAAAATAGGTAGGTATAGATGTTTCTGCCCAAACTATTACATCGGCATCAATATGTTGTTTAGTTAAAGAGATATAGGTTTGTAAAGTTGGCATTAATTGCGAGCGGAGCCATTTTTTATCCTGCCCTATATTTGCTTGAACTAGTGCAATATCAACGGGTAAACCTTTTTTTTCTACCCAATTTATATCTTTAAAATTAGCCGCACTAAACCAAATTGCGAACATAATTAAACTAGGAGCTAACCACTTTTTTTCCATAAACATAAATAACAGTAAACCCGCGCTAAATGCTACTGCTAGGCTCATCCCTAGTACACCAAACACTGGTGCATAGCCATCTAACCAAGTTAAAATATGAGTATTACCAATTAGTAAAAATGGAAATCCTGAAAATAAGCTGGCACGAACAAGTTCAAATAGAACCCAAACTACAGGCATCATAAAAGCAATGCTAAACCATAGTTTTTTAGGGTTATAAAAATAATGCACTAGCCAACCAGCTAGCATAAAGTATAAGGATAAGACAAAAACAAAAAAGAAAGTGGCAATGGCAGACAACCACAAAGACATGCCTGAATATAAATACATGCTTGAAATAAGCCAACTAACGCCAACCCCAAAAAAACCTAGCCCAAACCATAATCCTACTTGCATAAAATTAAATTTTGTTTCTGCTTTACTCCACAGCCAAAACAAACCTGCCATAGAAATAAGTATGATTGGTGCAATGGCAAGTGGGGCAAAAGCTAGGTTTGCTAAAGCACCAAGCAATAAAGCATAAAAGGCATGCTTACTAGGTATAAAAATTTTTAAAGTTTTAATAATGTTCTTCATTTGAGGTGGTTGTTTCTGTAACTAAAAACTCGTCTACTTTACGGGCATCAGATTTATAAACATTAAAGTATATATTTGCTATTTTAAACTCTTCATTTTGTTCAGGTATTTTACCGAGTTCTTTTAAAACTAAACCTCCAACAGTTTCTACATCTTCTTCTTCAATATTGGCATTAAAGAAACTACTAAATTCTTTTATTGAGGTAATTGCTTTAACCTGAAAAGCTCCAGAAACATGTTTTTGAATATTTTCATTAATAACTTCATCATGCTCATCTTCTATTTCACCAACTATCTGTTCTAATACATCTTCAATGGTTACTAGCCCAGCTAATTCGCCATATTCATCAACCACTAACGCCATATGATTACGACTTTGTTTAAAGTCTTTTAATAGTATATTTAAGCGTTTACTTTCTGAAACCATTTCTGGCTGTCGGTAGAGTTTTTTAAGGTCGTCTATGGTTTCTAGTTGTTTTTTTGCCATCGCCCTTAGAACATCTTTTGCTAATAATACACCAACTATTTTATCTTCTGCAGAAAACACAGGGTACCTAGAGTGGGAGGTTTCTAACATCGATTCTAATATTTCTTCTAACGAGTTTTGTTCATCAATAAAAGATACCTGTACTCGTGGAATCATCACATCTCTAACACGAGATTCTGCTACTTCCAAAACGCCTTTTATCATTGATAATGAATCTGATTCAATCAAATCTTGAGCCATAGCTTCTTCTAGCATATCCCCTAATTCTTCTATATTTTCAGGCTCTTTAGAAAAGACCTTACCTAACTTTGATAGCCAGCTTGAACTTGTATTTTCATCACTCATACGGCGATTTTATTCCTATTTTTTTTAAAATTAAAATTTCTAAATTTTCCATTATTTCAACATCTTCATGCTCTATATGGTCATAACCATACAAATGTAAGCAACTGTGGATAATCATGTGTTGCCAATGCTCGGCTACTTTTTTTCTCTGTTCTATTGCTTCTTTTTCTACCACCTCTGCACAGATGATAATATCTCCAAGATAGTTTTTACCCCCCCCCCCCTCTATTTTTTCATAAGGAAAGGACAAAACATTTGTTGCGGTATTTTTATGCCTATAATCTGCATTTAGTTGTTTTATTTCATCTACTTCAACTATTCTTATCGTTAGCTCAATATCATCTTCTTGTTTTAGCTCCGTTATAACCAGCTGTAAACACTTATTTACCTCCTGTTCACTAGGTACAAATTGTTTACTGTCTTTAAGCAATGCCTTTTGATAATCCAAAAAAATCATTTACTACGCCTATCAAAATGCTCATAGGCTCTTACTATTTTTTGTACTAACCGATGGCGAACTACATCCTTAGCTTGGAAGAAAGTAAAACCAATATCAGGAACTCCCTCTAAAACCTCAATTGCATCACGCAAACCTGACTTAACCACTTTTGGCAAATCACACTGGGTAATATCACCAGTAATAACCGCTTTTGAACCAAAACCTATTCTAGTTAAAAACATTTTCATCTGTTCTTTAGTAGTATTTTGGGCTTCATCCAAAATAATAAATGACTCATTTAAAGTTCTACCACGCATAAAAGCCAATGGTGCCACTTCAATTATATGGCGTTCAATCATTTTTTCAACCTGTTCAAAACCAATCATTTCAAATAAAGCATCAAATAAAGGTCGTAAATAAGGGTCTACTTTTTGGCTTAAATCACCAGGTAAAAACCCTAATTTTTCGCCCGCTTCTACCGCTGGTCTGGTTAAAACGATTCTTCTAACCTCCTCGTTTTCTAATGCCTCTACTGCTGCTGCAACTGCTAAATATGTTTTTCCTGTACCAGCAGGGCCTATGCCAAAATTAACATCCATCTTTCTAATTAGTTTTATATAGCTTGCCTGATTAGCATTACGAGTTTTAAGGGATTTTTTATTAAGCTTTAGATAAACTTCCCCCTCTTCCCCTTCCAAACTGGCATCAAAATCAACTGACTGCAAAGCAATATGTATTTTTTGTGGTTCCAACTGTTCTTGCTGAGCTGTTTTGTATAAATCGCGCAAAAACTGTTCAGTTTTTACCAGCCTATCTGGCAATCCTGTAACAGTAAAGTCAAAACCAAAATGGTTTATCTCCACACCAAGCCTTAACTCTATTTGGTTAAGGTGCTCAGTATGAGAACCACAAAGATTAAGCAAGGCATCATTACTTGCAGGGTCAAGTTTAAAGGAAATAGTTTGGAAGCTTTTCAAGTGTAATTCACAAGGCTACATATTGAGGATTAGAGTATCTATTTGCTTCAGGTGTAGCAACTAACATACCTCTTAACGAACTTTTATAGGCTTCTGTTATTTCTACATCAACAAACTGCCCAATTAACTCTGCGGAACCTGCAAAATTAACTATACGATTATTTTCTGTTCTGCCTGTTAAGTCTTCAACAGATTTAACTGACAAGCTTTCTACTAATACTCTCTGAATAGAACCTTGCATAGACTTACTAATTACCTCAGTTTGCTCGTTAAGCATATCCTGTAATGCTTGTAAGCGTCTTTTTTTCATAGACATTTCAACATCATCAGGAAAATCCGCTGCAGGAGTGCCTGGTCTAGGGCTATAAATAAAGCTAAATGAACGATCATAGTCTAGCTCTTTAACTAGGGCGAGAGTCTTCTTAAATTGATCACAGGTCTCCCCAGGAAAACCAATAATAAAATCACCGGTAAGAGTTAAATTGGGACGGATTTTTTTAATCTTACGAATAATAGATTTATATTCAATAACCATATGCCCACGACGCATCATTGCCAAAATCTGATCAGAACCTGTTTGAATAGGTAGGTGTAAATGAGAAACTAATTCTGGCACTTCTGCATAACAATCAATAAGACTTTGGGTCATTTCATTTGGGTGAGAGGTTGTATAACGAATTCTATCAATACCATCCACCATATTAACCGCATGAATTAACACTGCCAAATCAGCAATGTCGCCATCATCCATTTTACCTTGATAGGCATTTACATTCTGCCCTAGCAGATTAATCTCACGCACACCCTGTTTAGCAAGAATTTCAATCTCATCCATAACATCATTAAACGGGCGGCTAAACTCTTCGCCACGGGTATAGGGTACTACACAAAAAGTACAATACTTAGAACAACCTTCCATTACAGATACAAATGCAGACACTCCATTAGATTCTGGTGTGGCTAGGTTATCAAACTTTTCAATTTCTGGGAATGATATATCAATAACAGCTTTTTTCTTAATTTTTTTATTTTTTGCATTTTTTGCACGCAAGTCTAAGGATTGCTCAATCATAGCAGGTAAACGGTGCAGGGTCTGTGGCCCAAATATAACATCAACAATAGGAGCTCGTTTACGAATTACATTGCCCTCTTGCGAAGCAACGCAACCACCAACAGCAATAATACGGTTAGGTTTGGCAACCTTCCATTTTTTCCAACGGCCTAATTCATCAAAAACTTTTTCTTGAGCTTTCTCTCGTATAGAACAAGTATTAAGAATAAGCATATCAGCATCATCGGCGGAATCCACTATTTCTAAACCATAGGTCTTTTCTAACAATTTTGCCATGCGATCAGAGTCATACTCATTCATTTGACAACCATAGGTTTTAATAAACAAACCACCGGTAAAAGGTGATGTATGGACTGGAACAACAGACATTAATATATTTCCATAAAGTTAAGATAATAATTTTAACAGAGATAAAGAACGAAAAACAAAAAACCCGCATAAAGCGGGCTTTTAAATAATGTTTTTTTTATGGTTTTTTATAAAACTTTATAAAGCCAGGCAAATATCATAGGTAGCAGATGCGGTATAGTTAGCTCCTGCAGTATCACTAGATCTTACTCCTCCTCTAATTGCACCAGTATTTGATACGCCATCATCTTCTTTAATATCGATTATATTGGCAATTTCTTTATCAAGACCGTCAAAACAAACAACAGTACCCACTAAACCAAATTTAGCTGAATCTATCGCGATTGATTTACCAAAAGTATGCTTAGGAGGTGTGATTCCTACACCTTTAATTAAACCTGATTTTCTTAAATGAGCAAATACTTGTCCAAGCTCACCGGCAGTATCAACACTACCATTCCCATTACCATTATCAGCCGCCGCTACTCCTAGATGAGTATCAGCAGAATCATCGTCTCCGGCAAGTGCACCGTACCTATCTTGATAGGTATATATTGCAGCCCACATTCCATCAGCATCATTCATAATTGATCTAATTTTTGAGTTTTTAATTAGTTCCTGTCCTTTTAAAACTCCACCTAAAAGCAAGCCGATAATAACCATTACAATTGCTATTTCAACTAGGGTAAAACCCTTTTGACTTTTTACTACTGACATTTAATTAGCCCTTAATTAATTTTATACATATTCTACACAATTTTTATGATAAGGCGGGTAACAATTATAAAAAAGAGTAAATTTTCTTTACTCCATTGGTTTTTACTATCTTTTTGCAGGTATTTCAATATTAAAATTTAGTTCATTATCATTTTGAATAAAATCAATTTTACCACCTGCTTCTTTTAACATTTCTCTGGTTATAAATAAACCTAAGCCCATACCACTATTACTAGTTGTCCAAAAAGGTTCAAACATTCTTTCCACAGGAATCATTTTCTTATATTCTTTTTGTACTTTAAAGTTTAATATAATATAGTCTGCCTGCTGGTATACCCTTACATTTACTTCTTTCTTCATGCTATATGCATGTTGTTTAAAGTTCTCCATTATCTCGGTAATAACCTGCCTTAGTAAGACCTCAGATATTTTTACATTTATAGTTGGTTCCGTCATAAAAACAATAGTAACTTCACTATTATTTGCATAATACTTAATTTGCTCTACAACATCTACCTGTATTAAATCGGTAAAACTTTCCTTACCTACTTGCATATGGCTAGTTATTTTTTTTGCTTTTGCGGATAAACTAGGTAAAAGTTTATTTAGCTTAGCTATTAAAGCAATCTTATCACTTGCTGTTTGTACGGTGTTCACCTGATTAGTCAGTAAACTAATAAACTGTGCAAGGTTTTTAATATCATGATGAATAAACAACTGAAATCTTTCCAACCTTTCTTTAGACAAGATAAATTGCATATTTTTACTAGTTATATTGTAAGTTAAAAGGAGCCGAAATGTCTGGAATATTTTTTCTGCAATCAACTCATTTTCACTTTTAGACTTAACCTTAATCACTAAAGACAAATCTAGTTTAACATCACCTTCGTCAACGATAATAGAGTAATCTTTACTGCCTTTTACCCTTATGTTTTTGGACAAAAAATTAACATTTTTGCCTAAGTACATTTGTTTGACCACTCCGTACCAATGTACTTGTCCTGCTAACTCTAAAACCTCCCAAGACTGTTCTAAAAAAGATAAGACCTCTTGATTAATCCTATACAAATCTAAAATTAAAATATTCGCAAACCTAGATTTTCTTTTTAGATAAGCATAAACCAACACCATTGTTACACCGACAATAACTAACAAAAGCGACAGGATAGTCAATTCATTTTCCATCCCAAAAATCACTTAGTAAAATCCTCTCTTTCAATGCCATGCTTATTAATCAAGTAATAAACATTCTCTCTTTTAAGACCCATTATTCTTGCAGTTTCGTGGACATTAAATGTTGTTTCTATCAACACCCTTTGCAATAGTTTTAATTCTGCGACATTACGAACACTTTTTACCCCCCCCTACTAAAACATCCAGCTCTATCTTATGACGACTCTCTTGTTGTTGAATTTTAGATGTCTGGAGACTAAACGACTCTGCTCTTTTTAAAGCACTAAGTAAGGCAGGGAATTCAATAGGCTTTTCTAAAAAGTCAAATGCACCATGCAAAATAGCTTGGTAAGAAGTACCCTCAGGCGCTTGCCCAGTAAGAACGATTGTTTTTATATCTAGAGTATGGTTCTTAATCCAACCTAACACCTTTATCCCCTCTTCAGGAGAGTGTTCATTTGGAGGCATACCCATGTCCAACACCACTAGCAGAGTATCCCTGCTAGATTTTAAACTTTGGATAGCTTCATTAGCAGAACCTACTTCCGTTACTTGATATCCTGCAGCTTCAATAGACATGGCAAGCATGCCTCGTAAAGCAAGATCATCGTCAACTACTAAAACTTTTGTCATTAATCAATCTATCGAAGAAGGGTTGTGTTTTAAAATAGAGGTTTTTATATCCATTGCAGAAACAGTAACCAAGCTATCATCAAAAAAATCACTACCTTTTTTTAATAGCAATTGTTTACGGATAAAATCACGATCTCCATCACAATTTTCTTTTTCTTTTAAACCCATGGCAGAACAATCTGCTTTTGTTTCTGCTCCATTACTGTTATATGCTACCAAAACAGCTAATTGATAGAGAGCCCAGTTAGATCCAAAGCCGTCTTTTATATTTAGATTACCTACACCACTATCCCCTGCTTTTGGGGGAGTGTCTAAGTCAAAAGTTAAATGACCAGACCCAGGAGAGCTTGCTAAATCAAAAAAACTAGCGGATTCATCCTGATCACTTACTCTAGATGAGCTAGTCGCCTTCGTATTGATAAAATAAACAACATAATTACCCCAATTATCCCTTACGCCAGCTTGGCTTAACCCTAAATCCAAATAAGGAATTTTGCCAGAAACACTACTACAATCATCAGCTCCTGAAGGTCTATTTTCTTTACCATCGCTACCTGTATCAGGGCAAGGTAAATGCCCATACACTAATACATGAGTAATAAGAGCCTGCTTTATTTGTTTTAATTTTTCTTCTGAAGAACTATACAAAGCCTGCTCTCGTTTAACCTTAGCTAAGTTAATACCACCAACCGACAATAAACCGATAATAACCATTACCAGTGTCAACTCTATAAGGGTAAAACCTTTTTCAAAAACTACTCTAGATATCACTCAAAAAAACCCTTGCTTGCGGCAATTCTTTTAACATCAAATAAGTCTATCCAGCCAAGGTAATCATCAACTTCCCTTGCCAGTGAATGGGTAAAAGTTATCCCGCCATCACAATTATCTACTTCTGCACTTGTTACTACACTGCTAGAAGATGAACATTTTTTATCAGAACTGCCTAAAATATTTTCCCATGTTTTAGAACCATTTTTGCCAAACGAAACAATAACCGCAACGGCAGTTTTACTAAGACCGACACCAGATGGATCATTTATTTTTAGATTTGAAAACTCCTGAGAATCCACACCAAATGGTCGCGTGCTTAAATGAAAGTATGGAGGGTTATTTGAGCCCCGAGGGTCCTCAGAGAAATCACAATCTGAATCACATGCACTACTGCAATCATTACAATAAAAAACCCCCGTATCTTCACACTGAGCAAAACTACTCGGTTCATCCCTACCTCCACTCTTGCCAAAAATACTGGCGGGGTGGCAAATATTATTAATTTTTGATGATAATTTTGTGGCAGAGTTAACCCTGTAATAAAATTTATTCCCCCAACCATCTTTAGTTTTAATATCTAAAGTTTCTGTTGGCAAAAACCCCTTATTACTTTTACAAGTACTGTTTGAGTTTCTATCCTCCTTAGCATCACCTGAGTCAAATTCATCAGGACAAGGCAAATACTTATTAACCAATAAAAAAGTTTTTAATGCATCTTCAACACCCTGTACAGAACTAACCGTGTTTTTTACTCGGCTTTCTGCATTATCCCAACTAACAAACTTAGCCACACCACCTAACAGCAAGCTAAGCAAAACCAAGGCAATCAAAACCTCAATTAAAGTAAAGCCCTGTTGATTTTTATTGGCAAAAAGCATTTGTTACCCTCCCACGCCAACTGGCTCCTGTTCTATTATTACTACTATCATAAGCATCAAACCAAAAACCGTCATCCGCATCAGAATCATTTAAACTATCTCTCTGGCTACATACTCTATCCTTAACCACATTAATCCATTCATCATAACTAATACCGACGATAACATCATTTACTCCATAATTACCCTTAGCCGCCGAAAAAAACCTAAAATCATTATCCTGATTACCATTAACCTCAGTAGTCAAAGCCGCATCAGAAAACCTCTTATCCAAATGCCCATAAAAACGGCTTAAAGGATTGGCAGAAGTTAAACCAGCAATAGGCCTTAAAGTAGCCTGATCTTGAGCAGGATAAAGATTGGTAGAATTTGAACGAATAAGTAACGCCACATACTCATTACCATCATCATTTAAACGCAAAACTGGCTTTTTATTTGCCGGGCCAGTATTTATTAAATTATTGTTTAAAGGAGAGTAACGCTGAATACTTGACCCGCTCACAGAAGTATAATGAGAATTTTTATACACAAACCTTTCATCAACCAACATAATGTAATCGCTAGCAAGGCTAGATTGAGGCACATAATTACCTAAAAAATAAAAATATCGCGAAGAAACCTTAGCAGGCAAAAACCCAATCACAAAGCCAGGGTTAGCTAAAGCATTACCTGTACCAGATGGATCAACCACAAAACCAGAACACTCTGAAGACATATTGCCCACAGAAACATCATAAGGACAAGGCAAATACCCAGGAGCAGGTACTTTTTTAGAATCTAGCATATTGCCAGAACTATTTGTTGAATACAATTCTGAAAAGCTAAACGCAAATAGTAGCAGTTGTTTTTTAATTTTATTTAATTCATTAAGTTCTGTAAATTTAGATTCTGTAGATAATTGCCAAGCAAGATTACGAGTAGCACCCACAAAATAAGCTACCGCACCCACCAGCAGTATTACCACCAGTAAGATAAGGATAAATCCAGACTGTTTTTTTTGAACACTATTACTACTAGGCATTAGACCCTTCTTAAACATTTATATAAATACCGATATCCTTATTATAAGCTCAAGTAAATAAAATATATATAAATAAAAAAAGGGGGGGGGGTGAAACTGAAAAAGCTCCACCTTTCGTGAAGAAAGATGGGGCTTTTGGTTTATTTAAAATCTACTAATACAAAATTAGTAAATATTTAAATTAGAACTTATGTAAAAGACCTACTGTTACAGAAGTATAGTCATTACCAGTTCCGGCAAAGTCTTCATCAACTAGACCAATTTCAGCGTATGCTGTAGTTTTCTTAGCCATTTTGTAGTCAAGACCTAAACCGATAACTGTTCCTTTTTTACCAGAACTCTCATCTTCACTGGTCATAGAATATTTAAACTTAGGCATCATTTTACCCATTTTATATCCTAGTCCAACAGTAATGTTGTTACCTTCTGCACCCAAATAGTCAGAAGTTTGGTACATTAAGTTAGCTACCATACCTGCAGCTGCATATTGTCCTGAAATACGCATATATGTAGTATCACCAGAATCTTTATCCGCAGAATTGATTGCTCCAGCTACATAAAGGCCTTTTTTCTTAGAACCATGCATAACTGCTAAAGAGTAAATATTAACTATTGAACTTGTAGTAGTTCCTGTTAAACCTTCATTAGGAACTAAAGCCAAAATAAGCTTAGTGTTAGCAAAAGAAGGAGAAACATAAGCTAGAGTTTCTTGAACACGGTCTTCACCACCTGTACTATTACCAGAACCAATTCTTGTTACTTTACCATTATCTAAAGCACCATCGTTAAAGAAGTCTTTAGGTTGAGACATTTTTAAAGGTGTGTCATGACGACCCATTAAAACTGTACCGAAACCACCAGCTAAACCAACAAATTGGTTACGACCTTTAAGACGGCCACCATCTTCATCAATACCAGCACCGAACTCAATCTTGTAAATAGCTTTAAGGCCTTTACCAAGGTCTGAAGAACCTTTAACACCTACACGAGATGCAACGCTATCAACAGTCATCCCTGTGTCTTTACCTGCACGATCTTGACCTACAACCATGTTCATTTGACCGTAAACGGTAGGAGCAGCTTGTGCTGCCATTGGTGCTGCAACTGCTGCTGCAACTGCTAGAGCAATAATATTCTTTTTCATCTTATTGTTACCTATTAAGTTATTAAGTTATTAAGTTATTTAAAAAACGCTCACAATGTTGTGAACTTGCTGAGCACTATACCTTACTAACTTGCCAATATTCCATTTTAGGCTGTAAAAAAATATAAAATACCACTGTGTTGTTTTTTTACCACAATGGCTTTTGTGGGTTGGTTTATTTTGGGTATAAAAAAACCTGCATAGTGCAGGCTTTTTTGTGGTGGCGTTGGTTGTTATTAACGCTTGGAGAACTGTGGACGACGACGCGCTTTGCGGAAGCCGACTTTCTTTCTTTCTACCTTACGAGCATCTCGAGTTAGTAACCCGCGCTGGCGTAAGATTGGGCGATTTTCTTCAGTAAATGCTAGTAGTGCACGAGAGATTCCGTGCCTTACTGCTCCTGCTTGTCCTGTTGTTCCACCACCTACTACTGTAATGTATGCGTCAAATTTTTTAACATTTTCTGTCGCTTCTAGTGGTTGGTTTATTATCATTAGGTCAGTATCACGAGCGAAGTATTTGTTTATGTCGCGTCCGTTTACTGTCATTTTGCCCGTACCTGATGTTAGGAATACACGAGCTACTGAGCTTTTACGACGACCTGTTCCGTAGAATTGTTCTGTTGCCATTGTTTTGTCCTTTATATGTCTAGTACTTTAGGTTGTTGTGCTGTATGAGTATGTTCTGAGCCTGCAAATACTTTTAGCTTTCTCATCATTTCTCTGCCTAGTGGCCCCCTTGGTAACATGCCTTTTACTGCCTTTTGTACTGGGCGTGTAGGATGTTGTGTAATCAGGGCTTCAAAATTGGTGGTTTTTAGGTTACCAATATATCCAGTTGTGTGGTGGTATAGTTTGTCTTTTCTTTTGTTACCTGTTACTGCAATTTTTTCTGCATTGATAACTATAATGTAGTCGCCACAGTCAACATGTGGTGTGTATTCTGGTTTATGCTTGCCGCGTAAACGAGATGCTATTTTTGCCGATATGCGACCTAGTGTTTTTCCTTCTGCGTCTACAACGAACCATTCTCGCTTTACTTCTGCAGGTTTTGCAACAAATGTTTTCATTACTTTTGTCCTAAATTTCTATGTTTAATCCCAATTACGCTTTAATTTTGTGTATTTTAATGCGTAACAACTTATTGTTTTAACGGGCAATAAGGGATTGAAGTGTTGGTTTAACTTTTACAATTAGATGAATCGCTTAGGTTTTACAACAACTTGAAAGGAGAGGATTGTATGCTTTTTTGGGTGAATGTCAATAGTTTTATAAATTTATATTGTTTGTTTCTATTTTTAAAAATTTGATTAGCTTTTTTTCTAGTTGGCGGAAGTTGTTGATGGCTTCTTGACCTTTGTTGGTAATAATGGTTCTTCCTCCTAGCTTGCCGCCTTGTTCTTTTATTACTAGTGGTTCTTGGTACATTTGGTTTATTTCGTCTATTAGTTTCCAGGCTTTTTTGTATGACATTTTCATGTCTTTTGCGGCGGCGGATATTGAGCCTTTTGCGGCTATTTTTTCTAGTAGGGTTATTCTTCCTATTCCTAGGTAGGTTTCGCCTGTGGTTAGCCAAAACCTTGCACTAATTTTGTTGGTGTATTTTTCGCCGGGCATTTTTGTCCTTTGTTGGCAATGTTTTTTGTATATTATTATAACAAGTAGATATAATAAGTTTAATTATTTAAATTTTTTGTACTTTAGGAAAAGCATGGGAACCAACTTTACTGAACGCTATATTGTTGATGATTGTAATATTGAACAAATAGCTAAAAAAACCTTAGTTAAGATTAAGGAGTTATCAAAAACTTTACCTATCCAACCTGACCCTATCCATTTTAGTTTAATTTATGAAACTATTTTAAAAAATGATGCTGAGTTTGTTGCAGAAATTAATGCTTTAATTCATTCTAAAAATTATGATCATAATTCTGCCCAAATATTGTTTACTAATTTATGGGCTAAAATCATTCAACGCCATGTTCCATATGAGGAGTTTTCTTCTCTTTTAGATGATTTGCTTGGCGAAATTAATAATTGGGTTGTTAGTTCTGAAAAAAATTATGTGGTTTTGGCAAAGCACATTAAAACTACTGAAAAAGAAAGCTGTGCTGTAAAGGCTTTGTTGCATATAAAAAATAAGATAATACCTCATTTAAAGATTTCTCAAGATGAGTCTGTAGAGCTACAAAACAATGTGGAGCAAATAACTAGTGAGGTAAGCACTCTTAAAAAAGAATTAAACAAGGCGACAATCCTTGCTCGTACAGATGAACTTACTGGTTTGTCTAATAGACGGGGCTTTAATGAGTTTTTAGCTGAGGTGTTAGCTAGCCCAGATATTTCAAGTATGCCGAGTGTGTCTTTAATTGCTTTTGATATTGACTTTTTTAAGAATATAAATGATGAATTTGGTCATACTATTGGCGATAGTGTTTTAAAATTTCTTGCTAAAATATTTAGAGATGAAACTAAGGGTCGCGATTTAATAGCTCGTATAGGTGGTGAGGAGTTTATTTTGGTCTTAAAAAAAACCAATGTGTATAGTGCAAGACTACTAGCTGAAAGTATCCGTAAAAAGGTTGAGGATAGTAAATTACATATTAAAAGAACTAGTCAAATAATCAAGTTAACCATTTCCGCAGGTGTTGCTATTTATAGGATTGGTGAAAGTGCTGATGACTTTATTGATCGTGCAGATAAAGCTCTTTATTTAAGTAAAAAAACAGGTAGAAATAAAACTTGTACGGAAGATGATTTGTTGAGTTAAAACCAGCCCTTTCCCTTTATACCCCCTTTCCTTTGGGTTTTAGGGGGGGGGGGGGTAAAAACCGCTCTTATCGTGGGCTAATTATTACTTTTATTGTTTTTAATAATTAGCTTTGTAATATTATCTTGTAACATTACCTTCTGTATATTTAACCCCTCCATGCCATTGCCAAATATAGTACATTAGCGGAATAACTAGTAGGGTTAGGATTGTTGAGGATAGTGTTCCAAATATCAGCGATACTGCTAGCCCTCCAAATACAGGGTCGGTAATCATTATTAGTGAACCAAACATTATTGCTAGTGCGGTTAGTAAAATTGGTCTAAACCTTACTTTACCTGCTTGAATCACTGATTCTTTAAGGGTTTTTCCTTCGCTGCGATATTCTAAAATAAAGTCTATTAGTAGTAGTGAGTTTCTTACTACTATCCCTGCTAGGGCTATTACGCCTATCATTGAGGTTGCAGTAAAGGCTTGGTCGGTTAGCCAGTGTCCTGGGAATACACCTATCATGGTTAGGGGTATTGCTCCCATTACTATAACTGGCATCATAAATGAGCGGTAGTAGGCTACTAGTACTAGGTAGATGAAGATTAGTGCAATAATAAAGGCACTTCCCATGTCTCTAAATACATCTAGCGTTAGGCGCATTTCTCCTCCCCATAATATGGTGTAGTCCATTACATCATTTGGTGTTGCTGATACAAAACCTAGGTTGGTGGTGTGGAACTTTACTTTTGAGTTTTCTAGCATTACTTCATCGAGCATATTATCTAGGGATAAAATTGCATAAACGGGGCTAGAGGTTAGTAGCTCTCCTCCAACCATTATCATTTGATGCTGGTCTCTTCCTATTATTGGTTTGGCGTTAGTTACTTTTTTAATTGATGCAAAGGAGGAGATAGGTACGGCAGCTCCTGTTCTTGAGGTTACTCTTAGCGATAATAGTTGTTCTGGCACTGTTCTTTCTGAACGAGGTAATCGTACTATTATATTTACTGGTTCACGCACATTATCAAGGTGCATGTAGCCTAGCTCGTAGCCGTTAATGTAGTCTCTTAACATTTTAGATACTTTAGCTGGCACTATGCCTAGTAAGTTGGCTTGGGTTCTGTCTATGTTTATTTCATAGCTTGCCGTTGTTTCTGTTACGCTGTCGTCTATATTTGTTAGTCCGTAAATATTGTGCATTTTTTCCATAATATCTTTAGATGCTTGGCGTAGTTTGTCATAGTCAGGTCCGTATAGTTCGGCTAATATTTGTGTGGTTACTGGCGGCCCTGGTGGGGTTTCATAAATTTTTATATTTGCTTCAGGAAACCTTGTTCTTACTTTTTTTATTGCCTTGTCAAAATGTTGCACTATTTCATGTGATGAGAGGTCGCGGCTGTGTTTGTCGACCAAATTTACACGAACTTGTGCAAAATTTGTGCCTTGTTTGATTAGGTCGCCACGAACTAGAGCGGCAAAGTCTATTGGCGCTGGTGTTCCTACAAATACACTAAAATCAGTAACAAAAGGGGTTTCTCTTAGTACATTATTTACTCTTCTCACTACAATGTCTGTGGCTTCTAAGGCGGTTCCTTCTGGCATATCTATTTGTATTAAGAAGGTGCTGGTATTGTCATAGGGTAGCATTTTTAGTTCTACACCTAGTGGGTGTAGTTTGCTGTTCATGTCGTCGCCTCTAAAAAACTGGATAGCTGGCTGTGCCATAGCTGCAAATAATGATATTAGTACGGCAAATAAGAATATGTTTCTTTTCTTTCTGTTGTCTATAAATGGGGTAATAGCTTTTTCGTATAGTATTTGCATCCAATCTTCTTTATGCACATGGTGGTCTTCTAAAGAGTTTCTTCTTTGCATTTCTTTTATTGCTTTTTTCCCAAGAAATCTGTATGAAACATAAGGTACTAGTATGTAGGCTATTATTAATGATGCTAGCATGGCGATTGGTACATTGAAAGGAATTGGTGCCATAAATGGCCCCATCATTCCTGTTACAAATGCCATGGGTATAAAGGCAAGAATAACCGCAAAGGTGGCTACATTGGTTGGGTTACCAATTTCATTGGTGGCTTTAATTAATAGTTCGTCAAACTTATCAGGGTCAAATCCGTTATGAATGTGCCTGTGTATATTTTCAATTACAACTATGGCGGCATCTACAAGCAAGCCTAATGAAAGAATTAGTGCAAATAAAGTAATTCGATTAATTGTTTGCCCAAAAAGATAGCCTACAAATAATACTATAAACAGAATTAAGGGTACGGTAAGGGTAACAATAGTTGCTTCACGCCAGCCTAAAAACAAAATTAAGATAAGTAGTACTGAAACAACAGCTATTGCTAAGTGTTCCATTAATAAATTAACCGCCGCATTGGCTTTTTCACCATCATTTCTAGTAATAGTTACATCAACATTATGCGGTAGGGTTGTTTTTTTAAGTAGTTCAATTTGCGCTAATATGGTATTTGATACTGTTACTGCATTTGTACCCGGCTTTTTAGCTATAGAAATAGTAACGGCTGGGTGTTCTGAATTACTTATTTTATCGGAGTATCTACCATATCCTATACGGGTAATTGTATCAACTTCAACAGGTCCATCTTCAATTTTGGCAATATCTTTTAGGTAGATAGGATTACCAGATTCAACCCCAATTATAATATCGCCTACTTCTTCAGCATTGCCTAAAAAGCCATTAACTCTAACTGGATGCGAGATATTTCGGTCAACTAGCGAGCCAACGGGTAAGGATACATTACTACCTTTTAGCATTTTACTTATATGTTCTAAAGGCATACCTGTTAAAGCTATTTTTTGTGCATCTAGCCAAATATTTATTGCTCTGGGGCTACCGCCCAAAACATTAGTAAAGGATACGCCTGGCAAGTCTCTTAGGTTTTCAACTAGCTTTAAAGATACATCGCGCAAATCATAACCTGTCATGTCATCGGAGGTTATTGCCAATGTCATAATAGGTACATCGTCAACATTTATTGGTTTAATTAATGGTTGTTGGGTGTCTGGCGGTAGCTTATCCATGTTTTGCATAATTTGGTTGTATAGCTTAACCAAACTTTCTGTTTGGCTTTCGCCAACTTTAAATTGGATAGTAACCACTCCAAAATCTTGGCTTGCATAACCAAAAGTATGGTCAACACCAGGTAGGGCATTTAAGATTGTCTCTAACGGTTTTACTACCATATTTTGTACTTCTTCAGGGGTTGCTCCACCTTTAGGTACAATAATGTTAGCTGCGGGAACAACTATTTGAGGATTGTATTCACGAGCAGTTACCACATAAGCTAAAGTGCCCGCTAAAGTAATGGCAATCATAATCATCATGGTTATTTTAGAGTGAATAAAACTAGCGGCTAATTTACCTGCAATATTCATTTTATTTTCGTTTGTATCTGTTGAATCGCTCATTTACAATACCCTACTTTATTATTTGGCGTTGTTTACAACTAGCTTATCGCCGTTTAACAAACTTTCATTATTATCAATAACTACTAGGTCTTCTAAGTTTACGCCAGATTTTATTTCAATCTCATTACCAATTTGCTCGCCTAAACGCACCATATTAAAATAGGCAGTATCACCTTCTACAACAAATACTCCCTCTATACCCGAACGATTAAGTACAGAAGATTTAGGCAGCATCATAGTTTGCCTTTCGCCACGCGTAAAAGATACACGGGCAAAAGTACCACTGTTAACATTAGAGACTCTGTGCAAGCTCAGCTTAACTGTATGAGTTCTTGTTTTTGGGTCTGCTGCCCCTACCATTGCGTAGATAGTTCCTACCAAAGGTTTATCGATACCATCTAAAACAATACTTGCAGTGTCGCCATCTCTTAAAGATGCGTATAGTTCATGTGAAACATGTGTTTTTACGCTTAAAGTAGATCTATTCTCTAGGGTTAATATTGGTGAACCAGGGGCAGATAAATCACCTGCGGTTGCCATTTTTTTAATCACCACGCCATCAAAAGGAGCTTTTACATTAGCATATTTTAGTTGTGCTTTTGCTTGGTACAAGCCAGTTTTTGCAGAAAGCATCTGTTCTTCAGCTACTTTAAATTTTAAGCTCATCTTGTCAAATTGTTGTTTAGATACTGATTCATCTTCATATAGTTTTTTAAAGCGTTTAAAGTCTAATTTAGCATCTAACAAAGAAGCTTTTGCTTGCTTATAAGCAGACTGTGCTTTTGTTATGCCACTTTTAACATCTGTTGAGTCGATAGAGAATAAAAGTTGCCCTCGCTTTACATTTTGGCCCTCTTTTATATCGAAGTTTTTAATATAACCCATTAAACGCGAAGATATTTTAGCTTTTTGGTCAGAAACAACTGAACCAGGAACCACGGTTTTTAAAGGAATTGTGCCAAGAACTACGGGAACAACAGAAACATTAACTTTTTGTATTGCTGCCTGTGCAGCTTCTTCAGAAGAACAGCCTACTAAAGAAAAGCTTGATACAGCAAGTAATAATATAGATATTTTTTTCATAATTTTTCCTTTAAAGAGCCGTAAGATTCATAGAACCCGTTGCTAATTTAATTTTTGCTTTTTGTAAATTTATTTCAAACTTAGCGCCAACTAAGTCTGCTCTAGTTTTATCTAATTGAGTTTGCCCAGCAAGAACTTCAGTAATAGTTGCTACGCCCCCCTTGTGTCTTCTTAACACTAGCCTTTGTGCTTCTTCAGCTTGAGACACTGCCAATTTGTTTGATACCAAACGCTTTTTTGCAACGCTTAGCATACGCCAAGACTTTAAAACATCTAGCCTAACCTTGTTTTCTTTTACTATTAACTCGGAGCGTTTTTCATTAGCCAAAGCATTTGCACGGTCAATACGGCTAGAAGTTACACCAAAATCGGTTAGCTTCCATGAAACTACACCAGCTACAGTATAAGACTTACTACTAAAATCAAATTGATGGTCGCTGGTTTCGCCGCGTGCCATAATATTAAAGCTAGGATAGTTAGCTGCTGTTTCTGCAGAAACAGCATCTTTAGAAGAACGAGCCATTTGTCTAGTTGCCTTTATTGCAGGGCTTTTCGAGGTAGCAAGTTCAGTTAAGTCCACTAAACTTTTAGCACCTAAAGACAAGTCTTTTCTTAAACCTACTTCTAGTGGTGTATTTGCATCTAAAAACATCAAATTACGCAGATTATCTTTTGCGATAAGCTCTTGAGTTTTTGCTAGTTGCAGAGCTGTTTCAGCTTGGGATAAATTTACTTTCGCACTCAAAAACTCACTTTTAACAACTATGCCCTGCTTAACCAAGTTATTTGTGGTTATAACATAAGCCTTAGAAGCCTTTACCGCCTGCTTTGCTACCTGCACATAAGCCTTTGCAGTATGCACGCTTTCGTAAGCTTGGTAAACATTAAAAATTAAAAACTGCTTAACCGCCTCGTCACCGTGCTTAGCTGCTCTTATCATCGAAGACGCTTGATCTTTATAAGATGAAATTTTACCGCCATTCCACACAGGCAAAAGTATTTCTAGGCGAGTGCTAAAGTCATTATGTGCTTTAGGTTTGTTTAAATCTTTAGGAATAATGTTAACTATATTTGGGTCTAATGGATTAAATTCAGAAAAGCCAAAATCTCTAAATGCGGCATCTCGTTGATTTAACTTCATACCAAAAACATTTAAAGCATTATCTGACCTAGTTGCCGTTGCAGACAAGGTTATTTGCGGTAACCTGCTGCGATTTGCTTCACTTAATGCATATTCTGCTTGTTTTAATTTGTATTTACTTACATCTAATGAAGGGTTTTGGCTTAGCGTAGCTTCAACACACTGTTTAAACGAGTAGGTTTGTGCCGTTGCCAATACAGGGAAAACCCCTAGTAGTAATATGCTATGCCTTAATTTACTTTTAAAACCAAACTGCATGGTATGTCCTTAAATATTATAGTTGCCATCTAACTAAATAAGGTTAACTATTAGCTTAATAGAAAGCAAGCTTATTAGAGTATAAGCATTTTCTTACATTGTTGTTGGGACGGAATTATATAAGTATTTACTAATATGTCAAGCAAACATGTATATTTAATAAACTAAACAAATAACTTTTTTTAACCAAACAAGCTGTTTATGGAAAAAATGGTGGCTAGATGAACGCCAATAAACATCTGGTACAACAGGTTGTTTCATTGCCCAATCTAGCACTTCTTTTGCACAAATAACCTCATCTTCACCACCCTGAATTAGGGTCCATTTTGTATTTATGTTAATGCCACTAAAATCATACATTCCTACTGCTGGTGCTACAATACATAAGTTATCTGCTTGCAAATATTGTGCTTTTTTTAATGCTATGTAGCCACCAAATGAAAACCCAGCTAGGGTAAAATTTTCTACAATAAAATTGTCTTTTAGCCAATTTACAACCGCTACTAAATCGTCTTGTTCGCCCACACCGCCATCATATTCACCAACAGAGCTGCCAACACCCCTAAAATTAAACACTAGCGTGCCATAGCCAAGATAAGCGAAGGCTTTTTGTAAGGTTGTAACTACTTTATTGTCCATAGTGCCACCAAAACTTGGGTGTGGATGGCAAATAACTACCCAGCTATTGTCTTTAGTTGTAGGCTCTACAATTTTTAACTGCAAGGCTCCTACTTCCCCATCTATTAAAAATGATTGCTTTTGATTAGCTTTCAAAATAAACTCTCTCCCATGAAAAAAATGGCTAAAAACATTATTATCGATGACGCAGTGCCCTTTGCCAAGGAAATGTTTGCCTCGCTAGGTAAAGTAACCTGTATTGCAGGTAAAGAAATTAATGAACAACACTTGCTTAATGCTGATGCACTAATTATTCGTTCACGCACAAAAATTACCCCCCCCCTCCTTCAAAACAGCAAAATAGACTTTGTTGGCAGTAGTGTAGTTGGTCTTGACCATGTTGACCAAGCTTATCTTGCCCAAAACAATATTAAATTTTACTCTGCACAAGGTTGTAATGCTAACTCTGTTGCAGAATATGTAATAACCTGCATTATTAATTTTGCAGAACAGCAAAACATATCCTTAAAAAATAAAACCATAGGTATTATAGGTGTGGGCAATGTGGGTAAACTACTGCAACAAAAAGCTATGGCATTAGGGCTAAGCGTACTAGCCAACGACCCACCTAGGCAACAAAAAGAAAACTTACCAAATTTTGTAGATTTAAATACTGCACTATCTGCGGACATAGTAAGCTTTCATACGCCACTAACAAATTACGGCCAATTTGCTACCAAACAACTACTAAATAAAAACAACTTCTCGCAAATCAAACCACATGCCTTACTAATTAATGCCGCCCGTGGTGAGATTATAGATGAACAACATTGGATTAAATACGCCAAACAACACCCAAATATAACCAACATAATAGACTGCTGGCAAGATGAACCAAACATAAACCCACAACTTTACAGCCTAGCCCACATAGCAACCCCACACATTGCAGGGCATGCCTTAGATGCAAAAATAAAAGGAGCACTAATGGTTTACAAACAACTATGTGCGCATTGGCAACAACCAGAAAATAACAGCTGGAGAGTAAATTTACCCCCCCCCCCCCAAAAAAAAAAA
>CAZMHA010000002.1:0-41223 GCA_964565985.1 uncultured Piscirickettsiaceae bacterium | reverse complement strand
ATTTTGATGCCTCTGCTCAGGGAGGCTTGTTTTAAATCGGACAGTAGTGATTAAATGTTATAGATAAACTTATGAGATAGTATTGAGATAGCCTCTTGTATTTTTTTTATGGCTTATTTACTGGTACAATCTTTTGCTTATTTGTAAAACTTACTTAAGGATTTTTTATGTTTTTAAAGAGAGCTCTGGTTCTTTTATTATTTTCTGGTTATTCTCTAACGGCAGTTTCTGCTAACAAGTTAGAGCAAAGCAAGGAAGTTATTAGTCAAACCAATCAAACTTTACAATCTTCTCAACAACTTATTAATGAAACAGATGCACAAATTACAGTTATGTTTGATAAGTATAGAAGCTTGCAAGGAGAGATAGAAAACTTCCGTATTTATAATCGTCAATTACGAGATATAGTTACTTCGCAAGAAGCAGAAAAAATATCTTTTAATCAATCCATCAAGGGTATTGAGGCTACTGCTTTAAAGATTATGCCTTTTATGGAACGAATGATAAATTCATTAGATAGTTTCGTTGCTTCTGATTACCCTTTTTTACCGCACGAAAGAAGTAAGAGAATGGCTACTTTAAAAGCTAGCATGAAGAGAGCAGACATAAGTGTTGCCGCTAAGTATAGGCAGATTTTAGAAGGTTATCAGATTGAAATTGATTATGGCAATACTATTGAGGCTTATGATGGTGAAATTGATAATAAAAAGGTAACTTTCTTAAAACTAGGTAGAGTAGGCTTTTATTATTTAAGTTTTGACGAGTCTGTTTGTTCTGCATGGAACATTACCGATGGCAAGTGGCAGGAGCTTGATGGTGATTATAAGGTATCTATTGTAAAAGCAATTAAAATAGCGAAGAGGCAGAAATCTCCAGACTTATTCTTTGCAGCTGTTCCAGCAGCGGAGGCAAGATGATGAAATTAACTATACTCTTTACTTTATTACTTTCTTTTAACTCGGTAGTTTTATCTGCGGAAGATAATAAAACCTTGCCACTTAACAAAGATAATAAAACCCAAGTTGTTAAAAAGGTTGTACCGTTTACGGATTTATTAAATCAAATAAAAGCCAATACTAATACCGAATTATTGGTTGATAAAAACAGGAAAAAATGGTTTTTAAAAGAAAAAACTAGACGCTCTAACTTACTGGATAAAGCACAACAAGAAAGAGATATGCTTGAGTTAGAAAGTGAAAACCTTAAAAGTGCGATTGATGAAAATGAGCAAGAAATTGCTATCTTAGAAGCAGAGCTACAAAGAAAACTTGGTGATTTAGGTGAGCTTTTTGGTGTGGTTAGGCAGGTTTCTGGCGAGTTACAAGCTAATTTTGAGCATTCAATAGTTTCTATCCATTATCCTAATAGGGTAAGTTTTATGCAGGAACTTTCTGAAGCAAAAGATTTGCCTGAAATTTCTGTTTTAGAAAAAATGTGGCTTACTATGCTTAATGAGCTTGATGAAGGTAGTAAAGTGTCGAGATTTAATGCCCCTGTTGTGCAGTTAGATGGCACTAAAAAACAGCAAGAAGTGGTTAGAGTAGGGTCTTATATTGCAGTTTCAGAAGGTGATTTTCTACTTTATGCTCCAGAAAACAATATGTTTGAAAAACTGTTTAAGCAACCTTCTTCTCGCTATCATAATAGCGCAGAAAATTTTGATGATGAAGTTGGTGGTGATGGTTTTGTAAAAATTATGGTTGACCCAACTCGTGGGCAACTTTTAAACATGCTTACTCAAAAGCCTAATCTATTCGAAAGAGTTAATCAGGGTGGGATAGTTGGCTACATTATTCTTATACTTGGTTTTATTGGATTGTCTTTAGCTGCTTACCGTTACTATTGTCTAACTATGAGTTCTATGGCTATTGATAAACAAATTAAAAATATAGATAAGCCAACTGCAGACAATCCACTGGGAAGAATAGCAATTGCTTATGCGGATTCTAAAGATAAAAAACATGAACAAAAAGAAACCTTAATTGAAGAAGCAATAATGAAAGAAGTTCCCGTTGTAGAAAGGTATAACACCCTTATCAAACTACTTGCAGCAGTTTCTCCATTATTAGGTTTATTAGGTACGGTTACGGGGATGATTATTACTTTCCAATCAATTACCTTATTTGGAACTAGCGACCCTAAATTAATGGCAGGAGGTATATCTACTGCTTTAGTAACAACTGTTCTAGGTTTAAGCGTGGCTATTCCGCTATTATTTGCCTATACCTTTATTGTCGCAAAAACCAAGCGAATTATTGATACGCTTGAGCATCAAGCTGTTGGTTTAATCGCAAAAAGTTATTAATTTTTAATATGTATTTAATGCAAACCTACTATTCAGTAACAGACTTCCTTGATCAAGGAGGTATGGTGCTGTATATGATTTTCGCTATAGCCGTTTTGTTGTGGTTATTAATTATTGAGCGGTTTATTTTTTTATATTTCTTTGCTTATAAAGATAGAGATGAACTTATTTATTCTTGGAAAGATTTTAGTTGCCATAAAGATAGAAGCAGAATAAGAGAGCTTTATAAAGACACCTATGAGCAAAAGTTATTTATAAACTTTAGTTTAATTAAGGTTTTTGTAGCAATAGCGCCATTGCTAGGTTTGTTTGGAACTGTTTATGGAATGATGGAAATATTTGATGTTATCGCCCAAAATGGCACAGGCGATGCGAAAGCGATGGCAAATGGTATATCGATGGCAACCCTGCCAACAATGTCTGGTATGGCGGTGGCTATTACAGGTTTGTTTTTTCAGCATAGAATAAAAGAAATTGCCGACAAGCAAGTTGTAGACTTTAATGAGAGGTTAAAAGAAACTATATGAAACGAGCAAGAAGAGAAGCGGAAGATGCTCAAATTGACTTAACACCAATGCTTGATGTGGTTTTTATTATGTTGATATTTTTCATAGTAACCACTTCTTTTGTTAAAGAAACAGGTATAGATATTAACCGCCCAAGTGCCGCAACAGCAGAGAAAAAGTCTAAAGGAAATATTCTTATCGCAATTAAACCAAACGGTGAAATATGGATGGACAAACGCCATATTGATATTAGAGCAGTAAGAGCAAATATACAAAGAATGAAAGCAAAGTTCCCACAGTCTGCGGTAATAATAAAATCAGATACAGAAGCTAAAACAGGAATACTTGTTAAGGTTATGGACCAAATTCGCTTAGCAGGTGTTAAAAACATCTCAATTGCCGCGTCCAAAGAAGAGTAAGAAGACGATAACGATGGATATAAAACTATTAATGTCTAAAACTTATTTCAGGCTATTGGTAAGCTTTTTTGCAGCTATAACCATAGTTTTTGGCTTGTTTTGGGGTTTGCAAGGCATGATAAATGTTGGTACAAACCAAGATATTAAAAGTGATAATTCTGGTTTTATGGATTTTATTAGCCTTAAAAAAGAGCAAAATATAATAAAAAAAGAACGGGTAAAGCCTAAAAAACCTAAGCCAAAGAAAAAACCACTTAAACCTAAAATAAACATTAATAAAACAGTAAAAGCAGTAAAACAGCCAATTAAAATGGAAAATTTAGATCTAGATTTACCATTAAATCTAAATGCAAACAGTGCATTAGGAGATGCCTTCGTATCATCAGGAGGCAGGGCAATTAGTACCAGTGTTATCCCTATATCAAGGATAGACCCTCGTTACCCAAGGCGAGCAAAAAGAATGCGTAAAGAAGGTTTTGTAACGCTAGAGTTTACTATAACCAAACAGGGAACCGTTAAAGATGTAATGGTTGTAGAGTCAGCCCCTGAAGGAGTATTTGAACAATCAGCAAAAAGAGCTATTTTAAAGTGGCGTTTTAGAGCCAAAATGGAAGAGGGCGAGGCAATAGAACAAAGAGCCATGCTAAAAATAGAATTTAAGTTGGATAAATGAAAAAAATACTACTAATTTTACTACTAATATTTTCTAGCAACACCATTGCTGAATCAGCTATGTCTATAAGTACCTTTAAAAGGCTACAAAAAATAGAAGAGCTAATAATTAAAGATAAAAAGTTAGAAGCAGAAGAGAAATTAAAAGCCTTTTTAGAAGAACCCCCTTCTCGTGATATAGATAAAGCTTACCTTTATTACACCGCAGGAATGTATTATATACAAGAACCTGCTTACGCCAAGTCAAAGAAATATCTATTAAAATCTTATGAATTAAATGCTCTGCCAGATAGAACTATTCTTTATATTTTACAAAGTTTAGCAGGCTTGAGTATGCAAGAAGAAAAGTTAGATACCGCAATAAAATACTATAAAGACTATTTGAAACTAGCAAAAAAACCAAATAAAAATGTGTACCTTGGTTTAGGTAGTGCGTACTTCTTTAAAAAAGAGTATAAAAAATCCATAAAAACCCTGGTAGAAGCCAAGAAGTTTTTCGCCAAGAAAAAATCAATTTACCTAATGTTATTTTCCTCATATTACGAACTAAAACAGCTAGAAAATGCGACGGTTATTTTAGAAGAAATGGTATGGATTTGGCCAGAAGAAAAAAAGCATTGGCTACAGTTATCTAGCCTATTTATGGAACAAGAAAAATACCCTAAAGCACTAGAAATAATGCAAATAGCTCATACCAAAAAGTTTCTAACTAAAGAAAATGACATAATGCAATTTGTTTATGTTTTAAATAGAGAAAACATGCCTCACAAAGCTTTTTCAGTTTTAAAAATAGCCATTAATCAAAAGGTTGTAAAAGAAAGTCAAAAAAACTATGAGTTGTTATCAACCCTTGGACAAGAAGCAAAAGAAAGAAATGAAGCAATTAAAGCACTAAAAAAAGCCGCACAATATTCTACCACTGGTAAGAATGATTTATACATTGCCCAGCTATATTTTGAGCAAGAAGACCAGTTTAAAAATGTAATTAAATATGCCAAACAAGCTCTTAAAAAAACAGTAAAACAAAAAGGCAGTGCTAACATGATAATAGCTGTTGCTTATAGTGAATTAGACGACATAGAAAATGCAAAAATTTACCTAAAAAAAGCTAGTAAATATAAAAAAACAAAAGAATCCGCACAGAAATGGTTAGAAAGTTTAAATAATAATTAAACAATTAACCTACCCCCATGCTTTGCGGGGGGGGGGGTAAAATCCCCTTTTAATTGTATTCTTCTTCCTTTTTAAGAACTAGCCAATTTATTAGTTAAAAAGTCTATAAATGTAGCTTGGTCAATATCTTGAGGTTTTTCATCACGGCGATGTTTGTATTCTATTTGTCCGTTATCTAAACCGCGTTCTCCAATTACTATTCTATGCGGGATACCGATTAATTCCATATCGTTAAACATTACTCCTGGTCTTTCTTTACGATCATCTAGTAATACTTCAATGCCCATACTTACTAGCTTATCGTAAATTTCCATGGTTGCTTTTTCTGTTCTAGGAGACTTGTGCATTTGCATAGGCACAATACAAACCTGGTAGGGAGCAATGCTATCAGCCCAAATAATACCTTTTTCATCATGGTTTTGTTCAATAGCTGCAGCAATAACTCTAGTTACCCCTATTCCATAACAACCCATTTCTAAAGCCTGTGAGCGGCTATTTTCATTTTGTACCGTGGCATTTAGTGCGGTTGAATATTTGTTGCCTAGTTGGAATATATGCCCAACTTCTATACCGCGACGGATTTCTATTTTGCCCTTACCACAAGGGCTTAAATCACCCTTAACAACATTACGAATGTCGGCAATTAATGTTGGCTTAGCATCTCTATCCCAGTTAGCCCCAGTGAAGTGAAAGCCATTTTCATTAGCTCCACATACAAAATCTGCACAATGAGAGGCTGTTCTATCAACTATAACTGGAATAGTTGCGTTTACAGGACCAATAGAACCTGCTTTACATCCCATAGCATCAAAAATTTCTTTATCACTTGCCATTTCAAAAGGTTCAGCTACTAGTGCTAATTTTTCAGATTTAATCTGGTTTAATTCATGGTCTCCACGAATAACTAGGGCAACAACTGGATGTTTTTTATCTGCACCCTTAACAATTAAAGTTTTAACAATTTTCTTTTTCTTAAGTTGTAAAAAATCACAAACCTCTTCAATACTATGTTTATTTGGTGTTTCTACCCTTGTTAGTTCTGCGGTTGCTTCAGCTCTTTCTCCACGAGGAGATAAGGCTTCTGCTAGTTCAACATTAGCGGCAAAATCTGAGTTGGTTGAAAAAGCAATATCGTCTTCACCTGAATCAGCAAGTACATGAAATTCATGCGACATATTTCCACCAATAGAACCTGTATCAGCCTGTACAGCTCTAAAATTTAAGCCTATACGAGTGAATATACGGCTATAAGTTTCGTACATTTTTTGGTAGGTATCATTTAAGGATTCTTGATTTATATGGAAAGAATAGGCATCTTTCATAATAAATTCACGCGAACGCATTACCCCAAATCGTGGACGAATTTCATCACGAAATTTTGTTTGAATTTGATAAAAAATAGTAGGTAATTGTTTATAGCTACGAATTTCTTTACGCACTAAATCTGTAATAACTTCTTCATGGGTAGGTCCTAGTGCAAATTCTCTACCGTGGCGATCATTAAAGCGTAATAATTCAGCACCATACTCATCCGCTCGCCCAGATTCTTGCCATAGTTCCATAGGCTGTACTACTGGCATTAAAACTTCTTGTGCCATTGCCTTATCCATTTCTTCACGAATAATTTTTTCAACCTTACGCAGTACTTTTAAGCCTATCGGTAACCAGTTATATAACCCACCAGCAACTGGGCGAACCAAGCCTGCTCTTAGCATAAGTTTATGGCTAGCAACAACCGCATCGGCAGGTATTTCACGCGTAGTAGAAATTAATAGATTAGAAGTTTTCATGGATTAGTTTATGTCCTAGGTATAAATTTAGCCGAACATTTTACCATGCTTTGATTGCTCCCCAAAGTTATAAGAGAGGATTTTGATATTATTAACTAGCTACTTTTTCAACTCTTTCAACAGTATCATTTTTGTGTAAACTTAGTTTTACTACAGATTGTTTTAAAGCTTTTAGTTGGTGCATTATGTCGCCATCTACGGCAATAATATCTCCTGAATTTAATATAGTTTTTTCTTTGCCAATACTAAACTCAATACTACCTTCTAGGGTCATTACGGTGATTGGATATTGTGTTTTGTGTTCTTTCATAACCTGATCTTTTTTGAAAGTAATACGAATTTCTCGACCAAAGTCACTAACAATTAAGGCTTTAATTACGACACTTTTACCTGAAAACTCTAAATCTTTTAAAAATGATGCAGTATTCATATTGTCTTTTCCTTATATTTATTTAAAAAATTATACTCCTCTTAATTATTTTTAGGGAATTTTAAAATGAAAATAGGGTCTAATAGTAGTGAGGAGAAGTTTTGTTATGAATTGTTCGGTTATTAGTGCAAATAGTATTTTAAATAATAGTAGTAAAAGTATTGTTGCTTATGAAAGTGGTATGAATAGGCGTGATTTTTTAAAACTATCTTCTAGTGCAGTTTTGATAGCTGGTTTGGTTGGGCATAAGCCTGTATTTGCTAAGCTAGATTCGAACAAAAGTGCCTTTAACCAACACCAAACTAAAACAATGTTTGCGGTTCAGCAAATTCTTTTTCCAGATGATGGTGATGGACCTTCAGCAGCGGATTTACATGCTTTAAAATACTTAAACTGGGCATTAAAAGATCCTAATAACATCGCTGATGGGGACCCTGCTTATTTAATTAAGGGTTTGGTAAGTGTTGATGTTTTTACGGAAGATTTAGTCGGAAAAAAGTTTATTGAGTTGTCAGTTAAAAAACAAAATGAAATGTTAACTAAAATTGAAAACTCTTCTTTTGGTGAGAATTGGATATCTTTAATCCTTTATTATCTTGTTGAAGCTCTTTTACTTGACCCAGCTTATGGTGGCAACCCTAATGGTATAGGTTGGAAGTGGCTTGAGCATCAGCCAGGGTTTCCGCGTCCAAACTCACAACAAACCTATTTAAGTTTTGGAGTTGTCGGTGAAGGTTAAAAATAAAATCAAAGAGTATGATGTATGCATCGTTGGCAGTGGAGCTGGTGCGGGTCCTATCGCTTATGAATTATCTAAGGCAGGGCATTCTGTTGTTATTTTAGAAAAAGGCGGTTGGTTTACGGAAGAAGATTTTTTTAAAGATGAGCAATTAGCAAGGCGAGGTACTTTCCAATCTAATACTAAATATGAACGCCATACTTTAGAAGAACCAGATGGGAAGGGAAGCTGGCAAAGATACCAAACAGGGCAGTTTTGGGGTGGTAATATCGTTGGTGGGGCTTCTAATTTTATGAGTGGCTATTTCCATCGTTTAAAGCCAGAAGATTTTCGCTTAGTTTCAGAATTTGGCAAGATAGATGGAGCAAATACGGTTGATTGGCCGATAAGCTATGAAGACTTAGAGCCTTATTATCTAAAAGTTGAGCAGATAGTTGGTGTTTCAGGAAAGATTGTGCAACACCCTAATTTAGAGCCTCGTTCAACCGCGGACTATCCTTTTCCTCCTACTGCCGAACATCCTATTTCTAGCTGGTTTGATAAGTCTTGTAAAAAAATAGGTTTTAATCCTTTGCCTATGGCAAGGGGTATTTTATCAAAACCACATAATGGTAGAAATGGCTGTGAGTATTCAGGTTATTGCGGTAGTTATGGCTGTCATTCTGGTGCTAAGGCAAGTTCTAGGGCGTCTTTATTAAATACTGCGGTAGCAACAGGAAACTGTGAAATCATCACCAATGCCAAGGTATATAGAATTAATACAGATAAAAAAGGTAATGCGCAGTCTGTTGATTATTATGAGGGGGGGGGTAAAATTAATGTAAAAGCTAAAATAATAGTAGTTGCTTGTTATTCTATTGAATCTAGCCGTTTATTACTTAGCTCTCAAACCAAAGAACACCCAAATGGAATAGGCAATAAATATGGCCAGCTAGGCAAGAACCTGCATTGCTGTGCTGGTGGCACAGGGCATGGAGTATTCAAGCTAGATAACTTTAGCGAACAACAGGCACGAGATTTAAAAGTTAGAGGGCCATTTTTTAATCGTGCATTGCAAGATTGGTATTTTATTAATGATAAAAAAACCTTTGGAAAACGCATAAAAGGTGGAACTATTGACTTTGTATTTGACCCACCTAGCCCAACAGCAGAAGCTAATACTTTAAAACGAGAAGATGGCAAGTTACTTTGGGGAACCCCCTTAAAACAGAGGATTAAAAAGCATTTTACCGAAAGTAAAGATTTTAAATTTGAGGTATTTTGTGATTGGCTAACCACAGATAATTGTTTTGTTTCTTTAGACCATAACAACAAAGACAAGTGGGGAAGCCCTGTTGGATTGGTAAAAGTTGGCTATCATCAGCATGATTTAAAGGTTGCACAGTATCTGGTAGATAAAGGCAAACAAGTAATGAAAGCAATGGGAGCAAATGAAGTTTTTGGCAATGCTTTTAGCTCACCAACCCCCAATTTAATTGCAGGAGGATTAAGGTTTGGTCATGATCCTAAAACTTCGGCACTAGACGCGGATTGCAGAGTACATGGCACAGATAATTTATTTGTAACAGATGGAAGTTTTATGCCTAATGGAGGTAGTATTACTCCTACCTTTACTATCTACGCTAATTCTTTTAGGGTGGCAGATAAGATTTTAAAACAAATTTAACCGTGTTTTTTTTCGCATCTTTTAATAGCTCGCCAATAAGCCTTATTACCGTTTTTATGTTTTTGTAGGCTACTGTTGTCCCATAGCTTGCTGGCTTTACTTTTACATTCATCTAACTCTGGATTAAAACAACCTACCAGCATGGCACTAAGTAATATTGGTGTAAAAAATTTTAGCATAGCCATCTCTTTTTGTTGCATAATAATTTAATAACTAATTAAACATGGAAATTGTGGTTAATGCAAGCGGATAAGGCAACACCTGAATCAAACTGGACACAAAGATATAGTGATTTTTTGGCAGGAATTGAATCAAGACCTGAAAGAATAGTATATCAACGAGATAGAGCAAGAGTAATTCACTCGGCATCTTTTCGCCGTTTACAAGCCAAAACCCAAATATTTGGACTAAACGAATCTGATTTTTATCGAACTCGTTTAACTCACTCAATGGAAGTGGCACAAGTTGGTTCAGGATTAGTAGAACAGCTTATAACTGTTGGTGAAGGTAAAGGCTACATGGACTGGCTACCATCTTTTTATCTAATCGAGGCTATTTGCCTAGCCCATGATTTAGGTCACCCACCATTTGGGCATGGTGGAGAAACTGCCCTAAATTACATGATGCGTGAAAATGGTGGGTTTGAAGGTAATGCACAAACCCTAAGAGTACTCGCAAAACTTGGAGAATATACTCCAGAAAACGGCATAGACCTATCAAGAAGAGCAACACTAGGGGTTCTAAAATATCCTGCTGTATACGATAAGATAATAGGACAAAAAAAGGATTACCTAAAAGAAATCAAACAGCCTGATGCCATTGACTTTAAAACACTAAGTATGGAAAGTTGGAAACCACCAAAAAGTATCTACAATGATGAAAAGCTAATCTTTAACTGGGTACTGGATCTCTTTAGTGAACAAGACAAAAATAAGTTTACAAAATTAAAAGACAGCAAAGAAGGGTTTGCAACAACACAGCACAAAGCTTTAGACACCACCGTAATGGAAATAGCTGATGACATTGCCTACGGCATTCATGATCTAGAAGATGCCGTAGCAATAGGGCTACTACAAAAAGACCTTTGGCAAGAGTTTGTAATGAATAATAAGGTTTTTAAAACCCATAATCTTTGGGGTGATGAAATGAGCAACTGGCTATTTAATGGTCGTTCAAAAGGCAGAAAACACGCGATTAGTAAGATGGTAGGAATAATGGTTGAAAGCGTAAAAATTGTAGAAAATAAAGATTTTGAACATCCGTTACTAAAATACCAAGCAAAATTAGGAAAGGCAGAAGGGGAGGTCCTAGATTTACTTAAATCATTTATTTATGAACATGTGATAAGTTTGCCAGAAGTAAAAGGAATGGAATACAAAGGGCAATTAATAGTGCTAGATTTATTTAAATCACTAAGGGCAAATCCAAAAGCACTACTACCTAATCATATTTACCAAAAATATACAGAACAACAAGAAACAAGGCATCAACATAGAATTATCTCTGACTATATCGCCGGCATGACCAATACCTATGCATCAAGGCTCTATGAAAAGCTATTTACAGCCTCTCAAGGCTCTATTTTTGATAGGTTGTAAATAAATAAAACCATTATGAATAACATAGAAAAATACCTATCTTTAAAAAACCAATATTTTGTTATACGCCATGGACAAAGCCTTGCAAATATTGATGGGATTGTAGTTAGTCGCCCTGAAAATGGGGTACCTAATTATGGATTAAGTGCGCTAGGTAAGCAACAAGTTGCTGAAAGTATTGTTTTAACAGGCTTGAGTTCTAGCACTAGAATAATTAGTTCAGATTTTAAGCGAGCAGAAGAAACTGCACAAATTGCCCATAATCTTTTACAGTCACATTATGATTTAGAGTTAGATATTAGTTTACGCGAAAGAGATTTTGGTGAATTTGAATTACTTACAGATAAAAGCTATCAAATTCCTTGGGGGCATGACGCTACAGATTCTTCGCACACCTTTGATAATGTAGAAAGTGCAGATTCTGTAATGGATAGAGTAACCGCATTAATTAGTAATTTAGAAGAAAATAATTCGGCCGCCTGCTTCCTATTGGTGGCGCATGGAGATACTTTGCAAATTTTGCAAACCGCCTTTTTAAGGTTGTCTGCCAGCAAACAACGAACAATGCCCCATTTAAATAATGCAGAAATAAGAGAGCTAAGGCTTGTAGCTTGTTAGAAAAGAATTTTATTTAGTATTGTCTTCTTGAAAATTAACCTGCTTTATGATATAAATACGCCGCTTGAAAAATCATAGGTTTTTTAAGCATAATTTTATTTTTTAATACTTCGCACATCTATTACCACAAGTAAACGGGGTGCCTAATTAGTTATCAGCTTTGATAACTAAGCGGTTTTAATTAAGTTTAAAGCTGTAAAAGGGTTCGTTTTTTGAGTAGATGGAGGCACAACCCAAAATTGGAGAAAATCATGGCTAAAGTCACAATGCGCCAAATGCTAGAAGCTGGTGTTCACTTCGGACATCAAACAAGATACTGGAATCCTAAGATGAACGAGTACATATTTGGTTCTCGTAATAAGATTCACATCATAAACCTAGAAAAAACCTTACCTTTATTTAACGATGCCCTAAACTTCTTAGGTGGAGTTGCTGCAAACAAAGGAACTGTACTGTTTGTTGGTACTAAAAAAGCCGCTGGTGAGTTAGTTGCTCAAGAGGCTAAACGCTGTGGTATGCCTTATGTTGATCACCGTTGGTTAGGTGGAATGTTGACAAACTTTAAGACAATTAAGCAGTCAATCAAGCAGCTTAAAGAGCTAGAAGTTCAAGAGCAAGACGGAACTTTCGAAAAAATCACTAAAAAAGAAGCGTTAATGCGTACTCGCCGTAAAAATAAGCTAGAGCTTTCTCTTGGCGGGATAAAAGATATGCGTGCTATGCCAAATGCTATATTTATTATCGATTCAGGTAATGAAAAAATTGCAATACAAGAAGCTAAAAATTTAGGTATTCCTGTAGTTGCAATAGTTGACACTAATAACGACCCAGACGGGCTTGATTATGTTGTTCCTGGTAATGATGATGCGGTTAGAGCAATAACTCTATACCTTTCTGCAGTTGCAGATTCTGTTTTAGAAGGTAAAGGTTCTATTACTACAGCAGTAAAAGGTGACGATTTTGTTGAAGAGAAAGAGCCTGTAGTTAAGGTTAAAAACAAGCCAGCTAAAAAAGTAGTAGCTAAAACTGAAAAGCCAGCGACTAAGAAAGAAGAAGCGGTAACTGAGAAGAAGCCAGCGGCTAAGAAAGCAGCGACTACAACTGAGAAGAAGCCAGCAGCTAAGAAAGCAGCGACTACAACTGAGAAGAAGCCAGCCGCTAAGAAAGCAACGGCTACAACTGAGAAGAAGCCAGCAGCTAAGAAAGCAACGGCTACAACTGAGAAGAAGCCAGCCGCTAAGAAAGCAACGGCTACAACTGAGAAGAAGCCAGCAGCTAAGAAAGCAACGGCTACAACTGAGAAGAAGCCAGCAGCTAAGAAAGCAGTAGCTAAAACAGAAAAGAAAACAGACGCATAGTTTTAAATAAAGAATTACTTGTCTGGATTTAAGCCTTATTAATTTTAATAAGGTTTTCCAAATTTTAAAAAAGGAATTATAAGATGGCAGTTACAGCATCTATGGTTAAAGAACTTCGTACTATTACTGGTGCGGGGATGATGGATTGTAAAAAAGCACTTACTGAAACTTATGGTAATGTGGATGATGCAATAGAGTTTTTACGCAAAAAAGGTATGGCTGGAGCAGATAAAAAAGCAAGCAGAGTAGCCGCAGAAGGAATTATCGCGATAGCTATTGCAGATGATAAGAAAACTGCAACTATTGCTGAAGTAAACTGTGAAACAGATTTTGTTGCTAAGGGCGATGAGTTTCAAAACTTTGCTAATGAAATAGCGTCTATCGCTTTAGCGACTAATAATACTGCGGTTGATTCATTGATGAATGAAAAAGTGGCTTCTGGCGAAACTATTGATATCGTTCGTCGTGGGTTAGTTGCTAAGATTGGTGAGAATATGGCTGTAAACCGTGTTGAAACAATTAGCTCTGAAGGTTTAATTGCCAAGTATCAACATGGTGAAAAAATTGGTGTTGTTGTTGCTATTAGTGGTGGTAATGAAGCTCTTGCTCATGATGTTGCGATGCACATTGCTGCGGTTAATCCTTCAGCTATTTCTGCTGAAGATGTTGACCAAGAAGTTTTAGACAAAGAGCGTAAGTTTCAAATTGAACAGGCATCTGATTCAGGTAAACCTGCTGAGATTATCGAAAAAATGATTGAAGGTCGTATGCGTAAGTATCTTCAAGAAATCACCCTATTAGGACAAGCTTTTGTTAAAGATCCTGATCAAACTATCGAGAAGCTTTTAGCATCTAATAATGCAACTGTTACTGCGTTTATTCGTTTAGAAGTTGGTGAAAATATTGAGATTGAAGAGTTAGACTTTGCCGAAGAGGTTGCGGCTGCAGCGGCTGCAGTAACTGGTTAGCTTTACTCTTGTTCTAAGCATATTTAGTTTATAAGTTTTAATAAAAAGCTATACTCCTAAGGTTTTCTTTATGGAGTGTAGCTTTTTTATATTTAAAATCACGGTAAAGGAAAATAATGTCACTTAAATATTCAAGAATTTTATTAAAGTTTAGTGGTGAAGCATTAATGGGCCAGGGAGACTTTGGTTTAGATGCTAATACTTTGCGTCAAGTGGTTGGTGAAGTAAAATCTTTGCGTGAAATTGGCGTTGAAGTAGCTTTAGTAGTGGGGGGGGGTAATATCTTCCGTGGAGCACAGATAGCTGGCTCTGGTATTCAAAGGACTACTGGCGACCACATGGGAATGATGGCAACTGTCATGAATGCTCTTGCATTAAGAGATGTGCTTGAAGACATGGGTATGGAAGCCAAAGTATATTCTGCGATGGCTATTGAAGGTGTATCTATTGCATTTAATGCTAACCAAGCTAAAAAAGATTTGAGTAATGGTTTGGTAACTATTTTTGCAGCTGGAACAGGTAATCCATACTTTACTACCGATTCTGCAGCGGCATTAAGAGGCATTGAAATTAATGCGAATATAGTTTTAAAGGCAACTAAGGTTGATGGTATTTATTCAGCAGATCCTATGAAAGATTCTAATGCTACACTATATACAGAACTTTCTTTTGATGAAGTTATTCAAAAAAACTTGCAGGTAATGGATACGACTGCATTTATTCTTTGTAAAGAAAATAATATGCCTATTCGCGTATTTGATATGTTTAAACAGAATGCAGTTGTGCGTATAGTTAATGGTGAACAAGAAGGAACATTGGTAAAATGATAAATAAAATTCAAGTAGATGCAAAATCAAGAATGGGCAAGTCCGTAGAAAATTTAGAAGCTAACTTTGCCAAAATCCGTACAGGGCGAGCAAATCCTAGTATTTTGGATTCTTTAACTGTTGACTATTATGGTACCTTTGTGCCAGTAAGTCAGGTAGCTAATATAAATGTTGAAGATTCGAGAACCTTGACAGTTCAGCCTTGGGAACAGCCTATGGTTTCTGTAGTAGAAAAAGCAATTATGGAATCTGACCTGGGGATTAACCCAGCAACAACGGGGAATTTAATTCGCTTACCGATGCCTATTTTGACAGAAGAAAGAAGAAAGGAGTTTGTTAAGGTTGCTAAGGCAGAAGCAGAACATGCAAAAGTAGCCGTTCGTAATATCAGAAGAGATGCAAATTCTGATTTTAAAAGTTTAAATAAAGATAAAAAAATAACTGATGATGAGTTAAGAGATGCGGAAGATAGCATTCAAAAAGAGACAGATTCTTTTGTGCAAGACATTGATAAGTTATTAGTAGAGAAAGAAGCTACTTTATTAGAAATTTAAGCTGAAAAAAAAGTTATTTTACGGCATAATATATGATTAGCCGTTTTACTCGGTCTAGCTAAGTTGTCACTTACTAGGCCGTTTTTATTTGTGTAATAAAAGTAACCATTTTGATTAAAAAAACAAGCATGACTAATCAGCCAAGGCATATTGCTATCATTATGGATGGCAATGGTCGTTGGGCAAAAAAAAGAATGCTTCCTAGGTTTGTAGGGCACCAAAAAGGTGTGGTTGCACTAAAAAATATAGTTAAATATTGTGGTGAAATAGGTATAGAGTCATTAACATTATTTGCATTTAGTACAGAAAATTGGAGAAGACCAAAAGACGAAGTTAGTAAATTAATGTCTTTGTTTTTAAAGCTATTACAAAAAGAGGTAAATGAACTAGACAAGGCAGGGGTAAAGTTAGTTATTGTTGGAGAAAAGTCTGGTTTTTCTGTTGAAATACAAGAGCATATAGTGAAAGCAGAAGAAAAAACAGCTAACAACACGGGCTTAATTCTTAATATAGCCGCTAATTTTGGCGGTCGTGCAGATATTGTTAGGGCAGTAAAAAAATGGCAACAAGCTAATCCACAAGAGTCTATAGAAAGTATGACGGAAGAAAGCCTGTCAGAGTTTTTATCTTTATCTGACCAGCCTCTACCTGATTTGTTAATTAGAACAGGTGGAGAACAACGAATAAGTAATTTTTTAATTTGGCAAATGGCTTATGCAGAATTTTACTTTACAGATGAACTATGGCCAGAATTTAATGAAAAATCAATTGATAAGGCTATTGCCTCTTTCTCTAATCGTGAAAGGCGTTTTGGTAAAACTAGTGAGCAGGTAACAGATGTTAAAAATTAGAGTAATAACAGCTTCAATATTGGCATTATTTGTAGGAGGCATGTTGTTTTTAGGAAATATGTTTTGGTGGCAAATGCTGATGCTATTGGTTACTTTTATTATTGGTTATGAGTGGTCAGGTTTTGCTAAAAAAGAAAAGTTAGTTATAAAGCTGTCTTGGGGCATAGCCTTTCTTGCATCTGCGCTGCTTATAGGTTTTTTAATAGAAAACCGTAGCTTTCCTTTGTACTTATTATTAACACCACTGGTAGTTATGGTGATTACCGTTTTGTCATTCCAAATAAGAAAAGGTAAAAAGATAGTTGAAAATTCTTTCTTATTGTTTGCTTTAGGTCTTTTGGTTATTTACCCTTTTTACTATTCAATGATAGAAATAAAGCAAAGTTTTTCTGCACAGATTATCTTATTAAGTTTTTTCACTATTTGGGCTGTAGATACAGGAGCCTACTTTAGTGGTAGAAAGCTTGGTAAACACAAGCTGGCAAGCTTCGTTAGCCCAGGTAAGTCATGGGAAGGGGTTTATGGGGGAATAGCTCTTTCTTTTGTTATTGCTTATTTAGGCTTGCTCCTTGTTGCACCACAAGTAAGCATATCCTATGTTTATCTTGCCTTTATACTAAGCACAATAGGAGCTTTGTCAATTTTTGGGGACTTATTTGAGAGTTTGTTAAAACGACAGGTTGGAATGAAAGATAGTAGCCAGATTTTACCAGGGCACGGAGGGGTTCTTGATAGATTAGATAGCCTTATCTTAGCTATGCCCCTGTACCTTATAATTTGGCAGTGGGTAAGTTAGTTTGATAACTGTTTTATGGTCTATTTTAGGATTTATTCTGGCAATGGGTATTTTAGTTACCATCCATGAGTGGGGCCATTATGCTGTCGCACGATTTTTTAATATTAAAGTAGTAGATTTTTCAATAGGATTTGGAAAAGCCATTTTTTCCTTTAAGCGAGGAGAAACTAATTTTAAAGTAGCCATGATTCCTTTAGGCGGATTTGTTAAGTTTTTAGATGAACGAGATGGAACCTCTGTTATGAACCCTAAAGAAGACTATTCCAGGGCGTTCAATCGACAAAGTGTTTTTGTTCGTTTCGCGGTGGTAATTGCTGGACCTTTGGTTAACTTAATATTTGCTTGGATGATTTTTAGTTTAATTTATTTTTCTGGGGTATCTGGAGTTAAACCAGTTTTTGCAAAAGCAACCGACTCAAGCCCTCTATCTATTATGGCTGGTAACATACAAGAACCTAGGCAAATAACTAATATAAATGATAAAAAAGTAAATACTTGGCGAGAAGTAGAGCAGCAAGTTTTATTATCTCTAATAAACAAAAGCCCATTAATTACAGTTACCACTAAATCTTTTTTAGATTCTTCAAGGGTTAATAAATTTGAGATATCCTTAACTAATTTGGATATAAATAGTCCGAAGCAAAATAGAATTCGTGAACTAGGTTTTGTTCCTGATTTACCAACTTTACCTGCTGTATTGGGTAATATAAGCCCTAATTCTCCTGCAAATAAGTCTGGTTTTATAGTTGGTGATAAAATATTAGCAGTAGATGGAGTAGCTATAAAGAGCTGGAGTAGCTTTGTCAAACTAGTACGAAAAAGCCCCAATAAGCTTTTACAAGTAAAATTTTATCGGAAAGAAATAATAGGCACTACATCATTAATTATCTCATCTCGTGAATATGCAAGCCAAGAGATTGGTTATTTTGGAGCCTCTGTTTTTTTTGATGAACAAGTTTATCAGCCGTATCGTTCAAAAAGTAACTACAGTTTTGTTGATTCAATAAAACTAGGCTATGAGCATGGTTTTGATATGGTAAAAATGACCTTAGTTATGCTAAAAAGGATGGTTATAGGTGAAGTAGATGTCTCAAATCTATCTGGTCCTATTTCTATAGCTGACTATTCAGGAAAAGCGTTACAATTGGGCTGGGTATCTTTTTTAAGCCTTTTAGGTCTGTTAAGTTTAAGCCTAGGGATATTAAATTTATTACCAATACCTGTACTTGATGGTGGTAACTTAGTATTGTATATAGTTGAAATAGTTAAAGGCACACCTTTAAAAGCTAGGTATGAGGTTTTTTTACAACAATTTGGGGTTTTGCTAATATTTAGCTTAACTTTTTTTGCAATATTTAATGATGTGGTTCGTATATCCAATGGTTAGAGTTTTTATTTTATTTTTGTCGCTGTTATTAATTAACCAATCAACTCTAGCGAGCGGTTTTAAAGTTAATAAGATTATTGTTGAAGGTAATAAAAGAATAAGTTTTGAGACTGTTCGTAGTTATTTGCCTATCGAAATAGGTAGCAGGTTAACACCAGAACTTTCTGCGCAGAGCTTACAACAACTTTATCAAACTAAGTTCTTTAAAGATATTGCCCTGTATAAACAAAAGCATGGGGTTTTGAAAATAATAGTACAAGAAAGGCCTTCTATTGCAGACATTTCTATGGAAGGGAATGAACTAATAAAAGAAGAAGACTTAGAAATTGCCTTAGCAGGGTTAGGTGTTAAAAAGGGCCGAATTTTTAACCAAAATCAGTTAGATAAAATTGTCATTGACTTAAGAAGACAGTACCAAAACCAAGGATATTATGCCGCAGAGATAGAAATAATAGTCACTAACTTGGATAGAAATAGGGTCTCTTTAAAGGTGAATGTAGAAGAGGGTAAGCCTGCTAGTATAGGTAGAATTACCTTAGTTGGAAATAAAACATATTCTGATGAGAGAATTAAAAGCCGTTTGTTACTTTCTGATTCTAGTACTTTTTCTGATGGTGATAGTTATGCTAAGCCAAAATTGCTATCTGATGAGGAAACTATTAAATCCTATTACATGGATAGAGGTTTTGCAGAGTTTGAACATAAAAGTAGCCAAGTAAGCCTATCTTTGGATAAAACAAAAGTATTTATTACAATTAACTTTGATGAAGGGCCACAGTATGATATTGCAAATATTAAGTTTTCGGGTGAGGCAATATTAAAAACAGCAGAATTAGTTAAATTACAAAGAATATTTAAGGACGATTTATATTCAAGAAGTAAAATAATTGCTACGGTAAATAAAATAAAAGATAGGTTGAGTGAAGAGGGCTACGCATTTGCAGAAATAGATCCTAAAACAAGAATCCATGAGAAAACTAAAAAGGTAACTATTGACTTTAGAATAGAGCCGAAAAAAAGGGTGTATGTAAGAAGGATAGATATAAAAGGAAACACCCGTACTAGAGATCATGTAATTCGAAGAGAACTAAGGCAGTTAGAGTCAGCTCCTTATTCACTAAAATCTGTTAGGCGTTCTAATACAAGGTTAACTCGCTTAGGTTTTTTCAAAAAAGCAACAATAAAAACAGACCGAATATCTAATGATTTAGTTGATTTAACTATTGATATAGAAGAACAATCAACAGGATCTTTTAATGCTGGAGTAGGTTATTCTCAAGTAGATGGAACAAACTTTACAATAGGTGTTACAGAAAGAAATGTACTTGGTTCAGGGTACAAAGCAAACTTAAATGCCGCCTCTAGTAAATCAACCAAGTCTTTAGATTTAGGGGTTACTAATCCTTTTTTCACGGATGATGGTGTATCTTTAGGGGGAGGGGTATATTTGCGTGAAATAGATGCAGAAGAGTTAGGTGCTGCTGATTATACTCTAAACAACTATGGCCTGCGTTTGAGCATGGGTTATCCAACTTCAGAGTGGAGCAATATCTCCTTTTCTGTAAAATTGGATAATCAAAATCTTCTTTGTGATTCTGCGTTTAATGTATGTACTAGCTATGTTACCGACCATGGTAAACAGTTCGATTCAGTAAAGCTGTCTTCTAGCTGGGGTTACGATACTAGAAATGCATTTTATTTCCCTTCAGATGGTCAAAAAACTAGCTTAAGTCTCGAGTTAACTGTACCAACAAGCTCAACCATATCATTTTATAAGCTATATGCTAATGAAAACATATTCTTCCCATTATCTAAAAACTTTACTCTAAGGCTAAAGGCAGGTTTATCTTTTGTTAAGGGTTATGATGGCAATAAAAAAATACCTTTTTATGAACATTTTTATGCAGGAGGAATTGGTAGTGTTCGTGGTTATGATCCCAACTCTCTAGGCCCTGTTTATAATTTTTCTACAGATGGTTCATCAGATGCCGCAGGAGGAGCTTTTAGAGCGATTTCTACCGTGTCATTAATATTTCCAATGCCTTTTGCTGATGACTCAGATAATCTTCGTTTTAGTCTGTTTTTTGATGCAGGTAATGTTTTTAAAAACATTGACTCTGCAAGTGCAGATGGTTTAAGAACTTCAGCAGGGCTAGGGGTTTCTTGGATTACTCCTGTAGGGCCGTTAACTTTCAGCTTTGCAAATTCTTTAAATGCCAAAAAAGATGATAAAACACAAATGTTCCAGTTTAATTTAGGAGTACCTTTATAGCCATATATTTGCACCTAAGTTTCATGCAAAAACTGCTATAAATAGGATACAATAATTTAAACACCCATTTTTAAGGTTCCCTTAAACTTGGGTTTTAATTTTAGTTTTAATCAAGGATTAAATATGCGTCATATTTTTATATCATCAACAGCTCTTTTACTTGTCATGTTTTCAACATTAAGCATTGCTAAAGAAGTGAAAATAGGTGTGGTCAATATAGGTCTTCTTTTAGAAAAAGCTCCACAAGCTAAAGCGGCTAGTACATCATTAGAAAAAGAATTTGGTCCTCAGCAAATGCAGTTAACAAAGCTTGCTAAGAAAATGACTAAAAAACAAAAGAACCTTCAAAAAAACAAGTTAATCATGTCTGAAAGTAAGCGTTTAGCTGCCGAAAGAGAAATAAGCATGATGAACAGAGATATACAAAGAAAGAAAAATGATATTCAAGAACTAGTAAATATTCGTAGAAATGAAGAGTTAGCAAGTTTACAGAGTATAGTTAATAAAGGCATTAAATCTGTTGGTAAAAAAGAAAAGTTTGACTTGATTTTGTACGAAGGGATTGCATACACAAATAACAAAGTAGATGTTACACAAAAAGTACTAAATTTTTTAAACAAACAGTTCAAAAAAAAACGCACTGACTTTAATAAATAATTATGAATGTTTCAGAAATAATAAAGCTGCTTGAAGAAAATAAAATTCAAGCTAATACCATAGGTAATTCAAATGCGTCCATAGAACAGGTTGCCGGATTATCCTATGCTAAAAGCAAACACCTTAGTTTTTTTAATGACCCTAAAAGACTAGAAGAATTACAAAAAACTAATGCTGGAATAGTTGTCTTGCATAATGATTTTCAAGAAGAAACTAAAGCGACTAAAGTTTGTGTTGAAGACCCTTATGTTGCCTATGCAATTATTGCTCAAGCACTTAACCCTATTGTTGTTAAATCAGGCATAGCAAGCTCTGCAGTAGTTTCATTATCTGCAACAATTCCAAAATCTTGTCAGATAGGAGATAATGTTGTAATAGAATCAGCTGTTATTCTGGGTGAAAACTGTATTATTTGCGCAGGAACAGTAATAAAAGAAAGTTGTACATTAGGTAATGATGTTCACCTATCAAGCAATGTTACTATAGAAAAAAATTGCCATATTGGTAATAACTCTTCTATTGAAGCAGGTACCGTTATTGGTGGACAAGGTTTTGGCTTTGCAAATAATAATGGACAGTGGCTAAGAATACCACAAATTGGTAGCGTTATAGTTGGCGATAATGTTTGGATAGGTAATAACTGTGCAATAGACAGGGGAACACTAAACGACACCGTAATTGCAGACAATTGCATTATTGATAACCTAGTACATATTGCTCATAATGTCGAAATAGGATACGGAAGTGCGATTGCTGGTCAGGTAGGTTTTGCTGGTAGTACCAAAATAGGTAAATACAATATTTTTGCAGGACAGGTTGGTGTAACTGGTCATATTGAGACTGCAGATAATTGCCAGTTTGGAGCAAAATCTGGAGTGACCCATAGCTTAAAGCAGCCGGGTTCTTACTCAGGATTCCCTGCTCTTGATTCGGCAACATGGCAAAAAAACACGGTTAGAATTCGTACCTTAGATAAAACCGCAAAGAAAATAAAAGAATTAGAAAAACAAATACGAGAGTTAAAGTAATATGGAAATGGACATTAAAGAGATATTTAAATACCTCCCGCACAGATACCCTTTTTTACTAGTTGATAGAGTTACAGATATTGAACTAGGAGTATCATTAAAAGCATTTAAGAACATTACCTTTAATGAACCTCAGTTTACAGGGCATTTTCCTGATAATCCTATTATGCCTGGGGTGCTTATTATTGAAGCCATGGCACAATGCACAGGTATTTTGGCATTTAAATCTCAAGGTCAAGAGCTAGATGGCTCAACCATGTATTATCTAGCTTCGGTAGATAACTGTAAGTTTAGAATTCCTGCTGTACCTGGTGATAGATTAGATTTTGAAGTTACTACTTTGGGCAACAAGAGAGGTATTTGGAAGTTTTCTTGTGTTACAAAAGTAGATGGAAAAATTGTTGCTTCCTGTGACATGAAATGTGCACAAAGACCTGTATAAAAGACTAGTATATGATTCATTCTACTGCAATTATTCATAAACACGCTAAAATTGGTAACAATGTTTCCATCGGTGCCTATAGTATTATTGGCGAGCATGTAACTATCGGAGACAATACTAAAGTAGAACCTCATGTGGTTATTTCTGGGCCAACAACTATTGGTGAGAATAATTATTTTTATCAGTTTGGTTCTATTGGTGCAGCTCCTCAAGATAAAAAGTATGTAGATGAACCTACTACTTTAGTAATTGGCGATGGCAACATGTTTCGTGAAAATGTTACTATCAATAGAGGAACCTCGCAAGATCGTGGGGAGACCATTATAGGTGATGGTAACTGGATTATGGCAGGTGTACATATTGCCCATGATTGTATTATTGGTAATAATTGTATTTTTGCAAATGCCTGTGCTCTTGCTGGTCATGTTACGGTTAATGATTGGGCTATTCTTGGTGGTTATACATTAGTTCACCAATATTGTCAGTTAGGAGAGCACAGCTTTTGTGGTATGGGAAGTGTAATTAGCCAAGATGTTCCTAATTTTGTTACTGTTTCTGGTAACTTAGCTCATCCTAGGGGAATTAACCTAGAAGGCTTAAAGCGAAGAGGTTTCAACAAAGACCAGCTTAGTTTGGTTAAAAAAGCTTATCGTGCCCTGTATCGTACAAGTTACCGTTTAGAAGAAGCACTTAATGAAATAGAAAGCATTAATGATGAACTGAGCACCTTAGATGGTCTTATTTACTTCTTAAAAAATTCATCTCGTGGAATTATCCGTTAGTTCAACAACATCTCAAGATATAACCATCGCCATGGTCGCTGGAGAATCTTCTGGCGATCTACTTGGTGCAGACCTGATAAAATCCTTAAAAAAACACTATCCACAAGCCTCTTTTGTAGGTATTGGTGGTGAAAAAATGCTCGCAGAAGGCTTTAAAACTTGGTTCCAAATGGAAAAGCTATCAGTAATGGGCATTTTTGAAGTACTAAAGCATTTACCTGAATTATTAAAACTTAGAAAAAACTTAATTAAACAGCTAATAGATATAAAGCCTGATGTATTTATTGGTATTGATGCACCTGATTTTAACTTTAAGGTAGAGCAAAGACTTAAAGAAAATAATATTACCGCTATCCACTATGTAGGACCATCTGTATGGGCTTGGCGAGAGAATAGGCTTGCTAAAATAAAACATCAAATTGATGGCATGTTAGTGTTGTTTCCATTTGAAGAGGCTTACTATCATAAGTACGATATACCAGTTAAGTTTGTTGGTCACCCCTTAGCTAATCAAATTAGTGAAAAAGACTTTACTAAAGATGCTAGAAAAAAACTAAGCCTTGCTGAAGATAGTCCTATCACTGGATTAATGCCTGGCTCTAGATGGTCAGAAGTTAATCAAATGATTGATTTATATATACAAACGGCAATAGCAATAAAAAGAAAACATCCAGAAATGATTTTTTTAATTCCATGTATAAATACTAAAATTAAAAACAGGATTGAACAATCGATTCAAGAATTAACCAACAATAACAAAGACTTTAAAACTTTTCTAAAACAGGCGGACTTAGTTATTGAAGCATCAAATCAGCTACTAGTAACATCAGGAACAGCAACTTTAGAAGTTGCTCTACATGGTAAACCGCTTGTGTTAGCAATAAAAGTACATTGGTTTTCTTACTGGTTAATGAAAAAACTAGCTACCACTAAATGGATAGGCTTACCTAATATTCTTGCCCAAAAAGATATTGTTACAGAGCTGATTCAAGAACAAGCAAGCCTAGAAAACCTAACGATAAGTATGCTAGAAATAATTGAAAACCCTGACAAGAGAAAAACCCAGATAGATGCTTTTAAACAACAACATAAAGCTCTTAAACAAGATGCATCTAAACTAGCAGTAGGGGCAATAGTCCAGTGGATGAAATAAACTATTCAGGCATTATTGCTGGGGTTGATGAAGTTGGTAGAGGCCCTTTGGTTGGTGATGTTGTTACTGCCGCTGTCGTGTTAGCTCAAGATTGTGATTTAGCTTTAATGGACTCCAAAAAATTATCGGAGAAAAAACTAGCTTACTTTTATGATTTGATTATTGAACAAGCGGTTGATTACAGTATATCTAGAGCAACTCCAGAAGAAATAGATGATTTAAATATACTTAATGCCACAATGCTAGCAATGAAAAGAGCGGTAGAAGGGCTAACAGTACCATTTAACCTCGTGTTAGTCGATGGTAACAAATGCCCTGACATTAATTATTCATGCGAAGCTGTTGTAAAAGGTGATGGTAAAATTTTAGCAATTAGTGCAGCTTCAATTTTAGCTAAGGTTACACGAGACAATGAAATGAGAGAGCTGGACAAAAAATACCCAGAATATGGTTTTGCCAAGCACAAGGGATACCCTACTAAATTACATTTTGAAAAGATTGCTGAATTGGGATTAATTACAGGTTATAGAAAAAGTTTTGGTCCTGTTAAAAGGCTTTTAGAGGGGGGGGTAAAAAATGATGAAAGAGTATAAAAGAATGTTACTTCGTTGTTTGCTTGCAGCAAGTTCAATCTTGTTTTTGGCAGTTGTTTTAGGTGCTTTTGGAGCTCATGGTTTAGAAAAAAGTTTTTCAGATAAACAAATGGCTAATTGGAATACTGCAACAAACTACATGGTTATACATGCTTTTGGTTTAATTGTGGCAGCGGTATTAATGAAAATTTTGCCAAAGCAAGCAAAAATTTGGCAAAAAGCAGGACAAAGCTTTTTACTGGGAATAATTTTATTTAGTGGTAGTTTATTTATTTGGTCACTTACGCTTTATGCTCCGCTAGTATTCCTTACGCCAATAGGGGGATTGTTTTTTTTAGTTGGTTGGGCAGTTATGTTTTGGGGAGTGGTTAGAGAATATTAGCTAGCCAGTAAAAAATAATGGGCGGTTTTTCAGGTTTTCCTTAAAATGGCGATGTCCTGAATTTTAAGCAAAAAAAAAGCACTGATCAGGTGCTTTTTTATCTAGCTAATTAAGCTTTTTAAACTAAAGACTAACGCTGACGAGCTTTAAATCTTGGGTTAGTTTTACTTATTACATATACCTTGCCACGACGACGCACAATTTGACAATCTTTATGACGGTTTTTAGCAGATTTTAAAGAAGATAAAATTTTCATGATTTTTCTTTTCCGTTAATATTAACAATACAGCTAGTTATGGATACACTGAATGACCGCGATTAGGGTTTTACTGAAGAAATATGTGCCAAGTTTCGTTAAATGTACCGTAATAGCTAGCTATTGTGGCGTATTTTATGGAAGTTGTCGTACATTTTAGCCAGTAAAAAATAATTAGTGGTTGTTCTGTGTCTTCTTCTCTAGCTACTCAAATTTGAAGTAGCGTATTATATCTTATAAGCTATTTGAAGTCTAGTAAAGCTCGCTCTAAATACGCAATTTACCTCCCCCCCCTCTAATTTTGAATAAAATTTGTTTTAGGAAGGTACAATATGTTTCATTTTGTGAAGGTAAAAAAGTTTGTCCAACTCTGATTTAGATAACCTAGCTGAGGAAGTAAAAAGTATATTTGCTAAAGATAGCAAAGTATCAGCAAAAATAGAAGGCTTTGAAGAAAGAGATGCACAGGTTGATATGGCATTAGAAATTGCTTCTGCCATTAAAAATGAATCTATTTTGGTTGCCGAAGCTGGTACTGGAACCGGTAAAACTTTTGCCTACCTTGCTCCATCTATGCTATCTGGTAAAAAAGTTATTATTTCAACAGCCACTAAAACTTTGCAAGAACAACTCTTAAATAAAGATATTCCTTTTTTGTTAAAGCAGTGCAAAGTACAGGGTACCGCACGAGCTTTAAAGGGTAGAGAGAATTATCTTTGCTCTAGTCGTTTAGAAATCGCTGAAACGGCAGAACAAAATACAAAAGCAGTTTTGAAAAAACTAGCATTAATTAGTGACTGGAGTAAAAAGACCGTATATGGTGACAAGTCAGAACTTGCCAGTATTGATGAAAATGATTTTATCTGGTCAAAAGTTGGCTCAAGGCAAGAGTTTTGTACGCCTAATGGCTGCAATATAGATACAGGATGCTTTTATTCAAAAGTAAAAGAAGAAGCAAATGATGCCCAAATACTGGTAGTAAATCATCATTTGTTTAGTGCGGACTTAGCTATGCGCGAGCAGGGGTTTGGAGAGGTTTTGCCTGAAGCTGATATATATATATTTGATGAAGCTCACCAGTTACCAGATATTGCCTCACAATTTTTAGGATTTAGTATTAGTCGCTCATCGTTAGATGATTTAGGCCGTGATATTCGTAATGCACAAAAAAACGAATCTAAAGAGTCCATAGAAATTTCAGAACAGGTTAGTCTACTAGAAACAGATATTAAAAAGTTTAGTACAGCTTTAGGCAAATGGGATAAAAGGTGGCTTTGGAAGGAGTTTTCCGCTAATTTATCCTTAATTAAACTATTAAAACGGATTAAAGACCAGCTAACAGTATTAGTAGATATGCTTAAATCTATCACAGAAAGAGGAAAATCTTTGTCTGCGGTACATAAACGGTGTCAAGATATGGAAGGGCAACTTAATATTTGGCTAACCACAACATCTAAAAATAAAATCCGTTGGCTAGAATCTTCACAGGCGAGATTTAAATTAAATCTAACACCACTAAGTATTGCGGATCAATTTTTAAATCAAAGAGAAAGTTTAGGTGGTAGTTGGATTTTTACCTCTGCAACTCTAAGCGTAGATAATAATTTTGATTATTTTACCTCTCGTTTAGGTATATCTAGCGCCAAAACAATTAGTTGGGAAAGCCCTTTTGATTTTGAAAAGCAAGCGGTAATTTATCACCCAGTAGGCTTGCCTGAACCTAGAAATGAAAACTATATTAAAATATGTATGAGAGCAATTTGGCCTTTATTAAAAACAACCAATGGGCATGCATTCTTACTGTTTACTAGCTACAAAGCACTTGCAGAAGCTAAAATGATTTTAGAACAACACTGGCAAGGAGATTTGTTTGCTCAAGGTGATGCTCCAAAAAATGAATTAATTAAAAATTTTAAAGAAGCATCTGCCCCAATTTTATTAGGAACGAGTAGTTTTTGGGAAGGTGTTGATATTCGTGGAGATGCACTTAAATTGGTAATGATAGATAGAATCCCTTTTGTACCGCCAGACGATCCAATTGTACAAGCACGAGAGTCGGCATTAAAAGAAAAAGGCCTGAATGGTTTTTTTAACTTTCAAATACCAGAAGCAACTATTGCCTTAAAACAAGGTGCTGGACGATTAATTCGTTCAACCAAGGATACAGGTGTTCTAGTTATGTGTGACCCCCGTTTACGCACTAAAGGCTATGGAAATATTATAATTAATAGCTTACCACTGTTTAAATGGTTATTTGAAGCAAAAGAAGTAATTAAGTTTTTAGAGGAAAAAGATGGCTAATAGCAAAACAAAAACGATTTTGGCAGTAGAGTCCTCAACTAAAGCCTGCTCCGTTAGCTTGTTATACAAGGATAAAAACTATACAGAGTTTGCAATAGCTCCGCAACAACATGCTAACTTTATGTTAGAAATGGTAGAAAAAGTATTAGATGACGCTAAAATAAGAGGTGAACAAGTAGATATACTTGCCCTATGTAAAGGTCCTGGAGCATTCACTGGAGTAAGAATAGCCACCGGAGTTATTCAGGGTCTTGCCTATGGATGGGGAAAACCCGTTATATCTATTACAAGCCTTGAAGCCTTAGCGTGGCAAGATTATAAAGAAAATGGTACGCATAAAACAATAGCTTGCCTTGATGCAAGAATGAAAGAACTATATCTTCAAGAATGCCAAGTTATTAATAACAAGCTTAAATCAAGTTCACCACAAATTATATCAGCAGAAATAGCCATAGAATTGATTAAAAAAAGTGGTACAAAGTCAGGTATAGGGGACATAGCAGAAGAGTTTATAAAAGTATGCCAAGAGTTTGATTGTTGGCAAAATGCCTACCCAAATGCAAAATATATAGCCCAAATAGCGTCACAAAGAATAGAGCAGGCTAAAGTTTTAACTGAAGAAATACCACAACCACTTTATCTACGAAATAATATTGCTGTAAAAAAGGATGGTAGCCAGTGAAACTTTTCAAGCATCTACTACTTATTACTCTTCTAATAATAAGCAATCTATCACACGCAAAAACCTTTAAAGTTGGCGACACTATACTTGTCTCCTTTCCCGCAAACGACATTAAGAGCGATGCCTACCTGATTGGAATAGTTAGGAAAATAACTACAAAAGGTAACTATCAAATATCCGTACGAGATTTTGTAGAAGGACACGACTACGGACTATCCTGTACCCCGATAGCAATAAATAAAGCAGGACAAGAAAGCACAAAATCAGGCTGGCAGGTTTGGCAAGATAGCCGAAACCCTATGAGCTCACAGCTAGAATTTATAGTTCCAGCAAATAAAGCTATGAAGCTAAGTACTGGTAAGTTAATGTTTATTGATAGATACAATGTTTACATAACTTATTCCCGCTGGAAATCAAATGTACCTATTATGTCGATTAGTAAAATAGAAGCAGTAAAAATAGCCGCAAAAGACGCAGGTATTGAAGCCATTAACCCCGCTTTAGATTTAGCCATTTTAGACAGAAAAAGCTATTATGATCCACAGATAGGTCGACCATATTGGGCTTATGAAACAATAAAACCTTTAATAATATTATTAACAGAAATACAAAACATCTTAAACAAAGATAAGCAGCTAAATAAACTATGGCGAGCAAAAACAAGAGACTGGCAAGCTATAGAAAAAGACATGAAAACCTTTTTCTTAATTGATGCCATAGATAAATCAGTAACAGATGCATCCTACCAACTAAATGAAGCGGGACTAGAAAAAGCCAATCCCAAAGACCTAGCTAAATTAAAACAACAATTAAAAGATCTTAAGTAAATACTAAATAACTAACCATTATCTTGGTTTTTACCCCCCCCCCCCCCGAAAAAATGCGGGCTTATAGTTTTTCTATTAGTTTGTCTTGCTTTTTATCTAATTCTTTAATAATTTGTTGGGCTATGGTTTCTGCTGTTGGTATAGAGTTAGGATTTTCGCTAGGGAATTGTTTGCTTCTAGTATTTGACTGAAATGCTGGCAGGTGAGCTAGGTAGCAGTTTAGATGTGTTTCTTCTGCTAGGGTTTTTATTAATTGTTCAAGTCCTGCTTTAGCTACTCCATAGGATCCGTAGTAGGCAGGCTTGTCTTTTATATTACTGTCTAAAACTGCAATTAGTTTGCTGTCGTTGGTGTTTTTAAGTAAATCAATGGTCATTTGAATTATATGAAAGTTAGCATTTAGATTGACCTGCATTAATTCGTACCACTTTTCAAATTCTAAATTTTCAATAGGTGTACAGGCAGGAAGAAAGGCGGAGTTTAGAAACACTGCATCCAGTTGTTGGTATTCTTTTAATAGGTTTTCTTTTACCTGCTCATAATCTTGGTTGGTTGCTCCCAGTAAGTCCATAGGAATAAGAGTTACATCGCAGTTAAAGTTTTTAATTAGGTCATCATAAAATAGGTTTAGCGTTGTTATGTCCTTGTCTAGTAGAATTAGTTTGTTATTTTTCTTGGCTAGGGATATTGCTAGCTCTCTACCCAGGCCCTGTGCCGCACCAGTTATTAGATAGGTTTTCATTGAATTCCTTTTAAAAATTCTGACATTTCTGCTGTGGTTTTGAAATTGATATCCGCTTGCCATTCTGCGGGCTTGCTCTCTTTAGATAGAAAACCAAATAGTGCAACTCCTGTAAGCATATTAGCATTTTTACCGGCTAGAATATCACGGGGATGGTCGCCTAGGTAGATACATTGTTCAGGGTTTACTTTACATTCTTTAGCTGCTAGTAATAGAGGAGCAGGGTGGGGTTTGCTCTCTGTTAGAGTATCGCCACTAACAACTACGCAAGGTGCTGATGGAAAGTTTTGCTGGCTAATAAGTTTTTGGGTTAGCCATTCTGGTTTATTAGTAACAATACCCCAACTGATTCCATTATCTGCCAAGGATTGCATGCCTTGTTCTAGCCCTTTGAACAGGTGAGTAAACTGAGCAATGTTTGCAGAATAAGTTTTTAAGAAATATTTTTTCCTAACAGTAATTTCTTTTTCACTCAAGCCTGTAAAAGCAAGTTCTATCATGGCTTGACCGCCATCTGAAATAATAGCCCTTAATTTTTGGAAATCTACTAATGGCGTATTGAATTCAATGCATGTTTGTTCTAATGCATAGGCAAAGTCTTTAGAGGTGTCTAGTAGAGTTCCATCTAAGTCAAACAGCACACATTTTATGGTTTTAATATTCACTTTCGTATTCATTAGTTTTTTTGAAATGCCATTAGGTAGTTAATATGCATATTATCGCTTAAACCATATTTGTTAAGTAGCGGATTAAACTCAATCCCTGCACCATCCTTTAAGCTAAGTCCTGATTGTCTAGCCATGCTACTTAGTTCTGATGGTTTTATAAATTTTTCGTGAGTATGGGTACCTTTTGGTACTAAATCAAGAATATGTTCGGCAGCAACAATGCCTAACAGGTAAGACTTATAGTTTCTATTTAGTGTTGAGAAGAAGACCCAACCTCCAGTTTTAACACTATCCGCAGCAGCTTGAATAATTGAAGCAGGCTCTGGAACATGCTCTAGCATTTCCATACAGGTAACTATGTCATATTGTTCTGCATGTTGTTGAGCATGTTCTTCTGCAGAAATAAGTTGGTAATCTACCTTAATTCCAGCATCAAGGCTATGTAGTTTTGCAACAGTTAAAACCTCTTCTGCTAAATCAATACCTGTAGTTTTTGCACCTAACCTAGCTAGAGATTCAGAAAGGATTCCCCCACCACAGCCAATATCTAAAACTTGTTTGTTTTCAATGTTTTGAAACTGTTTTATAAAGTCTATACGAAAAGGATTTATTTTATGTAGAGCAGCAAACTTACCTTCTTCATCCCACCAGGTACTGGCATGGCTATTAAAGTTATCTAATTCACTTTTATCAATATTTTTGGTTTGTGTGCTTGGCATTTTCTGCTCTCAATTTAGTAATTAACTATCTTTGTAAAGAATATAGTATTGATTAGCAATATTCAACTTAAAATTAGTCATAATGGAGTTGTTTTTTAGTTATAATCATGGACTAATTTTATAAACCAAAGATGATTTTTTATATGTCTGATTTTGCTAAAGAAGTTTTACCGATTAGTCTTGAACGAGAGATGGAACAATCTTATTTAAGTTACGCTATGAGCGTTATTATTGGGCGAGCATTGCCTGATGTGCGTGATGGTCTAAAACCTGTACATCGCCGTGTGTTGTTTGCGATGAGCGTGCTAGGCAACAGTTGGAATAAACCCTATAAAAAGTCTGCCCGTATTGTTGGTGATGTAATTGGTAAATACCACCCTCACGGCGATACAGCGGTTTACGATACAATCGTACGAATGGCTCAGCCGTTTTCTTTGCGTTATATGTTAGTTGACGGACAGGGTAACTTTGGTTCTATCGATGGTGATTCTCCTGCTGCCATGCGTTATACAGAAGTAAGGATGTCTAAAATTGCCCATGAACTACTAGCTGATTTAGACAAAGAAACAGTTGATTTCACCCCCAACTATGATGGTTCAGAGCATGAGCCTGATGTACTGCCGACAAGAATACCTAATTTATTAGTTAATGGTTCTTCTGGTATCGCGGTAGGTATGGCAACAAACATTCCTCCTCATAACTTAAATGAAACAATTAATGCATGCTTAGCTTTAATTGAAAACCCTGACTTAGATGTTGATGGTTTAATGGAATTTATACCTGGCCCAGATTTCCCTACCTATGGAATTATTAACGGCACTAAAGGTATTCGTGAAGCCTATGAAACTGGTCGTGGTCGTGTTCAAATCCGATCAAAAGTAGGTATAGAAACTGATTCATCAGGTAAGTCTGCAATTATAGTGCATGAATTACCTTATCAAGTAAACAAAGCAAGGCTGATTGAACGCATTGCTGAATTGATTAAAGAGAAGAAAATAGAAGGTATTACTGCACTAAGAGATGAGTCTGATAAAGACGGTATGCGTGTGGTAATTGAAGTTCGCCGTGGAGAAGTTCCAGAAGTAATAATTAACAACCTTTACAAGCAAACAACCATGCAAACAGCCTTTGGAATGAACATGGTTTCATTAATTGACGGACAGCCTAAGCTACTTGGTCTAAAATCAATGTTAAATGCGTTTATCAAGCACCGTCGTGAAGTTGTTACCCGCCGTACTATTTATGAACTTCGTAAAGCTCGTGAAAAAGCACATTTACTTGAGGGGTTAACTGTTGCCTTAACTAGTATCGATGAAATGATTGAGCTAATTAAAGGTTCTCCTAGTCCTGCGGTTGCTAAAGAGCGCATGTTGGAACGAGAGTGGGCAATTGGTGAAGTAGAAAAGCTATTAGAAAATGTAGAACTAAAAGATGTTCGTCCAGAAGACTTGCCTGAAGGATTTGGAGCAGAAGGTTCTATTTATAAGCTATCTCCAATTCAAGCACAAGCCATATTGGAAATGCGTTTACATCGTTTAACTGGCTTAGAGCAAGATAAAATTATTGGAGAGTATCAAGAATTAATTATACAAATAGCTGCTCACCTAGAAATATTACGCAATCCTGAGCGACTAACTGAAGTAATTAAAGAAGAATTACAAGAGATAATGGACAATTTTGGTGATAGTAGACGCACAGAAATTGACCATAGTTACTTAGATTTAGACTCAGAAGATTTAATAGCACAAGAAGACAGGATAGTTACCTTATCGCAAGATGGTTATATTAAAACGCAACCACTTTCCGACTATCAAGCACAACACAGAGGTGGTCGTGGAAAATCTGCTACACAAATGAAAGAAGATGATCAAGTAGGGCAGCTATTAGTAGCTAGCACCCATGATATGCTGCTTTGTTTCTCAAATCGTGGGCGTTTGTACTGGATTAAAACATGGCGACTACCTCTAGCAAGTAGAGGAGCAAAAGGTAAGCCTATCGTTAATGTATTACCAGTGCAAGATGATGAATATATTACTTCTATCTTGCCAATTTCAGAATTTACTGATGATCACTATGTATTTATGGCTACCAAAGAATCTATTGTTAAGCGTGTTGCCTTAACAAACTTCTCTCGCCCAAGAGCTAACGGTATTATTGCGGTTGATTTGCGTGGAGATGATGAACTAGTAGGAACGGCATTAACTGATGGTAAGCAAGAAATAATGATGTTTAGTAACATCGGTAAAGCAATTCGTTTTGATGAGAATGGTATCCGCGTAATGGGCAGACAAGCCCGTGGTGTACGAGGCATGAAACTTAAAGAGGGCATGTCTATAATTAGTATGCAGGTTGCTCGTCCAGAAACCTTAGTTTTAACTGTTACCGAAAATGGTTTTGGTAAGTGTACGCCTATTGATGATTACTCAACAATTAAACGCGGGGGCTCTGGAGTTATTTCTATAAAAACCTCTGAGCGAAATGGTAATGTAGTTTCTGCAGTATCAGTAACTACAGATCAAGAAGTTGTTTTAATCACTAATAAAGCAACCCTTGTTAGAACAAGAGTGTCAGAAATATCTGTAGTAGGTCGTAACACTCAAGGAGTAAGGCTAATTAAAGTAGGAAAGGGAGAGCTTGTCGTAGGTGTTGCAGTTGTTGATGTTGCAGAAGATGAGTTAATAGAAATGACGGAAGAAGATGGCAGTATTAATACAGAAACTAGCGAAGACTAATAAATGAGAAGTTTTAATTTTAGTGCAGGACCTGCCATGTTGCCAGCAGATGTGATGCAAAAAGCAAAGGCTGAGTTTCTTGACTGGAACAATACAGGAATGTCGGTGATGGAAATGAGCCATCGCAGCAAAGAGTTCATGCAATTAGCCACTAAAATGGAAGTAGATTTACGCGAAATAATGGCTATACCTGATAACTATAAAGTTATTTTTAAACATGGTGGAGCCTCATTGCAGTTCGCAGCGATTCCTTTGAATTTATTAGAAGAAACTGACACTATAGATTATATTAATTCTGGAGTTTGGTCATCTAAAGCGATTAAAGAGGCGGAAAGATTTGCTAATGTAAATGTGGTAGCTACTTCTGAAACAGATATCCCCGACTTTTCGGAGATGAATTTTAGTTATAATGCTAAGTTTTTACATATCTGTCAAAATGAAACTATTACTGGCGTAGAGTTCCAATCTTTACCAAAGGTTAATGTACCTATTATTGCTGACTTTTCTTCCACCATATTATCAAGACCAATAAATGTTGCAGACTATGGTGTTATTTACGCTGGTTCACAAAAAAATATAGGCCCTGCAGGTTTAGCAATTATTATTGTTAGAGAAGATTTGCTTGGTAAGGCACGAGAAAATACACCTGCTTTATTAAACTGGCAAACTTATGTTGATAATAATTCTATGTTTAATACTCCATCAACCTATGCTTGGTATTTAGCCGGTTTAGTTTTTGAATGGGTAAAGGAGCAGGGAGGTGTTGCGGTTATGGCTAAGGTCAATCAACGCAAAGCTGAGAAACTATACCAATACATTGACAAATCAAACATATATTACAATGAAATTGAAACCCGTGTTCGTTCATGGATGAATGTATCATTTAAGTTTTATAATACTAAGCTAGAAGATAAGTTTTTATTGGAGTCTAAAGCGGCAGGTTTATTGAATTTAAAAGGGCATAAAGCATACGGAGGAATGCGCGCAAGTATTTATAATGCAATGCCTGAAGAAGGTGTTGATGCATTAGTTTCCTTTATGCAAATGTTTGAAAAAAATAATTAGTATGAAACATTTAGATGATCAAAAATTAATTAAAATTCGTGATGAAATTGACTCTATAGATAAGCAAATTCAAAATTTAATCACCAAAAGAGCAGGTTGTGCACAAGAAGTTGCCAATATTAAAACTCAAGGTGGCACGGTTGAAGCTGTGTTTTACAGGCCAGAGAGAGAAGCTCAAGTGTTGCGTGAAGTAAAAGAACGCAATAATAGTGCACTATCTGATAACGATATGATGCGTCTTTTCAGGGAAATAATGTCCGTTTGTTTGGCTTTAGAACAACCTTTAAAAGTAGCTTATTTAGGACCAGAAGGCAGTTATTCTCATGCTAGCTTATTAAAGCAATTTGGTACATTTGCCCACCCTCATGCAGTATCATCTATTGATGAAGTTTTTGCTTCCGTTGAAAAAGGTGAGTCTAACTATGGATTGGTTCCTGTTGAAAACTCATCAGAAGGCGTAGTAAAGCAAACGCAAAATGCACTAATAAAAACTAGTTTAAAAATAACTGGAGAGATTGAGTTAGCTATTCATCACTGTCTACTGTCTAAAAATAAAGATTTAACTTCTATTACTAAAGTAATGGCTCATCAACAGGCGTTAGGTCAGTGTGAAACTTGGTTACACAACAACATGCCATGGGCGAGTATAGAAGCGGTTGATTCCAATGCTTTAGCTGCACAACTGGCAAAATCAGATAGCAGCTTAGGAGCAATAGCTTCAGAACAAGCCGCACAACTTTATGGGCTACAGGTGCTAGAGTCAAATATTGAAGATCATAAAGATAACACCACTAAATTTTGGGTAATAGGTAATGAAGAAACCGATATTAGTGGCGAAGACAAAACTGCGATGATACTATCTATGCCAAATAAATCGGGGGCATTAATGGGAGTTTTGGGCTGTTTTGCTAGTAGAAAAATTTCAATGAAACGCATAGTTTCAGTGCCTTCTAATGATGTTAAGTGGGACTACTTGTTTTTTATAGATGTCGAAGGCCATCGAAATAGTGCTAAATTAAAAGATGCTTTAGCTGAAATAAAAATGAAAACCGCCTTTTTTAAACTTCTAGGTTCTTTTCCTGCATCACCATTTAATTAAATAACTATATGTCTCTATTTGCAAAACAAATAAAATCACAAATATCTGGTATTAAACCTTATGTTCCAGGTAAAGCAATTTCTGAGTTACAACGAGAATTAAATCTTACTAGGATTTCTAAACTTGCTTCTAACGAAAATCCATTAGGATGTAGCCCCAAAGTACAACAAGCCATTCAAAACCTATTAGCTGATGTAGCTAGATACCCTGACGGTAGTGCGTTTGAACTGAAGCAAGCTCTAGCAAAGCATTTGTCTTTAACGGAACAACAGATTGCTATAGGTAATGGTTCAAATGAATTATTAGAGTTGGTAGCAAGAATTTTTGCAGGTATTGGCGATGAAATAATATACTCAGAATATGCCTTTGCAGTTTATCCAATTAGTGCACAGGTCGTAGGAGCTAAAGGGATTTGTGTTGCCGCGAGAGAATGGGAGCATGATTTAACCGCAATGCTTGACGCAATAACTGCAAAAACTAAAGTTATCTATATAGCCAATCCTAACAATCCCACAGGAACTTTAATTACTAGGTTTGAATGGGATAATTTTATTCAAAAAGTACCAGAGAAAGTTGTGATTGTTCTGGATGAAGCCTACTTTGAATATGTAGAGGATGATAAAACAATTAATGGCTTAGATTATTTAGCTAGCCACCCAAATTTATTAGTTTCTCGTACCTTTTCTAAGGCTTACGGGCTAGCTTCTTTAAGAATCGGGTACATACTGGGCTGTGAGGAAATTATTAGCTATATCGAAAAGGTTAGAACTCCTTTTAATGTTAATCAATTTGCGCAAACTTCCGCAATAATTGCTTTAAATGATCAGGTTTTTGTAAAACAAAGTATTGAACTAAATAACCAAGGAATGAAGCAACTAACGGACTTTTTTGAGAATAAAAAGCTAAGTTACATTCCTTCCTCAGGTAATTTTATTTGTGTAAATGTTGGTGAACAAGCTAGTAATATTAATCAACAATTGCTAAAAATGGGGGTTATAGTAAGGTCTGTTGCAAATTATAATATGGATAATTTTTTAAGGATTTCCATCGGAACGACTAAAGAAAACAACCACTTTATCGAGGCTTTAAACAAAATCATATGTCAATAAAACAAATCACAGTTATCGGTGTTGGGCTAATAGGTGGTTCCTTTGCAAAAGGACTTAAGTCTAGAAAGTTTGCTGGAAAATTAACAGGTTACGGAGCCAATCTTGAAAAGTTGCAAAGAGCTGTTGAGATAAATGTAATAGATGATTTTAGTCTTGATATACAAGATGCGGTAAAGGATGCTGATTTAATTATGCTTGCTATTCCTATGGGAGCATTTGCGGAAGTATTTAAAAAAATACAGCCCTTTATTAAAACTTCCGTAATTATAACCGATGCAGGAAGTTCTAAACTTAGTGTTATAAACACCGCTCAAGCTATATTTGGCAAAGATTTTACGGGCTTTGTTCCTGCACACCCAATCGCAGGAAAAGAGCAAAGTGGAGTTAATGTCGCAGATGAAAATTTATTTATAGACCATAAAGTCATTTTAACACCTAGTGAAAAAACAGATAAGCACGCTTTAAAACAGGTAAAAGAACTCTGGAAAATGCTCGGAGCAAATATAGTAGAAATGTCGGCAAAAGAACACGATGATGTATTAGCGGCAAGTAGTCATCTTCCCCATATGCTTGCCTTTGCCATGGTCGATTTACTCGCTGGTAATAAAGATTTACCTAAGGTGTTTGATTTTACCGCAGGTGGTTTTAAAGACTTCAGTCGTATAGCGTCTAGTAATCCAGTTATGTGGAGAGATATAGCGATAAGCAATCGCCCTGCAATTATAAAGTGGCTTAAAAATTATCAACAAAGCTTATCAAAGATAATACAAATGATGGAAAATCAGCAGGCTGATAGCTTGTTAGATTTATTTACTAACGCGAAAAAAACTCGTGATGAATTTGTAGCAGGAAAAAACAATGACAACTAATGTAAAATTTAAAGTTTTACCAGGGGGGGGGGTAAAAGGTCGCATTCGTGTACCTGGTGATAAATCCATCTCTCATCGTAGTATTATGCTTGGCTCTTTAGCAGAAGGAACAACCAATATAACTGGGTTTTTAGAAGGTGATGATAGCTTAGCAACATTAAAAGCATTTCAAGACATGGGTGTAGAAATTGTTGGCCCTAAAAATGGTAACATCACCATTAAAGGCGTAGGATTAACTGGACTTAAAAAGCCAATTAAACCTCTTGATATGGGTAATTCTGGTACAGCTATGCGTTTAATGTCTGGTATTTTAGCTGGTCAATCATTTGATTCAGAATTAATTGGCGATGCTTCTTTATCAACCCGACCAATGAAAAGAGTTACCAAGCCATTAATCGACATGGGAGCAAAAATAACATCCACAGAAGATGGACTGCCGCCATTAAAAATTTCTGCAAGCTCAAATTTGTCTGCTATTGATTATGTAATGCCTATGGCAAGTGCACAAGTTAAGTCTTGTATTTTATTCGCTAGTTTATATACGAATGGAACCACCACAGTAATAGAGCCAGCACCAACTAGAGATCATACTGAAAAAATGCTAAATGGGTTTGGCTATAAAGTTATCTCTGAAAAACTAGATACAATGCGAACAAAAGTATCTGTAATAGGTGGCGGTAAACTTATCGCTAGTGATATAGATGTGCCCTCAGATATTTCTTCAGCAGCCTTTTTTATAGTAGCTGCCACCATAGCAAAAGATGCTGATCTAGTAATTGAACATGTCGGTATTAACCCAACAAGAACCGGAATTATAGATATTTTAAAACTAATGGGTGCGGATATAACCTTAGAGAATAAAACAGTTGTTGGGGGAGAGCCTGTTGCCGACATTCATGTTAAGTATGCACAATTAAAAGGCATTCATATTCCAGAAGAACTTGTGCCTCTAGCAATAGACGAATTTCCTGTACTGTTTGTGGCAGCATCAACCGCAAAAGGTAATACTGTACTAACAGGAGCAGAAGAGCTTAGAGTTAAAGAGTCTGATCGCATTCAAGTTATGGCAGATGCCTTAACTGCCGTAGGTATTTCTGCCTTAGCAACTGATGATGGGATGATTATAGAAGGAGGTAAACAAAGCAAACAACAAACAGCTATTTTGAGTCATCATGATCATAGGATATCTATGGCAATGACCATAGCGGGTTTAACGGCTAGCGATGAAATAGTTATTGATGACTGTGAAAATGTTAATACCTCTTTCCCTACTTTTGTAGAACTAATTAATCAAATAGGCATGGATTTAAGGAAAACAGATGGATAATATTATTACAGTTGACGGACCAAGCGGAGTAGGGAAGGGAACTCTATCACAATGGTTATGCTCTAAAACTAATTACACCCTATTAGATAGTGGTGCAATTTATCGTGCCTTAGCCTATGGATATATGGTTGAAAATATTGCAGAAACTCAGGTTGATAAGCTAGTAGAACTAGCACAAAGCTTACCTGTTAGCTTTGCAGGAACCAAAATTTTATATAATGGTGAAGATGTTACTCCTAGCATAAGAAATGAAGAAACTGCTGCTGTTGCATCTAAAATAGCATCTATTTCTGAAGTAAGAACCGCATTATTAAACAGACAAGAAAACTTCTATAACAAAAAAAATGGGCTAGTTGCTGATGGCAGGGACATGGGGACAGTAGTTTTCCCAAAGGCAAAAGTTAAACTTTTTTTAACTGCCTCAACAGCAGAAAGGGCAAAAAGACGCGTTAAGCAGTTGAAAAGCCAAGGGGTTAATGCTATACTTGATCAAATAACTCGAGATATTGAACTAAGGGATGAGAGAGATCGAACAAGATCTGCTTCACCTTTAGTTCCTGCGAGTGATGCCATTATCATAGATACCTCTTCTCTTAATATAGAAGAGGTCTGCCAAATTGCTGAAAAAGCACTTCGGGATAAAGGAATACTAAAGTAGTTTGTAAAAAACTGCTTTATTAATTTTTATAAAAAGGTCTTTTGGGAAGACCTTTTTTTATTTAACTGACCCGAGTGTTTTTGAATAATCTTAACTTGAGCTTAATCTAACTAAGATGCCCATTTGCAAAAAATCATCGGCTAACAATTTTGGTAACTATTTCCATGAGTGAATTATCTTTCGCTGAACTATTCGAACAATCT
>CAZMHA010000001.1:16488-41488 GCA_964565985.1 uncultured Piscirickettsiaceae bacterium | reverse complement strand
ATAAAAAAAAGCACAACATATAAAAAAGGCTCCTTAAGGAGCCTTTTTTATTGTTAAACAAATACTATTTTAAAGTTTTATAACTTTCTTTTCTATCAATGTCCGCACTAGCAAGCAATGCATTAATTCTTGCTGCCACTTCTGACTCTACTTGAATTAATTCTGCCGCATTGACTAAAGTCTTTGTTACATCAAGGTCTGTTGGCATCTGCCCCTCTTTTATTGCTACTATTTCTATAACAACGCTATCACCTAAAGGTAATACAGCAGTTACATAACTAAAGTTATTTTCTGTAGGCTTGGGTGCTTTAAATATTGCAGAGGTTAATTGAGGTAATACCCTATTATTTTCTCTTTCTATCCAGCCTTTAGTTTTATACTCTACACCTTTTTTAACAAATGATTTGAGGCTCTCTCCCGATTTAACTTTTGCTAAAATTCCAGACGCTAAGTCTGCTGAACCTTTCTTTCCAGCTTGTTTTTTGATGGTTTTTTCTATCTCAACAAAAACTTCTGATATATCTTTTTGTTTGGCTTCTACAACCTGGTTCACTCTTAGTACCACTGAAGATGTTGGCGAAAGCTCAATTACAGAACTATTTACCTTGCCATTTTTTACACCTTCTGCAAAAGAGGCTGTAACAAATTTAGAATTTGATGGCATTCCTTCTTCCAGACCTGTTTTAGAAAACATTTTAGTCGTTTTAATTTCAACACCTATCGCACTAGACGCAGATTTTAGAGTATCTGGCTGTTCATAAGTTAAGGTATTTAACTCTTCTAACAGGTTAAAATACTGTTGTTCTGCTTCCCTTTCTCGATAGTTTTCTTCTACTTCTTTTTTAACTTCTGCATATTTTTTAAAATACATTGGGTGAATTTTAGTTAATTTTATTATGTGATAACCAAAATCAGTTTTTACAATTTCACTAACCTGACCTTCTTCTAATGAAAAAACAGCTTTATCAAATTCTGGCACCATCATTCCCTGTTGAAACTTACCTAAAGCACCATTTTTGGCTGCTGAAGCTGGATCTTCAGAAAACTCTTTGGCCAGCTTTTTAAAACTTACACCTGCTTTTATTTTTTCTTCAATATCGGTAATTTTTTTCAAACCTGCGCCATCTAAGTTAGGATGATCTACCCTTACCAAAATATGACTTGCTTCACGCTGTTCAACAAAAGTAAATTGGTCCTGGTTTTCTTGATAATAATTGTTTAATACCTCTTCATTAACCGCAACTTTTGCCGCAATATCTTTTTGAGATAACAGCAAATAATCAACACTTACCTGTTCTGGAACAATAAAATCCAGTTTATTTTTATTATAAAAATAAGTTATCTGCTGCTCAGTTACTTTTTGCATTTTTTTGATTGGACTTTGGTCAATACGCAAGTAATTAAACTTTCTTTGTTGAAATTGCAATTTTGCTAATCTAGTAAGTTCTGTTTGGGTTGTAAATACAGAACTTGCGGTAATATCTTTATACTGGCTTTCTGCTAAAAATTTTCTTTGCTCATATTCATAACCAGCTACACTTAAACCATTACGCAATAAAATAGAATTATAAGTTTCTTCATCAAATTTTCCATCTTTGTGAAATATGTCTGTCGATTGGATGATTGAAGAGAGCTGTTGATTAGAAACAGTCATATTGCTATCGCTTGCATACTGCTGCATAACCTTAGACTCAATTAAAGCATTTAACACCTTCGTTCTTAATGTCTCATCATTAACAACCTGATCATACATGTCACCAAATTGAGATTGTAAGCGTTGCTTTTGGCGGTTATACAAAATTAAAAATTCTGTACCCGTAATATCATCACCATTTACCTCTGCTACAATAATTGTTCTCTCTGACTGGGCATATTGATCAATACCAAACAGTGCAAAGGTAACTATAATTAATCCAACAATCGCCCAAGCAATCCATCCTTGAGAATTTTCTCTAATTTTTTGTAACATTTTTTATTTCCTAATCGTTAAAAGGGTCGGCTAAAACCAAAGTTTCCGCACGGTCTGGACCTGTTGATAAAATATCTACAGATACTCCTACTTCTTTTTCTAAAAATTTAATATATGCTTGTGCTTCCCTAGGCAAATCTTCCCATGAAGCAACACCAACAGTTGATGTTTGCCAACCTTTCATAGTTATATACTGTGGCTCAACCAAATCATATTCATCTGCACTAGCGGGCGGTAAAATTATTTTTTTTCCATCTTTAATATAATGAGTACAAACTTTTATTTCTTCTAGCGTGTCCATTACATCTAGCTTAGTTAAGCAAATACCTGTCAAACCATTAACCTGAGCAGAACGGCGTAGTGCTACCGCATCAAACCATCCACAGCGTCTTTGTCGTCCTGTGGTTGCACCAAACTCATGTCCTCTAGTACCTAAAACCTTACCGATTTTATTACCTTCGTCTTTCTCTACATCATAGCAAAGCTCCGTAGGAAAAGGTCCTGCACCAACACGAGTAGCATAAGCTTTGGTAATTCCTAATACATAATCAAGCTCACAAGGTCCAATACCACTACCTGCCGCCGCACCACCTGCAGTAGTATTTGAAGAGGTAACAAAAGGATAGGTTCCTTGATCAATATCTAACAAAGTACCTTGTGCTCCCTCAAACATGATGCTTTTACCTTGTTTGTTATAGTTTGCTATAAGGTCTGGAATATCGGTAAGCATTGGAGTAATTAACTTGGCATAAACCTTACATTTATTCCATAGGTTTTCAAAACTTACTGCGTCAACTTTATAGTATTTTACTAGCATAAAGTTATGATATTCAACTGTTTCCACTAGTTTTTTCTTAAACTGAACCATATTTTTAAAGTCGCCTGCTCTTAATCCTCGCCGAGCAACTTTATCTTCGTAGGCAGGGCCAATACCACGCCCAGTTGTACCTATAGCTTGTTTACCTCTTGCTATTTCCCTAGCTTGATCCAATGCTACATGATAATCAAGGATAATTGGACAAGCATCACTAATTTTTAAGCGTTGTTTAACTTTTAGACCAGTTGCCTCTAAATCGGTTACTTCTTTAGTTAATGCTGCTGGACAAACCACTACACCATTACCAATTAAGCAATCAACTTCTTCTCGCAAAATACCTGATGGAATAAGATGTAAAACTGTTTTCTTATCACCAATAACTAGCGTATGCCCAGCATTATGCCCACCTTGAAACCTTACTACGGCGGCCACTCTATCTGTTAATAAATCAACTATCTTTCCCTTTCCTTCATCACCCCATTGGGTTCCAACAACAACAATATTTTTTTTTGTCATTTTTCTCTCTATTTTTTGACTAGCTCCCACTGGTTATCCGCACTATTATCTAAGGATAAATAGCTTTCTCCAGTAGGCACTTCATCGTTTTTATAAAATCTTTTTACTATATTATCTTGCTTAATTTCTATAATTTTTTCTTCTAGCTTAGCATCGCCAATAACAGGAGCATAGAAGGTCTTTTTAGAGGTATTTATTGCCGGAAGAGTATCCAAAGTACTGCGCAAATCTAAGCTAAACCCAGTAGCTGCGGTCTGCATTCCAAATTTTGCGCCAATGCCATCATAACGACCACCTTTAGCAATTCTGTATAGCTTTTTATCGGCAGCATAACAGCTAAAAATAATGCCAGTATGGTAATCAAAACCGCGTAAGTCAGTTAAATCTAAATTAATAGTAGACACTGAGTTTTTAAAATAATCTGTCACAATTATCAACTGCTCTAGGCTTTTGTCAATACTAGTAGAAACTCCTTTTAATAGCTTACTAGCTTGGCTTAATACACTTGTGGCATCTCCACATAAAGAGAATATTTTTTTAAAAATATCTTCTACTTTTTTATCAATTTTTTGCTCTTGAATAAAAGTATTAAATTCTGGTATGGCTTTGCGTTGCAATATATCTATTAACTGCCTTTTTTGCTGTGAATTAAATCCAGCTAAGTGCATGAGTTCGTCAACAATAGACACCTGCCCTAAACTTAAAGTTAGCTTAGTTAAACCGATTAAAGATAGTGAATTTAGCATAACCGAAATTACTTCAATATCACTTTCCACTCCTGCGTTACCAAACAATTCTGCACCAACTTGTATAGGGCTTCTTGAACCTTTTGCTTTATTGTTTTTGCTTCGTAAAACTTCACCTACATAACAAAGGCGCACAATATCTTGGTCGGCAAAGGTTGGGTGTGTAATCATACGAGCAACCTGTGGTGTCATGTCCGTTCTCACACCCATCATTTTGCCAGATTCATCATCAGTAAAACGGCAAGTATCTGTAGCTAAGTTATGAGCAGTACCAGTTAATAAAGAGTCTGTAAACTCTGCAATAGGAGGCAAAACTTGCTGATAAGCAGAGTTTTCAAAACCGTCTAACAACTTACGGCGATAAAATTCAAGCTTTTGTGCCTGTTCTGGAAGAAGGTCTTCAATTCCTTCTGGTGTAAACCAAATATTTTGTTGCATATTTCTCTTCTTAACTTTTTTCTTTTATTTCAAAAAATATAGAATTACCATTCCAACAGTTATACTAATTAAACCCATTTTCCTTAAACTCTTTTCATCTTGCTCTATTGCATGTCCCATCATCTTTTTCCAAAACTTTGGGAAGATAAAAGGTAACAATCCTTCAAAAATAAAAACTAGGGCTAAGGCGGTAAAAAATAAGTTTTCTATCATAAAAAAGCCTTTAAAAACTTACATAAAAAAGGTGGCTTTTGCCACCTTGTTCTTTATTTTTGTTTATTAAAGTGTTTAAAGAAATCAGACTTAGGGTCAATAACCATAATGTCAGATTTACTGCTAAAGGCTGTCTGGTAAGCATTTAAACTTTGGTAGAAAGAATAAAACTCTTTATCTTTATTATAGGCTTTTGCATAAATTTCCGTTGTCTTACCATCAGCTTCACCGCGTATTTTTTCAGCATCTCTAAAGGCATCGGCACTAATAACAGTTCTTTGTCTATCTGCATCCGCACGAATTCTTTCTGCAGCTTCTGAACCTTGTGATCGTAAGTCATTAGCAACTCTATTTCGTTCAGCAGCCATTCTTTTATAAACAGTTTCGTTGATGTCTTGCGGTAGGTCAACGCGCTTTATTTGCACATCAATTATATCAATACCAAATTTTGCAACTGAACTTGCTGTATTAGCTTTAATATCTGACACTATTAAATCTCTATCTTGTGAGATAACTTCCTGTACTGTTCTTGTACCAAATTCGGCTCTTAAACCATCTTTAATAATCTGACCTAAACGCAAGTTAGCTAATCTAATATCACCGTTCATTGTGACATAAAATTTGCTCGCATCAACAATACGCCATTTAACAAATGAATCAACATTTAAGTTTTTCTTTTCGCTAGTTAGATATCGCTCTGGCTGAGCATCTAAAGTTTGTAAACGAGCATCAAAATGCTTTACATTGTTCACAAAAGGAGTTTTAAAATGTAAGCCTGGCTTTAGGTTGGTTTCTACAATCTCACCAAATCTAAATACCAATGCTGTATTTCCTTCTTGCACAACATACAGTGCACTACTTACTACAAATATAATTGCTGCTAAAGCAATTGATAAAATACTATTCATTAGCGAAGCTCCCTATTTCTTAAAAAATCACGAATATTACCTGTTCTAGCAGGTTTGTTATTAGTTGATATGGAGGATGTTGGTATTGGACTAGTTGAGGTGCTTGCTGGACTAAACTGTGTACTGGTTTGGTTACCAGTCATCTTATCTAGAGGAAGGTAAAGTAAATTTGTACCACTTTCAGCCCCAATAAACACTTTTGAAGTTGCACTATATACATTAGTTACTGCTTCTAGGTACAATCTTTCTCTAGTTACTTTAGGGGCTTTTTTGTACTCTACTAAAACACTAGAAAAACGACTGGCTTGACCAGTTGCTCTTGCTATAGCAGAATCGTAATAAGCCCTAGACTCTTCAAGCTGTCTTGCGGCATTACCTCTTGCTTTTGGCAAGATATCATTCGCATAGGCTTCAGCTTCGTTAATTAGGCGTTCTTTATCTTCTCTAGCTTTTACTACATCTGCAAACGCACCCTGTACCTGTTCTGGTGGTTGTGCATCTTGTAAGTTAAGAGAGGTAATAAACAAACCAGAATTATAATTATTTAGCTTTTTTTGAGTTAATGCTTTTACTTTAGTTACTACTTCATCTCGACCTTCTGTTAATACAAAATCCATGTTATTTTTACCAACTACCTCACGCAAGGCTGACTCTGTTAATGCACGCAAAGTAATATCTGGATCAGAAATTTCATATAAATATTTTTTAACATCAGACACTTGATACTGCACAGCAATCTTAATATCTACGATATTCTCATCTTTAGATAGCATTAAAGCTTCTGATGGCATGCTGCCATTACGGTTTCGAACACCTGAACGATAACCTATTTCTGCAGTACGAATTCTATCTACATTTACAATAGTTTCAGTCTCAATCGGCCAAGGATAGTGCCAATGTAAACCAGCAGTAGTTTGTTCAGAGAAGGCTCCAAATCTTTTTACTACCGCTCTTTCAGGAGAGTCGACGGTGTACAAACCACTTAATAGCCATAGTATTAAAGCAATAAGTGCTATTGCAAAATAACCTTTTTTGCTAAAACCTCCATTTGAACCCTTACCATTACCTTTGCCTCCACCAAAAAAGTCTTGTACTTTTTTAATCATTTCTTCAATGTCCGCTTCGGGGCCTGAAGAAGTTGGTCTAGGTCTTGGTGCAGTAGGTTCTTCTGATGACTTGTCACCCTTCTTGTTATTTCCCGATCCCCAAGGATCTTGCCCTGGTTTGCCTGGTTCGTTCCATGCCATACTCATCTCCATTTATTATATGTTTTTTATTCAGTTGGCTATTTTAATTTTTATAACCTTAAAAGTCATTAACTAATCTTGTTATTTTTTAAGTTTTTTGCTCTGAGGAGGTGTTTTTAATAATTTTTGCCTCTATTACTTCTTCCCAGCCTTGTATTAACTGCCATTCTTTATTTGTTAATGACATGATAAATTTACTGTTACCGTTTTCTGCAAACTTCTCTTCTAAAATAGTTCCTAAAGAATAAAGGTCAGACCTTTTTTTACCTGCATTTGCGTCTAACTCAATACTAACCTTAACAAAAACTCCTCTAAAGAAACTAGCTACAGCTTCTAACATTAAATCAATACCTTTATTTTCCTGTGCAGAAACCCATATTCTATGCGGAACATTATCTTCGTTATAATCAACATGAGGCTGAACAGCAGGTTGTAAAGAATCAATTTTGTTATAGACTAATATTTGTGGGACATCTTCTGCCCCTACTTCTTTTATAACCTCTAGTACATCGCTTATTTTTTCTTTTCTGTGCATGTCGGCAGCATCAACTAGATGAATTAATAAGTCTGCTTCGCTAGTTTCTTCAAGTGTTGATTTAAAAGCGGCTACTAAATCGTGAGGAATGTGGCGAATAAAACCTACTGTATCCGCAAAAATTACTTTACCTGCACCAGGTAAATGTACTTTTCTTAGTGTTGAATCCAATGTTGCAAACAGCCTATCCTCTGCATAAACATTGGCTTTGGTCATTTGGTTAAAGAGCGTGGATTTTCCTGCATTTGTATAGCCGACGATGGTGATAGTAGGCAGTTCAGATTTTTTCCTTGATTTTCTCCCTAGTTTTCGTTGCATTCTTACTTTTTGAATTCTGTTTTCAAGTTGTTTTATTTTACCTTGAATTAAACGCCTATCAGTTTCTAGCTGAGTTTCTCCAGGACCTCTTGCACCAATACCACCTTGTCTATCTAAGTGTGTCCAGCCCTTTACTAGCCTGCTAGACATTCTTTTTAACTGTGCAAGCTCCACTTGCAACTTTCCTTCGTGCGACCTAGCCCGTTGAGCAAAAATATCTAAAATTAAACCTACTCTATCTAATACTTGGCAATCTAACAATTCGCTTAGGTTTTTTTCTTGGGAGGGGGTTAGGGTATGGTTTACTATAACTACATCTGCTTCATGCAATTCAACTGCTAGCCTTATCTCTTCTGCCTTGCCTTTTCCTACAAATAATTTAGAATCTGGAGAATTGCGTTTGGCGGTAATAAGCTCACAGGCTTCTGCTCCTGCAGAATCTACTAGCTCATAAAACTCTTCAAGCATTTCTCGGTCTGACTCATGATAAAAATCAACATGGACTAGAATAGACTTTTCTAGTTCTTTGCGTTCTATTTTGCCAAATAATTCCATTAATTAACTGACATTTATAACTGTATAGATATGGCGATAAATATTATTCTGCTTTCTCTTCTACTTCTTTTTTGAAGTCTTTAGGCTCGCGAGCAGGTACTATTGTAGAAATAGCGTGCTTATAAACCATTTGAGTTACATTACTTTTTAACAGCACAACAAACTGATCAAATGAATCAATGTGCCCTTGTAATTTAACGCCGTTTACTAGGTAAATTCCTACGCTTATTTTCTCTACGCGTAATGCGTTTAGGTAAGGGTCTTGAATTGGTAAAGCTTTAGCCACTTTTTTATTCTCCATTAAATATTTTTAAATATTCATTTAAGTGAAAGATAATATTAGCATACAGAAACTATAAAAGTATCTTTATATTATGTCCTTAATCATTTAGTAATAGTTTATTAATTACACACATTTGTTCTTGGGTAGAAGAATTATATGAATCAATAGTTATTATATTTTCTTCTTTTCTTAACCAAGTAACCTGCCTTTTTGCCAGTTGTCTTGTCGCGATAACAGTTTTTTCTACAAAGCTATCATAGTCATAACTACCTAGCAAAAAAGACCATGCCTGGCGATAACCAACGCTTCTTATAGAAGTTGAATCTGGAGATAAGCATTCATTTTTCATTAAGGTTTCAACCTCTTTGAGAAACCCTTGTTCAAGCATTAAAGCCAACCTTTTCTCTATCTTTTTATGTATTTCTGCTCTATCTTCTGGTAATAGTAATATTTTTTTTAAATTAAAATCTTTCAGGCTAGAGTCTTGAGCTTCTTCTTGTAATTGGCTAATAGATTTCCCAGTTATCTCAAAGACCTCTAGTGCTCTAACAACTCTTTGCGAGTCATTAAAATGAATTCTTGCTCCTGCTTTAGCATCTACTTTAGATAATGTTTTATGCAGTTTTTGTGGATTTTCCTGCCAATTTGCGAATAAGTTTGCTCTTATTTTTTTATCAGATGAAGGTAAATCTGCCAATCCTTTTTGTAAAGCATTAAAGTACATCATAGTTCCGCCAACAAATACCGGCAAACGATTACGAGCAAAAATTTGTTTAACTAAATCATGAGCATCAGCCACAAATTCAGAAGCAGAGTAGCTATCGGTAGGCTCAATAATATCAATTAAATGGTGGGGTACTTCAGACATTTCAATAACACTAGGTTTTGCTGTACCTATGTCCATTCCTTTGTAAATAAGAGCAGAATCAACACTAATAATTTCAATATCTAAATGTTTAGCTAGCTCCATAGATAAAACACTCTTACCACAGGCAGTAGGTCCCATAATAGCTAGGCAAGTTTTTTGTTGAATTAAGTCATGTAATACTTTCACTCTATTTACCACGCATAAATAAAGCGTCTAATTGCTCCATAGACAATTGTGTCCAAGTTGGTCGTCCATGATTACATTGGTTAGATGCCTCGGTTGCCTCCATGTCTCTTAGCAATACATCCATTTCTGCAATAGTCATTTTACGATTTGCACGAATAGAACCGTGGCAAGACATGGTTGATAGAATATGATTTATTTTTTCTTCGACTAATTCAGATGTGCCTACCACCTCAAAATCTGCCAACATATCATTAACTAACTTCACTATATCTGTTTTTGCTAACAAGGCAGGTACCGCAGTAATTTTTAACTGTTCCGGACCAAAGGTTTCTCCCTCAAAACCAAGCTTAATAAACTCATCTTCATAGCTTAAAAAGGTAGTTACTTGTAAAGACTCCAATGCCACAACCACTGGAACCAACAAGGGTTGAGAAACTAAACGACTTTGTTGCCACTGCTTTTTCATCCGCTCATAAACTATTCTTTCGTGTGCCGCGTGCATATCTACCAACACCAAACCCTGTTCATTTTCTGCCAAAATAAACACGCCTTTTATCTGTGCTTTTGCAAAACCTAATAGAGGTAAATTTGTAGAATAATTGTTTGAAAAGTGAGTTGCTTCCTCTACTAGGTCACCTACTCTAGCTAAATTATTTGGCTCATTTTTATGATATTGAAACTGCATTGATGCTTGATGATTTTGTGCAGGCAAACTATTATAAAACCCTCTGTTTTCAGAATGAAGAGCATAATTATTTTGCAATGAATTAACTTGTTGGTAACTACCTAAGTTTTCTAAATTAGGGGGGGTAAAAACGCCATTATCAGTAATATTATCGGCAATTTGGGTAACTGATTTAGATACCTCTTCACGAAGAGAGCGCCGTAAAAAATCGTACACCCAACGGCCATTAGCAAAACGAACTTCATACTTAGCTGGATGCACATTCACATCCACCAAATTAGGCGGTATTTTTAAAAACAATAAATAAGCAGGTTGGCGGCCATGATATAAAACATCGGCATAAGCCTGTTTAACCGCGTAAGACAGCAACTTATCGCGCACAATTCTACCATTAACAAAAATGTACTGCATATCAGACTGGCTACGATTAAAAGTAGGTAAACCAACCCACCCAGTTAATTCAATATCCTCAGCATAAATTTCTACTGGCAAACTCTGCTCAACAAAAGGCTTGCCCATTAACTTCTTTAAGCGTTGCAATAAACTAACTTCATCAGTAGCTTTCTGAACCTGGCTAGTAACCTTGCCGTTATGCATTAGCTTAATGGTAATTTCAGGACGACTTAACATTACTCGCTTAACTAGTTGGCTAATTTGCCCAAACTCAGCACGAACAGTTTTTAAAAACTTCTTTCGTGCAGGGATATTAAAAAACAAATCCTTAACACTAACTGTAGTTCCAATAGGGTGAGCGGAAGGAGTTATATCTGCCCAAACACCTTCACCCTCACCCTGCAAAGACCAAGCATTATTTTCTTCTTGATGACGGCTAGTAATATTAAAACGCGAAACCGAGCTAATACTCGCAAGAGCCTCGCCTCTAAAACCCAAAGTAACGACCGCAGACAAGTCATCAATAGTATGTATTTTACTAGTAGCATGGCGGCTAACCGCTAAAAAAAGCTGTTCCTTTCTAATGCCACAGCCATTATCCTTAACTATTATGGACTTCTCCCCCCCCTCTTCAATCAATATTTCAATTTGATTAGCACCAGAATCAAGAGCATTTTCTAACAACTCCTTAACCACCGATGCAGGGCGTTCTACTACTTCTCCAGCAGCAATTTGGTCTGCTAAATGTGGGGGTAATAACGATATAGAATGAGAAATTTTATGGGTAGTATTAGAATCAGACACAATTTAAAACTTATCGGCTAGAGTAAATAAGAAAATTATACCCTAAATTAACTTCCTTTTATAAGGTAGCAATAATTTTTTCAGAAACGGGTATTTTTAACTTTCTGCCGACATAAAGTTGATTAGATTTTTTGATGTTATTTATTTTTTTAAGTAGCTTAGTGGTTATACCGTAATTATCGGCTATTTGTGAAAGCGTGTCACCATATTGAACTTTATACTTAACATACAAGGTTTCGCCCCAGCGAGCTTTGTTTGCGTTTCTTTTCGCAAACTTACTTATTCCTCTAACAATAGATTTAGCCATTTTGGTCTGGAAGTTATCTGATCTTAATTTTTTAGCTTCACGAGGGTTAGACACAAAAGCCGTTTCAATAAGCAATGAAGGCATATTTATTGACTTTAATACCGCAAATCCTGCTGACTGAACAGATGATTTATGTAGCTTAACTGACAAGCCCATTTCACCCAACACTGCAGAACCTAGCTTGTGGCTAGCACGAATGTTAGCTGAGCGTGCTAAGTCAGATAATAAAAATGCCACATCAGAATCACGACCTTTTAGCTTGATATTTTTTAATGATGCATTATGGGATTTGGCTAATACTTTTGCCATTACAGAACTCGCTCCATTGGTGGAGAGAACATAAACAGAGCCACCTCTAACGGACTTGTCTATAAATGCGTCAGCGTGTATAGATAAGAATATATCTGCATTTTTCTTATGGGCAATTTGCACACGCTTATCCAGAGGGATAAATATATCTTTATCGCGAGTTAATACTGCTCGCATGCCTGGTTGTGCATCAATATATTTTTTTAATTTCTTAGCTAGTTGCAATACCACAACCTTTTCTAGCGTGTTATTATGCCCAATTGCACCGGTATCCTTGCCACCATGTCCAGCATCAATAGCAACAACCAAGTCTTTTTGCCCTTTTATTGCAGCTAACCTAGTTTCTTTTTTCTTTTTAGCCTTTGCGGCTTTCTTAGCTTTAATAGCTTTTGCTAAACGAATTCTTTTTTCTTTTGCTTTTTTTGCAAACAGTTTTTTTGCCTTAACTTTTTTGGCTTTAATTCTTTTCTCTTCAGCTTTCTTAGCCATTAGTCTTTTGGTTTTAGCTTTTTTAACCCTAAGCCTTTTCTCTTCGGCTTTTTTAGCTAATTGCTTTTTTGCCTTAGCTTTTTTATCTTTAATTCTTTTCTCTTCCGCCTTTTTAGCTAATAGCCTTTTAGTTTTTACCTTTTCTGCTTTAAGTCTTTTTTCTTCTGCTTTTTGTGCAACTAGTCTTTTCGCTTTTGCCTTCTCTGCTTTAAGCCTTTTTTCTTCAACTTTTTTAGCTAAAAGTCTTTTTTCTTTAATTTGTTTTGCTAATTTTGTCTCAGTTGCTTTCTTTTCAGCTAGTAGCCTTTTGGTTCTTTCTTTGTTTGCCACTATCTTTTTAGCAATAAGGTTTCTTTCTTTTATTTTTTGTTCTAGTAGATGTTTGGTGGCTGTTTTTTTAGCCATAGCAAGGCTAGATATTTCTTTTGCTGCCTGCAATCTTTTTTCTTCTGTTTTTTGTGCAAGCAGTAGGTTTTTAGCTTTTGCTTTTTCTATAAGTAATCTTTTTCCTTCTTCTTGTTTTGCTAACAACAGCCTTCTAGCCTCTGCTTTTTCAATAAGCAGCCTTTTTTCTTCAGCTTTTTGGGCTAACAAGAGTTTTTTCGCTTTCGCGCTTTTAAGAAGTTGCCTCTTCTTTTCTGCTTTTTCGGCAAGTAAAACTCTTTGTTCTTCTGCTTTTTCAGCAAGCAATTTTTTGGCTTCTTTCTGTAATGCTAGTAATCTATTTTTTTCTTCTGCCTTTTCTGCAAGTAACATTTTCTCTTCAGCTTTTTTAGCTATTTGCAACCTTCTTGTTTCTGCTTTTTGTGCAAGTAATCTTTTTACTTCCACCTGTTTATCTTTTTTAGCCTGCAACAGTACTTTAGCTTCCGCTTTTGCTTTTTGTCGTCTATCTATCTCTGCTCTTTTTGCTAATATTTTTTTAAGGGCTAGGTTTTGAGCATTTTGTATTTTCTCTTCTTCTTTTTTAGCCATAAGAAGCATTGCAGCCATCTCTTCTTCTAGAGCTTTCTTTACTATATAGCTTTCTTTTACTTCTTCTTTACTAACAACTTCCTTGTATAAATCAACGACAACCCTCTCCATCCCCTTTTTATTTTTAGATAGAATAAAGTAGTCATAGTCAAAGTTTTTGCGTAAATCTAAAACAACACGAGTATGTTTTTTATGCGTTTTTATGCGTATTTTTTTTAGCCGGGAATCAAGGAATTTTTGTTCGCTAAACGAAGCATCGTTTTTGGCTTTGTGTAAATCTATTACAACTCTAGGTGGATTATCAAGCCTAAAAATATCAAAACTTTGGCTTTTCTTGACTTCAAAGACAACTCTAGTTTTTTCTGCTGATTGTCCAATGCGAATTTTAGCTAGAGATGCTTTTGCCCAGATAGAACTAGAAAAAAGAGCTATCAGTAGTAAACTGATTATAGAAGTTAGTAGTCTTGTATGGTTTTTCATATGGCTAATAATTGTCTTATATATTCTACTATGTTTTCAGAGGTCAAAGCTTGTACCAATCTTTTTATAAAGATTGTTAAGCAAACTTAACCCTATGTTACTAAAGGCCTTTACTTTAAACTCTCTAGCGTTACCCTTGTAGTCAAAAGCTATGTTTAAATCTGGTTTTTCAGGCAAAACACCCTTGCCATTATTTGACCATTCGATAAAAGAGCAAAAGCTTTCTGTCAGTAACTCTCTAACTCCCAAGTATTCTAACTCTTCTGGATCGCAAAGTCTATATAAATCAAAATGTTGTACTTTCCTATGAAAAAACTTAATAGCTTTAGGTGGTAAACTATAACTTTCTACTAAAGTATAGGTAGGGCTTTTTACTTTTTGCTTAGGTAAAAAGGCTTGGATGCAGGCACGAGCAAAGAATGTCTTACCTGCTCCCAAGTCTCCTTCAAGGAAGAAAACCATCCCAAGTGCTTGCTCTGTCTTTTGTTCTTTTATCTCAGACAAAACTTCCGCAAAATGCTTTGCAAGCTGCTTACTAGCCTGTTCATTTTTTAAATATCCTGTTAAACAACTATCTTGCAATTTATTTTCTCTATTTTGTTAAAATACTTTATTACTTTTAAAAAAACTTGCACAGTGCATAATATTCCTAAAACCAATGTAGAATTATATCAGCTTAAAAGCCACATTAAACAATGGGGCAAAGAGTTGGGCTTTGCCGATGTTGGCATTAGCCATACTGACTTATCTAAATATGAAGCTGAGTATTTTAACTGGGTTGGTGAAAATTATCATGCCAATATGGACTACATGGTAAAACATGGCACTAAACGAACTAGACCTAATGAGCTGAAACCAGGTACTCAAGCTATTATAAGCGTTAGATTAAATTATTTTGACCAGTCCGCAGAAAGCGCAGTTACGCAGTTACAGTCTGCCGATAAAGCCTATATTTCTCGCTATGCCTTAAACAAGGATTATCACAAACTCATACGCAAAAGGCTACAAAAACTTGCTGCTAAAATTGGTGAACAGGTTGATGATTTTTCTTACCGTGCTTTTGCTGATTCTGCTCCTGTATTAGAAAGACCTATTGCTCAAGAAGCTGGTTTAGGCTTTATCGGTAAGAACAGTTTAATTATTCACCCCAGAGCTGGTTCTTGGTTTTTCCTCGGCGAGCTTTACTGTAATTTACCTCTGCCAGCAGATACTCCATTTGACAAACAAGCTTGTGGGCCTTGTACTGCATGTATTGATGAATGCCCCACCCAAGCAATATTAGAGGGTAATAAGGTTGATGCTAGCCGTTGTATTTCTTATTTAACTATTGAATACGATGGTGAAATAGTTGATGAATTAAAGGAAAAAATGGGTAATAGAATTTATGGCTGTGATGACTGTCAACTGGTATGCCCATGGAATAAATTTACCGACAACACCGAAGAAGATGCTTTTAAAAACCAACACTATCTTGATAAATCTAACCTACTAGATCTACTTGCTTGGGATGAAAAATACTTTCTTAAAAAGCTAGAAGGTTCTCCTATTAGAAGAATAGGCTTTGCACAATGGCAAAGAAACATCTGTACCGCAATTGGTAATGAAAACTATAACGAAGAAAACCTAATTGCATTACAAACACTAAAAACAAGTTCTGCCGTTGTAAAAAGCCACCAGCAATGGGCAATAAAAAAACAATTAAAGGCTAAAAAAGCACTACTAGAGAGGGGGGGGGTAAAAAACGGCCGTTACTTGGTTGCTAACAAACCTGCAATAGCTCCTAAGTATTATGGTGTTTAAAATAGTGAATAATTAGGGTTGTCTGAACCTTCTATTTTCAATAATAGTTTCTTTGCAGGCAGTCCGCCAGCATAACCTACAAGCTCACCACTACTACCAATAATTCTATGGCATGGAATAATTACACCAATTGAATTAGCACCATTTGCACTAGCTACTGCCCTTACCGCTTTTTCATTGTTAATATTTTTTGCTAAGTCTAAATAGGATAAAGTAGAGCCGTAAGGCACTTTAATCAGCGCATTCCAAACACTTTTTTGAAAGTCTGTACCAACCATTAACAGCGGAATATCAAATTCTTTCCTTTCTCCACTTAGATACTCATTAAGTTGCCTTTTGGTTTCCGCAATCACATCATCTTCTCGTTCTATAAATTCCGCCTTAAGTCCATATTTAATTCTATTATCAACCCTGCTCCTCATTTTACGATAACGAAAATCTAAAAAACAAAGTTTGCCCTCAAATGAACCAAGCATAAGTTCACCAATCTTTGTTTTATAGTATTGGATATTTATTTGGTTCATTGGTTACCTACTAGGAATCCCTATTAAATTTAAGTTTAATTAAATTTTGAACTTGTTTGTATAACAGCTCTTTTACATTTTTTTGGCTTTGTTTTAGCGTCATGGGTTGGTTGGTTAGGCTAAATATAGCGTCTAGCCCGTTTTGGTATGCCTGTTCATTTTCCATGTCTATACTGCCAAAAACACCTAGGGTTGCTACGCTATATTTTTTAGCTATTTTTGCTACTTCAATCGGCACTTTGCCGTTTAAACTTTGTTCATCTAGTTTACCTTCACCAGTTATAACCAAATCAAATTCATGCTTTTTAAATAACTTTTCAAAGCCCATTAGGTCGCTAATTATTTTAAACCCTGACTTTGGCCTTGCTCCCAACAAAAGCATAGCTGCTCCCATTCCTCCGCCTGCTCCTGCTCCCTTTACTTCTGCTAGGTCTATCGCTAGGCTTCTTTTTACTACATTGGCAAAGTTTTTTAAGCCTTCATCTAATTTTCTTACCTCTGCTCCACTTGCACCTTTTTGTGGTGCAAAAATATAGGCGGCACCATTCCTACCATAAAGTAGGTGACTTACATCACTGGCGATTTGAATATTTATTTTTGAAAAGTCGGTATCAGGTTTAATAATTTTATAAACTGACTTTAGACCTGCTCCATCTAATGAAACGGACTTATTTTGTGCATTTAAAAACTTAAATCCTAACTTAGCTAAACAACCCATTCCTGCATCAGTTGTAGCACTACCTCCTAAACCTATGATTAGATTCTTGGCTCCCTTATTTATAGCATGTTGAATTATCTTTCCTGTACCAATAGTGCTAGCTTGCATTGAGTTTCTTTCAAAGTCATTTAGCAGGGTTAGCCCTGATGCGGATGCCATTTCTATAATGGCGGTTTGGCTAGTATCTATATAATTGTAATAGCAGTTAATTGGCTTGCCGATTGGGTTGGTAGTTTTTACGCTAGTCTTTTTAGAATTTGGTAACGAAAGCAAAGAATCTACCATGCCTTCACCACCATCAGACATAGGCATTTGAAATACTTCTATATCCGCATAGATTGATTTTATTGCTTTTTCGGCAACTTTACAAAATTCTGCAGAACTTAAACTGCCTTTAAATGAGTCTGGTGCTAGTAATATTTTCAACCTTATCTCTTTCTTGTTATTTCAGGTATCCACGCAGAAGTTTCGGCATGTTTAAATAGTGTTCGGTACTGTTGTTTAAAACTTTTTCTTGCTCGTTGTTTTCTTAGTGCTTGACAACCACCCTTTTTAGCAATAGTTTTCAGCATTTCATCTTTAAGTTCAACTTTTGCCTTTCTTGGGTCTTGGCTTAGATAAACTTTAATATAATTATTAACGGTAATACCATATTTACGAATATACAAACGGTTTACATTAGCGGTATTTCTTGCCAAACTAACCCCTCGGCATTGTTGATTAAACACATCAAACTTAATTGCGGTTTTAACAAGTTGTGTATGTAAATCTTCATTTTTTAGCTGTTCTGCACTCACACTAGTTGCCATAAAAGATAATAGTAATAACGGTAAATAATATTTCATTTTTGCTTCCTACTTTAGATACTATAATAGCCTTAGTTTAACAAAAAAACCTACGGAATATGTTCTACACATCTGAAAGAGATAAATTACGCCAAGTTTATGCTGATGTTTGGCAAAAAGTAAAAAAAAATCAGCCCATGATTGCACTAGAAGAAATGATTGCTCGTGTAATTGAAATGCACCCAGAATATCATGCCATGCTAAATAATGAAAAACATCTAGGCAATGAATACCTGCCTGAAATGGGTGAAATAAACCCGTTTTTACATATGGGAATGCACCTTGGCTTGCAAGAACAAGTTTCACTAGATAGACCCAGTGGTATTCAAGCTATTTACCAACAACTAGGCGAACAAACAGGTAGTGTTGAAAAAACCGAGCACGCCATGATAGACTGCCTTGCAGAATCACTATGGATAGCACAAAAAGAACAACTAGAACCAGACGAACAAAAATACTTAGCCTGCTTGCAGGCACTAATTAAAAAATAAAGGAACATAATGCGTTTTATACTAGCCATCACACTTACTATATTTACAAGCATAAGTACTGCAAGCTCACCAACCCTAGTATCTGCACAATGGGTAAAAGATAACCTAAATAAAATTGTTCTAATTGATTTAAGCAGTCAATCACAATACCAAAAGTTCCACCTTCCTAAAGCTATTTTTATTGACTATGGCTGGCTAATAAAGCCACAAGACGGCATATCACTTAGCGGTGGCGAACCACACATGATAAAAGTACTATCGCAACTAGGAATTAACGAAACAGACCACATAGTTATTTATGACAACATGGGCAACCTAGATTCCAGTAGATTGTACTGGGAACTAGCCAAACTAAAACACAAAAAAGTATCCATGCTAGATGGTGGTTCTATCGCTTGGGTACTTGCTGGCTACCCTGTTACTCAAAAAACTACCGTCAAAAAACCAACCAAATACCTAGCCAGTAAGAACAACTATCAAGACAAATACACCGCAGACAAAAAAGAAGTTCTAGCCGCCATAAAAGACCAAAACACACTTATTTTAGATACCAGAACCAAAGCAGAATACTTTGGCAACCCTAAAAATAAAAGGCAACGAACAGGGCATATACCAACCGCAATATTCTTCCCATGGGAAGTATCCGTTGATGGCAAAAACGGCTACCAACAACGAGATAACAAGGGCATTAAAGAATTTTTAAGCTACCTAAAAATAGACAATAAACAACAACCAATAATAGCCTACTGCAATTCAGGACACAGAGCCGCCAGAGTATTTACCCTACTAAAAAGCCAAGGCTTTGAAAATATCAAACTATACGATGCCTCCATGCAAGAATGGGAACTATCAATAAGCAACCCATTAACAATGGGAAAAAAACCATAGGAATAAATAATTACAATGACAGAAGAACTAAAAAGAGCAATAAGAAACAGCACAGTTATTACAGTAGTTGTAGGTATTATAGTAAGTTTTCAAGGAGAAGACATGGTAACCAGCTTACTAACCATGTTATACACATTTATCTTTATAACCCCTGCATTATGGTTGTCCTACCGATTTACTAAAAAACTGCTCAAAAAGTAACTTTTGCATATTTTTACCCCCCCCTCTTTTCATAGAATTTTATATTAGTTATTTAGGTAACGCCAAGTTTTCCATTATGTTAGAATTCCCGTTTTTTAAAAACAATGGAAATTTAAATATGTCTAAGCAGTATACAACAACCCCTCAAATAGTTAGCTACGGAATTGGTCGTCAACTAGGAGACCAACTATTATCAGACCCTTTTGAAGGTATTGATGCACAAGCAGTGGCAAATGGGGTTCTTGATTCTCTAAATACTGTTGAAAGCCCAATTAGCAATGAAACTATTGGTAAAGCATTTCAAGAAATTCAAGCTGCTATGGCAGAAAAACAAGCGGAAAAATCTAAAGAAGCGTCGGCTATTGGTGAAAAGTTTTTAGCTGAAAACGCTAAAAAAGAAGGGATTCAAATTACTGCATCAGGCTTACAGTACGAAATAATGACCGAAGGTAAAGGTGATTTACCAACCGCAGAATCCACCGTTTCAACACACTATCACGGTACATTAATTGACGGCACAGTTTTTGATAGCTCTGTTGAGCGAGGTCAACCTGCAGACTTTCCTGTTAATCGCGTAATCGCAGGCTGGACAGAGGCTCTTCAACTAATGCCAGTAGGTTCTAAGTGGCGTTTGTTCGTACCTTACAACCTAGCATATGGTGAACAGGGTTCTGGTGCAAAAATAGCACCTTTTTCGGCTTTAATTTTTGAAGTTGAATTGTTAGAAATAACAGCTTAATTCTTCAAATTTACCCCCCCCCCTCTAAACCTATAAAACAAACACACAAACTTGCGTGTTTGTTTTTGCTCAAATATATAAATTAGAATTAAAGACACTCTGACTCTGAATAGCTACTAAAAAACTTCACCTTATTTATCATATCCATTATAGGCTTAAGGGAAGATATTATCCAAAACAACGGTAAGCAATAAATAAAAAAATACTTTCTATAAAATAACACCCCATTTATTCATAAATCAATCCTACCTTCATTGATTCTTTTTAGTAGAATATATTTTTTAGGTGCTTTGAAAAACAAATCAAAGTTAAACGGGAAATTTGTTAAAAGCAAATGCTGCCCCCGCAACGGTGATAGAGAAGACTAACTGAAATCCATTGAGACATTTACATGTTTTGAGAAGGAAGTTAGAAACTGCTCTTAAGCCCGGATACCGGCCTGAAAATTCGCACAATTTTGTGCAAAACCGATTGCGGTGGGCAATACGGAGATAAGTCTAATTACCTAATTATTTATCTTGACTTGGAGTTGTTTTAATTCGTTTCAAACATTAAAACTGCCAAGCCCGTTTGCCTTTGTAACTGCTCGTTATTTTACAAAGGAATAGAATGAAATTTTCAGCACTCTCTGCAGCCATTTTCGCTGCGTTATCATCAGGCTCTGTTTTAGCAACAGACCAGCTTGACCAAATTGTCGTTTCGGCCAACAATACACCACAAACACTACGCTCTGTTACATCTAATACAGTAGTGATTACCCGTGAAGATATTGAAGATAAACAATATCAAACGCTAGCTGATGCGCTAAAAGGCGTACCTGGTTTAACTATTAAATCTTCTGGCGGTGCTGGAAAAACAACATCGCTATTTATGCGTGGGGATTCTACTGGGCATATTCTTATTTTACAAAATGGTATTGACCTAACTGATGCCTCTGGTCTTGGCGGAAGTTACCTTGAGACACTTTCGTTGTCGAACATTGAGAGAATTGAAATTATCAAAGGGACACAATCAGGAGTTTGGGGCGCGAATGCAACGGCAGGTGTGATTAATATCATTACTAAGTCGGGTAGAAAACAAGCTGAGGTTAATCTTGAAGTAGGTTCGCATGGCACGAAAAAAATTGCAACTACACTGGGGGCAAACAATGAACAGGTGGATTTTTCTGTTCATATTTCTACATTTGATACCAATGGATATTCGGCGGTAAGAGAAGCGACAACTTCTCATGATAAATTTGAGAAGGATGGTTATTCTCAAACTGATATTTCCTTTAACATGGGGGCCAACATTACCAAAAACCACCGTATTCAAACTTATATCAAAACCATTACTGGAGATAATGAATACGATGGTTCAACTGGTGCACCGCTTTATAACCCTGATCCAGATGATGCGAGTTCTACCAACTCCCTTTACCAAACGATTAAAAGCCTTGGTTACCTTTATACCGCTGATAAAATCTCCGCTAAACTCTTTATCCGCGACACGCAAATTGATAGAAAGTTCCCTGCTTTTTTTGCTGAATATAATGGTAATGTAAGAGATATCATGGGGCAATTGGGCTACGATTATCGTAAAACTGATAATGTTACGATTTCTGCAAACAAGAAAACTTTGGATAACAAAACTCAAAAGTATGAAAATAATGGCGTTGCGTTAACTAACACTAACCACTTTAATCATAAAAAGCTGATTATCACCCAGTCAATTCGCCATGATCAATTCGACGAATTTGAAAATGCCATCACGGGTAAAATCGGGATTAAGAACTTCTTTACGGATAGTTTGTTTGCCAGTGCTAATTACGGTACGGCTTATAACGCACCATTACTTTCGCAACTTTCTAGACCAAACCCCACAGACCTAGTGCCTGAAAAAACAGAAAGCTATGACATTTCGATTGGTGCTGATAATTTTGAAGTCAGCTATTTTCAGAGTAAAACTGAAGATTTAATCGAGTATGTGCCGCAACCTTGGCCAACACCTTACTACTATAAGAATGCTGAGAAAGAGATTGTGACTGAAGGAGTTGAAGCTAACTACAATCACTCCTTTGATACGATTAATACTGACATAACCGTTAACGCAACCTGGTTGTTGGCAAAAAATGAAGACGGTGACGAACTTAAATACCGTCCAGAAAATACCGCGTCTGTTAATGTCGATTATTATGGTTTTACAAATTCTCTCTTAGCACTTGAAACACGCTATGTTGGTACAGAATATTCAAGCGATAATAAACAGGGCGTTCAACTAGGTGAATATTTTGTTACTGACATAAAAGCCAATTACAAAATCAATGACAACCTGAGTGTTTATGGCAGAATTGTAAATCTTTTAGATGACAACTACTCCACCAACATCAGAAAATCAACAGGAACAACCGCCAGCTATGTTTATTCAAACGGTGGTCGTCAATTCTTTATTGGGATTAGAGGAAAAATGTAGTTAATTTAAAATTGACTAACAAAAAAACTCTGGACAGCCGTCGTAATTGCTTGCTGTTCAGGGCTTTCTAAAGGAAACAAAATGGACAAATTTACGAACACCCCACTTAATAAACAAAAAACATTCACCCTTTTCGGATTACTATTTTTTATTTCACTTACTCGTGGACATGTAAACTGGCTAGATTCAATCGTGCACCTACCAGATTTCACCTTACCTGCTCTCTTTATCGCCGGCGTTTATCTTCGCAACTGGTTAATTCCTTTTATCATTATCGGCTTTGCACTACTAATAGATTGGTATGTTGTTTCTAATAGCAATGTAGATTTTTTAAATCACTTTTGCATCACCAGTGCTTATTTTTATTTAATTCCTGCCTATTTAATGATGTATTTAGGCGGACAATTTTTAACATCATTTAAAATTAATTCTGTCAAAAACCTCATTCAAATATTCTTTGTGCTAACGATTGCATGGGTTGCCGAATGGTTAATTTCATCCATTAGTTTCTATTTGCTATCACCTTACTTCCCACAACCCAGCTTGGGAGAATTTATCAATCGCATTGAACAATACGCGACAGGTTCAATCCTAAACCTGTTGAAATGGATGCTTGTGGTTGTACTTTTATTCAATGTAAAAATCGATTTTATCATGAATAAGATTAAAACAAACCAAGCACATAAAGCGTAACCATGCCTGTATTAATGATACAAGGCTGTACCTCAGATGCAGGTAAAAGCACTTTAGTAGCAGGCCTGTGCAGATTATTGGCAAACCAAGGTGTGGTGGTTGCACCGTTTAAACCGCAAAACATGGCAAACAATAGTGCCGTTACGGACGATGGTGGCGAAATAGGCAGAGCACAAGCTCTACAAGCTTTAGCCGCCCGTGTTCCATTATCTGTGCATATGAACCCAGTATTACTAAAACCAAATAGTGATACTGGTGCACAGGTTATTATTCAAGGACATAGCATAGGTAATTTAAATGCTATGGACTACCATGACTACAAGCCAAGGGCGAACGCCGTAGTGCTTGAATCATATAAAATACTATCACAACAATATCAAACTATTTTAGTTGAAGGTGCAGGAAGCCCCGCAGAAATAAACCTCCGCCAAAATGATATTGCCAACATGGGCTTTGCAGAAGCAATAGATTGCCCAGTAATTCTAATTGCAGACATAGATAAAGGTGGCGTATTTGCCCATATTATTGGCACACTAGAATGCCTATCTGCAACCGAACAAAACCGCATTAAAGGCTTTGTAATAAATCGCTTTCGGGGGGATATAAAACTACTGCAAGATGGACTAGACTGGCTAGAAGAAAAAACTGGCAAACCTGTATTAGGAGTACTGCCATACTTGCACAACCTGCATTTAGATGCCGAAGATGCAATTGCAAATATAGCTAGCACAACAGACCGCACCAAAAATTTTGAAAACAATTCTTTTAAGGTCATTTGTCCTCTTTTACCACACTTATCTAACCATACCGACCTAGATCCTCTCATTTTACACCCAAACATAGATTTTAAATGGGTGCGTCATGATGAAGCTATACCACCAGCTGACTGGGTTATATTACCTGGTAGTAAAAGCATCGCTTTTGACTTAAATTGGTTAAAGTCTCAAGGTTGGCAAAGTTACCTTAAAAAGCACCTGCGTTATGGAGGAAAAATAACTGGTATTTGTGGCGGACTACAAATGCTAGGTAAAGATATTTTAGACCCATTACAAATAGAATCCAAAATCAAAAAAGTGGCGGGGCTAAACCTAATGCCCTACACCACCACCCTAGCTAAACAAAAACAACTAGAACAGGTAACGGGTAAACTAAACCTAGCCAGTAATTCAATAATAAAAGGCTACAAAATCCACCAAGGAATTACCAAGTTTAATAACGCAAACAAACATTCTATTAACTTAGACCACGACAAAAAAAGCGGCGAACAAGACGGCACAATAAGTCAAGACAACCAAATACTAGCCACCTATTGTCACGGTATATTTGACCAACCAAAAGCCCTAACCTCCTTACTAAACTGGGCAGGACACACAAACACAGAAACCTTTGATATTAACCAACATAGAGAACAACAACTAGAGCTATTAGCCGACACCCTAGCAGAGCATTTGGATATGGAAAAAATTATAGAATTAATATCCGACTAGATTGTTTATATCTATATTAAAAACACATAAAAACCATCTAAAACAATAATTTTATTCAAACTCACACAAACCCCCCCCACAACACACAACACCAACCCAACCCACTAAATATACCTCTATCT
>CAZMHA010000001.1:0-16478 GCA_964565985.1 uncultured Piscirickettsiaceae bacterium | reverse complement strand
AAATCTTTATTAAAAAAACATAAAAAACCAATTAAAAAATTATTTTTCCCCCCCCCCCCCCGAAAACGAGGAGATATTTAAAAGAAGTTTTTTACCTTCACGATATATTAAGCGGTTGTTCAATAATGATATCGAAGTTGGGCGATTAGTATTTCTTCATTTTGTTGTTTATAGATAATGCGGTGTTCGTCGTTTATGCGGCGTGACCAATAGCCTGATAACCCGTGCTTTAGGGCTTCTGGCTTGCCTATGCCTTGGGTTGGGGTTCTTTGTATATCTTTAATTAGCAGGTTTATGCGTTTTAGCATTTTTTTATCAGTGGTTTGCCAGTATAGATATTCTTCCCATGCTTTGGTTGAGAAGATTAGTTTCATTTAATTAAGGTTTTTTCTATACCCTTGCCTACTTCTAATTCGGCAATAGATTCTAGGAGGTTGCGGGCATTTGCTGGTGATCTTAGTAGGTATGTGGATTCTTGCATGGCGTTGTAGTCTTCTAAGGACATCATTACAACGGGGCTTTCACTTTTACGAGTGATAATTATTGGTGTATGGTCATTACAAACATTCGCCATTGTGCTGGATAAATTGGCTCTTGCGGATGTATAGCTGATTGCGTTCATATTGTTCTCCAAAAGGTTCTCAAAAAGGTCTTCAAAAAAACCTAAACCGTTCATGTACTCTTTTTTGTACATGTTAACAAATGTATCTACCAAAGGTCAAATAACTTTATAATTTAACTTAACCCATTTAAAAGATCCTGCACATGCCCAATAAAACTAAAGAGGAATATCACCAAACTAAGATGGAACGCAAGAAGGAACAAATTGATGCTTCTATCGACAAAGCTACTGCTAAGAAGGGTTTGTTGTTGGTGATTACTGGTAATGGCAAGGGTAAATCTACCGCTGCTTTTGGTATGGTTGCTCGTGCATTAGGTCATGGCATGAAAGTTGGAGTTTGTCAGTTTATTAAGAGCCGTACTGATACTGGTGAGGAGGCTTTTTTTGGCTCGCAACCTAGGTGTGATTGGCATGTGTTGGGCGATGGTTTTACTTGGGATACACAAAACCGTGAACAGGATGTTGCTACGGCGATTAAGGGCTGGGATGTTGCTGAAAAAATGCTGGGGGATGAATCTTATGATTTGGTAATTTTAGATGAACTTACCTATTTATTAAGTTATAAATATTTGGCTGAAGACTCTGTTTTAACCGCTATAAAAAACCGCCCTACTATGCAACATGTGGTGGTTACTGGTCGTTCTGCTGTGGCTGAGTTACGAAATTTAGCTGATACTGTTTCTGAAATACGAAATGAAAAACATGCTTATAAGTCGGGAATTAAAGCCCAAATTGGCATAGATTTTTAATGAAACTTTTATTTGCTTTGCTTTTATTTGTTTTTTTTGCATTCTCTTCTTTGGTTTTTTCTGCTGATAAGTCTCCACGAATTGTTTCTCTTGCTCCGCATTTAACTGAGATGATCTTTTCTGCTGGTGCTGGTGATTTATTGGTTGGGGTGGTTAGTTATTCTGACTTTCCTGAATTGGCAAAGTCTATCCATAATATTGGGCAGTATAGTGCAATTAATATTGAAGAGATTATTAAATTAAACCCTTCGCTTATTATTGCTTGGAAATCAGGGGATACCGCTAAAGAACTTAATAAACTTGAGCAGCTAGGATTTAAGGTTTGGTTAACTGAGGTCGAAAATTTGTCTGATATTCCTAAACAAATTAAACAAATTGGGCAAAAAACTAACCGCACAACTATTGCTAATAAAGAGGCTGAAAAGTTAACTCGTATTTTAGATGCTCTTGCTAATAAAAAACATAAAAAGGCTCCTAAAACAGTTTTTTATCAAGTATGGCAAAAACCTCTTTATACTGTTGGTAAAAATCAGTTTATCACTCAGGCTATTGAGTTATGCGGGGCTATAAATGTTTTTGGTCATCTTAGCCTACCTGCACCAAAAGTTAGCGTTGAAGCAGTTATTAAACATAATCCTGATGTGATTTTATTGGGTGGTAGAAAACAACTACAAGCCAGTTGGCAAGAAAAATGGCAAGAGTACCCTAGCCTTTCTGCAGTTAAGAACGAGCATATTATCAAAATGGAAGATTCTGTTTATCAACGCCCTACTGCTCGTTTTATAAAGGCTATTCCTGCTTTATGTGCAAACATATATCCAAAATAATATTATTGACCTGTATAATAATTCGTTTAATTTTTAAGAAAGAGTATCGTAAATGACAATTAAACGAATTGGTCACCGTTATAGTGATGTAAAAACTGGTGCTACTATTGATGTATGGTTCCCGCGTTCTAACAAAGAAATTAGCCGTAGTTGCCTTGCTGAAAAAGCAGGCTTAATTAAGGGTGATTTTGTAACTGTTGAAATAAATTCTGTTGATGATGTACCTAAATCAGCTGAAGATGCTTATTTACGCCTGCACTTGCTTTCTGAGTGTGCGGTTAAACCTAATGAAATTAATCTTGATGGCGTATTTGGTCTTTTGGCAAATGTTGCTTGGACAACTGCTGGACCAGTTTTACCTACTGATGTGGAGGCTCTTCGTGAAGCTATTGCTGGTTCTGAGCATCAATTCAATGTTACTTGCCTAGACAAATTCCCTAGAATGACTGATTATGTTATTCCTGAGGGTGTACGAATAGGTAATGCTGATCGTGTTCGTTTAGGTGCTCACTTAGCACCAGGCACTACGGTTATGCATGAGGGCTTTGTAAACTTTAATGCTGGTACTCTTGGTAATTCTATGGTGGAAGGTCGTATTAGTGCTAGTGTTGTTGTTGGTGAAAACTCTGATATTGGTGGCGGTGCTTCTATTATGGGGACCTTGTCTGGTGGCGGTAAGCAGGTTATATCTATGGGTAAACGCAATTTATTAGGTGCTAATGCTGGATTGGGTATTTCTTTGGGTGATGATTGTATTATTGAGTCTGGTTTATATATTACGGCGGGTACTAAGGTTAAAATGCCTGATGGTTCAGTTGTTTCAGCTCGTGATCTTTCTGGTCAATCAAAACTATTGTTTCGTCGCCATAGCCAAACAGGTTCTGTACAAGCAATAATTACTGATGGTGGTACATGGAGTGGGCTAAACGCAGCATTACATAGCAATGATTAGTTTTATACATTTACTCCACACATAAAAAACCGCCTAGCATTTCTGCTGGCGGTTTTTTTATGTCTAATTATATTTAGACTCTAAATAACTATTTAACTTGTGACATATAGTTAGTTAGTCTACCAGTGTTCATTGCAAAACTACCATCAATTGCGGCGGCTTTTGTAGCTGCATCATCTTTGTTAGTTGCTTCGCCAACTTGGATAACTCCGTACATTCCCATAGAACGATGAGGTACACAGTAGTAGATGTTAACACCTTCATCATTAAAGGTAACTTTTCCACCAGAAAAACCAACAGTCCAGTCATCTCCAGTTGTAACTTCTGATACTGCATTATGCCCTGCATCAGTAGCTATAAAGTTTACGGTATCACCTTTGTTAATTTTTAGAAAACCAGGCTCAAAAACCATAATACCTTCGGCATTGTTGTTTTTCATTTTTACAGTATGAACAGTACCAGAGCTAACTGCTGAAGATACCGCTGCAGATGCTTTTTCTTTTGCTTGTTCTTTAATTTCTTCTACTTTTTCTGCTGTTTGTTCTTTAACTGCGTCAATTTGTTCCGTTACCTGTTCAGAAACTTCTTCTTTTACTGATTCAACCTGTTCGCTGATTTGTTCAGCAACGCCATCTTTTACTTCTTGAAATTTTTCGTCAATCATTTCCTTAGCTTGGTCGCAACCAAATAACATTGAGGAGCTTAATAGTAGTACTGCTAGTAATCGTAATTTCATATTTTTCCTTTTTATTAATTAAACTTTTTAATACCGAGTAACTCTAACATACTTATATTTAAGAAACAATTACAGAAGTATTAACTTATAAATTAAATAAGTAATAAACTATATAAATGCCATAACAGACAACCATAACTATACTAAATAAGGTAATTGGTCGAATTTTATCTTGCGGGATTTGTTTGCCTTCTTGGATTAATTTTTTGTTTTTAAAATGCCTTTTTAGCATCCAGTAAAAAAAATAAAGAACCGCAAAAATGGTGAGCAGGTTTAATAGTTTACCCATTGTTTGCTAACAACTTTCTAACCTCTTCTAAGTCTTGCTCTGTATCAACACCTACGCCAGCATCAACTAGTGCATCTAAAACCAAAATTTGCTCGCCATGCCATAATACACGCAGTTGCTCTAGTTTTTCTACCTGCTCTAACTGACATTCTTCCCAACTAATATAGCGTTTTATAAATCCTGCTCGGTAGGCGTATAAACCTATGTGTCTTTTATATGCCCAGTTAGTTGGCAAGCTTGGGTTTTCTCCAAAGGTATCTCGTGACCAAGGCATTGGTGCACGGGTAAAGTTTAAAGCTAGATTTTGTTGGTTTCTTATTACTTTTACTGCGTGGGGATCAAATACTGTTTTTATGTCATCAATAGGTTCACAAAGTGTTGCCATGTTAATTGTGCTATTAATTTCTAATCCTTCCGCTACCTGTTGAATTAGTTCTGGCGGTAGCATTGGTTCATCACCCTGTACATTTACTATAATTTCTTCAGTTGAAAACTTTAACTTGCCTACCACTTCGGCAATGCGTTCAGTACCTGATTGGTGATCGATTCTAGTAATACAAACTTCTGCACCAAAGCTTTCACAAACTTGTTTAACCTGTTGGTTGTCTGTTGCTATTACTACTCTACTTGCACCTGATTTTTTGGCTTGTTCCCAGGTGCCTTGAATCATGGTCTTTCCTGGCATTATTTCTTTTAGAGGCTTACCTGGTAAACGACTAGATTCGTATCTAGCAGGAATTACAACAATAAATGACATTATGAATTGTCTCTTTTCTTTTTAATGTAGCTTTCTTTTTCTTTTTCTGTCAACTTTCTGGCTTCATTTTCTAACATAATAGGAATTCCATCTCTAACAGGAAATGCTAGCCCTACTGCTGTTGAAATTAGTTCTTGCTGTTTTTTGTCGTAAATAAGCTTTGTTTTTGTAATTGGGCATACAAGAATTTCTAGTAATTTAGTGTCCATTTAATTGCTCTCTAATCTGTTCAAATAATTGGTTGGGGCAGCTTGGCTGTACTTCTAAATACCACCAATCATCGGCGGCGAAAGAATAACATTTTACCGCATCTTTTTCGGTCATGAGTAAAGGTTTTGTGTTGATTTTCCAATTAAAGTCTTTTAGTTGATAGTTTTTATGGTCAGGAAAGTCTTTGGTTTCTGCTTTTATATTTAGTTCATTTAATGTTTCATAAAATCTTTGGGGGTTTCCTATGCCAGCAATAGCTTGAACATTTTGGCTTGTAAAGCTGTCTAAGGCTAAGGTTTTATTAGGGTTATTTACTCTTCTAAAAACTGCTGGTTTTAAAACCATTGTTTGAATTTTAACCTTTGCTAGACCATTTATTTTGCCATCTTTACAGCGACCATTACTAACAATATATGTAGCTTCTTTAATTCTGTTTGCAGATTCTCTTAGCGGGCCTGCTGGCATACACAGACCGTTGCCAATACACCTTTGTCCATCAAAAACTATAACTTCAATATCCCTTGCCATGGCATAGTGTTGTAGTCCATCATCTGAAATTATTACCTCCAGCTGATAGTTTTTATTAAGTAGTTCAATGGCCTCTACTCGCTTAGGAGAAACTGCAACAGGGCAGGAAAGGTTTTTGGCAAATAAAACTGGCTCGTCCCCTACTTGCCTAGCTTCTGATGATTTATCTACTAAAATAGGGTACTGATTACTTTGACCGCCATATCCTCTGGTTACTATTCCATAGCTAATGCCTTCTTTTTCTAGCTGTTTTCCTAGCCAAAAAATGAACGGGGTTTTACCTGCTCCCCCAACAACTATATTGCCTACAACTATTACTTTTGCCTCGGTTTGAGGGGGGGGGGGGTAATTTTGAAGCTATTAAGCCTTTTATTAGCAATAAAGCAAACTAGCATAGATAGGGGTTTAAGCGCATAGGATTGCCATGCGTGTTGTTTTGTCCAAAATTTTGGCCAGCTCATAAGCCTATGCACCTGTGATGAAATAACTTTTGTTGGCGTAGGCGTGATTGATAATCTAATCGCCAACTATCTTTGGTTATTGTAAACCCTATCGCTCCTGAGCAGGCAGTATTCAACCATCTTATCTTGTTTTCTGTTATTCGTTTTATTACCTCTTGCCTAGGGAATCCAAAACGATTGCCATAACCAGCTGAAAACACCACCATTTCTGGCTGAATAGCTTTTAACCATTCTTTAGAAGTTGAGGTATTACTACCATGATGGCCTGCTATTAAAATTGAACTCTTAAGATTTTTTGCATATTTATTAACTAGATTTTTTTCTATTTTTATTGTGGCATCACCACTTACAATAAGCGATTGCTGTTCAGTTAATACCTGTAATACACAAGACTCATCATTGTCACTCGCCTTTTTATGTGGATTAGATATTACTTTAAAAATTACCTGGTCAAATTTCCATTGTTGTTGATGACAGTTGGTAAAAGTTTTACTCCCTACTATCCTGTTTAGTTTAGATACCTGCCCTGTTACTTTATTTTCTACAACGATGCTTTGCAACAATGAGTTTACGCCTCCTGCATGGTCTAAATCACTATGGCTTACCATAAGCACATCTACTTTTTTAATTTGCTGTTGTCTTAGGTAGGGTAAAATAGCTAACTTTGCTCCGTCTAGTTTATCGCCCCACTTTGCTCCAGTATCATAAATAACCACCTTATTTTTAGTTTCAAATACTGTTGCTTGTCCTTGACCTACATCTAAAACAGTAACTTTAACCTGACCTATTTGTTTTGGTTTATCTACCATTAACTGAGAAGTTAATACAATAAAAACAATAAAACTAGCGATAAATATAATAGATTTCCATGCAAAGTTTATTTTTAATTTATAGGCTAAAAACCAAACTAAATAAACTGCAATAACCTGCCAAATGTCTACCCTACCTAATAACCAAAAGTTACTTTCAATACTGGTTAATATATTTAAGTATTGCCATAAATTTTGCCAAACAAAATTATTAAAATTTGTTACTAAACTAACAATGGGGCGGTATAAATCTATAAATATCAGCCCAGTTAATAAACTTAAAAATAATATTGGCAAAGCTAATAAAGCTACCACAGGAACCGCAATTAAATTAGCAATGCTACTAACTATGGGCACCTGCTGAAAGTAAAATGCTAATACAGGTATCATTCCAACCGTTAAAACCACTTGGATAATAATGGTCTTTTGCCAGTTAGCTAGATTTTTTATACGATAATTTTCAAGGGTTATGAAAATCAATGTTACCGCACCAAAAGACAGCCAAAAACCTGCACTTAATACTGAGTTTGGTTGCCAAATTACTACGACTAACGCGGCTAAACTTATTGCTGCCCATGCTTGAAATTTTCTACGCAAAACCAGCAGTAAAATTAATACTACCGCCATTATCCATGCCCGTTGTGTAGAAACAGCTGCACCAGAAATATAAAGATAAAGGCTTATTAAACATAGAACTCCCACCGCCGAAAATATTATTTTAGGCGTTTTCTTTGCCCATAAAAAATTCCTAATTAATACCTTCCATAACAAACCAAAAATAACAAAACCAAGCATAGCCATAATGCCAATATGCAACCCAGAAATAGCCATCAGATGACTGGTTCCTGTTTTTTGCAACACCTGCCATTGTTGTGCATTTATATTACTTTTATCCCCTATTAAGAGAGCTTTATAAAGTCCAAATAGTTCTGATGATTTAAAAATGTTAGTTATTTTTTTAGACAACCAAAATCTTAAATCAAAACCTGATTGATGTAGCTTTTTTGCCAGAGCATTCCTATTGTTTACAAATCCTTTAGCAACAATTTGTTGTACAAATAAATATTGCTCATAATCGAATGCACTAGGGTTAAAGCTTGCATGGTTTGGTTTTAATCTAACTGGTAAACACCAACTCTGCCCTGTCTTTATTGCAGGTAAAAACTCATTGCTACCTTCATACCAGCCTATTTTAACTAGGGGTTTAATGTAAGAAAAGTTTGTGGTCTTTATACCGTTAATCTGCTTAATCGCAAATATAAATTGTATTTTATTAGTTCCATATATTGACTTTGAAACCTGTGGTAAGCCAACTATTTTACCGACTATCATTACCGATTTATTAAATTCACTTTCTGCAATATTGGGTTGCATAGAAAAAGAAACCCATGCCAAAACAAATCCAAATATCCAACCAAACAACCAAATAGAGATATTTAGTCCAATATGTCTTTGTAACCTTTGTATAATAATTAAAAACATTACTGCAATAGGTAGAAACAGAATGTATATTGAGCTAATAGCTACAGACAATTGATAAAAGCTTAGTAAACCAACTAAAACTGCAATTACAAATTTTACAAACAAATACCGATTCATATGCCAAAACAACTTATTAAAAAATATAGCCCCGACCCTAAAAAAATTCGTAAAATGAAAGGCTTAGGGTTTCTTGCTAAATGGTTAGGGAATGCAAACCTTTGGCATATCCATCGCTATAATACCGCGAAAGCATTTGCAATAGGTTTATTTTGGATGTCTATCCCTATTCCCTCACAAATGGTTATGGCAGCTATTAGTGCAATTTTATTGCGCGCAAATCTGCCCGTAAGTGTTGCCCTCGTTTGGATTAGTAACCCTTTAACCATGGCTCCTATATTCTATTTTAACTATATTATAGGCAGTCTGCTTTTAGGGGAAATAACAAAGGAACAACTTGGCTTTGAAATGAGCTGGGATTGGTTACTAAACACCCTAGGGGAACTTTGGTTACCGCTGTTTTTTGGTAGCTTTATCGTAGGCTTATTTTTAGCTACTTTTAGCTACTTTACTATACTAGCAATTTGGCGATTTAATGTAATAAGCAAATGGAAAATAAGAAAAAAGGAACCTAAAATATGAAAAAGACAATAGCATTTTTATTACTATTTACCCCCACCATTCTAATGGCTGACATGATGCAAATGATGCAACAAATGCAACAGCTAGAATCATGTATGACAAAAGTTAACCAAAATACCTTAGATAAACTTGCTAAAAAAGGTAATAAACTACATCAAGAAACGAAGGATCTTTGTAAAGCTGGTAAAAATTCTTTAGCCCAAAAAAAACTAGTTGGGTTCGCAAAAGAAATGAATGCCAACCCTGAGTTTAAAAAAATGCGTATTTGTGTAAATAAAATTAATTTACCAATGATTACCAAAAGCTTAGATGATAAGTTCAAAATTGATACTAGCCAAAACATTTGTGATTCACTGACTAAATAACTATTTTTACCCCCCCCTCTAAAACCAAAAAACCTTAGTCAGTTTTTTTATTCATTTTTTTAAGAGAACTTATTACTTTATGGTTTAAGCTGTCTTTTGGATATTTACCTTTTCCGTCAGTTGTTCCAACTGAAATTCCTGTAAATAATTCTAGGGCATCATCTATGTGCTCCATAGCATAAATATGAAACTCACCCTTCTCTACTGCTGTACGCACTTCTTGATTTAACATTAAATGCTTGGTGTTAGCTTCAGGAATTACTGCTCCTTGTGTTCCAGTTATTCCTCGTGCTTTACAAACCTTGTAAAAACCTTCAATTTTTTCATTTACACCACCAATTGGCTGAATTTTACCAAACTGATTAATTGAGCCAGTAATAGCTAGATCTTGCCTAAGTGGTTGACCGGTTATTGAGGATATTAATGCCACTAATTCTGCTGATGATGCACTGTCACCCTCTATTCCATCATAGGTTTGTTCCATTACAATAGATGCAGAAAAACCAAGAGATTTTTCTTTCATATATCTACCACGCAAGTATCCAGAAAGAATTAGCATCCCTTTTGAATGAATTGGCCCCGACATTTCTACTTCTGTTTCTATGTCTAATATTCCTTCATCCCCTGCAGAGGATTGTGAGGTTATTCTTACTGGTTGACCAAACGACTGTCGACCAACTGTTAATACGGTGAGTCCATTTACCTGCCCAACATGCTCTCCACTAACGCTAATCAACACTTGTTCTTCGGCTATAGCTTTATGAAAATAGTCCTCCATTAAACCTGTATGAAACTCTTTTTGTAAAATGGTCGCTTCTATTGTCTCTCTAGTAACCTTTTGTTCATTATTGGCTCTAGCATAGGCATGACCTTCTGCCAGCACATCCCTTAGCATTGCTTTGTTGGTATATAGCCTAGCTTCTGATTCTGCCATTCTTGACGCATGCTCTATAAGACGATTGTAAGCAGAGGTAGCTACTGTAAGATCTTCCCAGTCATCAGTTTCTGTAGCTAACTGTTGTGCTAAAACCAACTCATGCTCTTCCGTTCTTTCCAGTTCATTTTCAAATTCAACCTGTACTTTAAACAAACGGTTAAACTGGCTATCTATCTCTTGCAATGCATGAAAGTGCATTGCTCTGCCTAGTAAAACTAAGGTAACATTAAGCGGGAAATCTGGTAGATGATAAGGGACTACATTGCTAGATGAAGGGATTTCAAAGGTTAGCTTCTTACTTGTTAGTGCCGCTTTTAAGTTTGACCAAATTTCAGGCTCTTTTAGTACAGATTCAACGCTTATCATTAAAAATCCACCACTAGCTTTTTGTAATAAACCTGCTTGATGATTCATTGCTAAAGAAATAGTATCTGTTGCATTAGCACTTGCTGAATTGATGGTGTAGCCAAATAATTTAGGCATTGTTGCATTTTGCTCGTAAATAACTGGAGCCTGCTCTAAACCCTTATGGTCAACTAGGACATTTACATCAAATATAGCAAATTCATGTTCACTAATGTGCTCTTCTGGTGAGGAATGCTTTGAGCTTGTTACCTGCTCATCTGACTGGTTCCAAAAAAGGTGTATTTTAGATACTATTTTTTCTTTTAATGAATCAAGATAATCTTTAACTGGCTGGCTTTCCCCAAACTCCATTTTTAGTGCGTCAATTAATGGGTTTAAGTAATCATTAGAAACTTCAGTATTTAATTTTTTACCTGCCTCTAAGTATTCATGTTGTAAAAAAGGGAATTTTGTTAGTCCTGCGTTTAACTTTTCTTCAACAGCATCGAAAGCACTAATAAACTTTTTTTGTATAGGTTCTTCAAGCTGCTCTACTTCCTGCATTTTTAATCGTTTTCCATCAACAATAGCAGTCAGCACAAAGCTATTCTCAGACTGTTCTATATCTACACTTAGTGTGTCGGCTAAATCGTAAGCAGGGTCAAGAGCTTCTTGCTGAGAGTCTGATAGTTTTTTATCTAATTGTTGATTGCGTAATTGGTAAGCATGGCTATCAAAAATAACAGGTAGCTGAGTTTTTAGCTGGCTAATAAGAAAACCAACTGATTTCTTAAAAGAATAACCGCAACCAGCCGTTAAATAAAGGTATTTAGTTTTATTGGTTTCAGTAAAGTCTGAAACTAATACGACATCTGCGGGTATTTTTTTTCTATTCGCAGCTTCTTTAAGCATGGTTTTTGACATACCTATTCGACCTACCCCCCCCTCTCCCATAATAAAAATATGGTTTTGATTGCGTTTTAAATGCAGTCCAAAATTTAATGACTGGTAAGCTCTAGGGTGAAAGCGTTTCATAAACGATTTCAAGTCTGGTTTCTTTTTAAGGAAGTTTTTTTCGTTTATTTTTGTAAAACGATATAGCTGTTCTGTTGTTAGTTTTCTCATGGGATAATATTTAGCCTTTTAAATTGGTTCCTGAGGAAGCCCTGAATAAATAACATAATTTCTGCAGGGCTTCCTTGATTATTCGTCGTAAGGGTGATTAGCTCTAATTTTATGGATTGATAAATCTGCACCTTCATATTGTTCATCATCACTCATTCTAATTTTCATTATTCTATCTACTAATATATAAATTAAATAACCACCAATTAAAGCCATACTTACACCAAGTAAAGTCCCTATTATTTGCGAAATTATAGAAACTCCTCCTAAACCTCCAAGAACAGGTAAAGCAAAAATTCCCGCTGCAATTGCTCCCCAAACACCACACAAACCGTGTAAAGGCCACACACCAAGAACATCATCTATTTTTAATTTTCGCTGTGTCCATGTAAAGGCTTTAATAAATATAATCGCCGCAACTATACCTATAATTAATGCACCAACAGGATTAACAACATCAGAACCTGCACAAATGGCAACTAGCCCGGCTAAGGGTCCATTATGAATAAACCCAGGATCTTGCTTACCAAAAAAAGTTGCTCCAAGAATTCCACCAACCATTGCCATTAAAGAATTAACCGCAACTAAACCTTGAATACCATCAATTGCCTGGGCAGACATTACATTAAAACCAAACCAACCAACGGTTAAAATCCATGATCCGAGCGCTAGAAAAGGAATGTTAGAGGGTGGTTCATTATTACGAATGCTACCATCTTTGTTGTACCTATTATGCCTTGCACCAATTACTATTATTGCGGCTAATGCTATCCAACCACCCATTGCATGAACTACCACAGAACCAGCGAAATCATGGAAAGGTACTCCAAAGCTACTTTTCAGCCAATCTTGGATACCAAAATTACCGTTCCAAGCAATACCTTCAAACAAAGGGTATAAGAAAGCTACTATTAAAAAAGTGGAAAGCAATACAGGATAAAACCTTGCTCTCTCAGCAATACCACCAGAAACTATGGCGGGAATTGCCGCCGCAAAGGTCATTAAAAAGAAAAACTTAACCAACTCATAACCTGACTTTTCTGTCATAGCTTGAGTAAGAGAACCATCAACATTAAATCCTAAAAAAACTCCATAGGCAATTCCGTAGCCTATAAAAAAGTATGAAACTGTAGAAACACCCAGGTCTGTCATTATCTTAGTTAAAGCATTGACCTGATTTTTATGCTGTACTGTTCCAACTTCTAAAAAAGCAAACCCCGCATGCATGAACAGCACTAGGATTGCTCCTAGTAAAATGAAAAGTACATCTATACTGGCAGTTAATTGCTCCATATTAAGTTCTTTCTTCCTTCATTATAATTTGTTGATTAATTCTATCAAAACCTAGTTATAATAACTTGGCTTTATTACTTAAAAATACAGAACAGATACCAAGTCATATGCATGCAATTTTAAAAAGAATCATACACAATTCAAAGGCTTCTCTGGACAAAGCTCCTAAAAAAGGTGAGTGGCAAGAGATCTTGTTGCAACTAGATAATCATTTTCAAGAACAAGAGAGCGGGCAACAACTAAAGTTTGAAGAAATTTTTGAGTCTCTAAGCGATGGAATTTGTCAGTTAGATTCAACGGGGCGTATTATCTATGCAAACCACTCTGCACTAAGTTTACTTGCCTATTTTGGTAAGTCTATCTTCAAAGAACCTTTTTATAATTTCTTCAACATGCCATCAATAAATATTGATAAAAAGCAAATTGTTAGCGATGTATTAAATGGTTTTTTTGTGTTTGATGAAAATGCTAACCTACTTATACAAGATAAAATACTCCCTATTTCTTTAGCCCTGTCCCCTGTAAATAAAGATAAAAATAAACCTACTATAGCTCTTGTCTTTAGAGATATAAGCAAGCAAAAAATGCACGAATTAGAACTATCGAAAGCCAAGTCTTTAGCTGAATCTGGATCTAAAGCAAAGTCTGAATTTTTAGCCACTATGAGCCACGAAATAAGAACACCTTTAAACGGCGTAATTGGTATGGCAAACTTACTTGCAGATACAAACCTAACTGAAGAACAACTTAACTATGCCCGCATAATAAAACTCTCTGGCGAGTCTCTACTATCCATAATTAATGATATTTTAGACTTTTCTAAAATTGAAGCTGGGGAGATGGAATTAGAAAAAATAAGCTTCAATATTTATGAAATACTCGATGACATAACCGATATATTTGGCTCTCAATTCAATGAAAAAGGGTTGGAACTAATTTCTTTAACGGCACCAAGCCTTCCTAAATATATTTTAGGAGACTCTACTAGATTACGCCAAATATTGATTAACCTAGTTGGCAATGCCTATAAATTTACATTTTCTGGAGAAGTAAGTATAGCCGCTGAAGAAATATCCAAAACAAATTCCTCGGTAAAGATTCGCTTTATGATTAAAGATACCGGAATTGGTATAGCAAAAAACAATTTAGAAAACCTATTTAGCTCATTCTCACAAGCTGACAGTACAACCACTCGCAAATATGGCGGAACAGGCTTGGGGCTAAGTATATCTAAAAAGCTAGTTGGACTAATGGGGGGGGATATAGGAGTAGAGAGTAATTTAGATATTGGGAGTATATTCTGGTTTGAGGTTGAATTTGAAATATCTTCCCAAGAACAAATAGCAAGTGCAAAAAAACAAAAAAAAGGCACCTTTAACAAGCAAAAAATATTAATAGTTGATGACAACAATACCAACTGTTTAATTATAAAAAAACAACTAACTTCCTGGAATATAGACGCTCACATTGCTAATTCTGGCGCTAGGGCAATGATTTTAATAAACTTATTAAGCCAAATAAATGATAGTTTTGACCTAATTATAATTGATATGGTTATGCCACAAATGAATGGTATAGAGCTAGCCAAAGTAATAAAGGGTATGCCGAACTGTGAAAACACAAAATTGGTTTTAGCATCTTCAAAGCATACTAGTAAAAAATCTTTATTTAAAGATGAAAGACTCCTGTTCAGTGAAGTTTTAGCTAAACCTTTACAACAAACAAAATTAAGAAACACTATTGCTAAACTTTTAACTGATAACCCAACAAAATATATAGCTAAAGAAGAAAAAAAACTTGAACAACTCCCTGTAATAGATGGTAAAAACAAAAAAATACTCATAGTAGAAGACAACAAAATTAATCAAATGCTTGCTGTCAAAATTTTAGGAAAATTTAATTTTAATGTGTCCCTAGTTGAAAATGGTCGTTTAGCTGTCGATAGTTTCCACCAAAATGAATTCGACTTAATTTTAATGGACTGCCAAATGCCTGTGTTAGATGGTTATGATGCAACTAGAAAAATTAGGCTACTTGGCCAAAAAGGAGAAACTATTCCAATTGTAGGCTTAACCGCTAATGCCATGCCTGGCGATAGAGAGCTATGTATTAATGCAGGAATGAACGACTACCTAACTAAACCTATTGATATAAAGCTTTTACAAGAAACATTAAATAAATGGTTAAAGTAGCTACTAAAAATAAAGTTACACCAACTCCATTACAACCATTAATACACCCTTTTTTTTTTAAAAAAAACATTCAGGTTTGGTTAAAAAGAGATGATCTTAACCACCCTATAATCCAAGGTAATAAACTCCATAAATTAAAGTTAAATATACTTCAGGCAAAGCTACTTAAAAAGAAACTACTGATAAGTTTTGGTGGAGCTTTCTCCAACCACATAGCAGCACTAAGCGTTGCTGGTAAAGAAGCAGATTTTAAAACTCTAGCCTTTATTCGTGGGGATGAACTTGCTAATAATCCTAAAAACTGGTCACCTACTCTAGCACTTGCTAAGCAAGCGGGCATGGAGTTTGTATTTCTTACTAGACAAGAGTTCAGACAAAAAACTCAGATAGATTTTATAAAAAACATAAAGTCCACCTATCCTAATTGTTACATAATCCCTGAAGGAGGCACAAACGCTTTAGCTATACAAGGATTTGCAGAGACAATGAGCCATCTATCACTACAATGCCCTGACTGGACCCATATATACACCGCTGTTGGCACAGGAGGAACTTTAGCAGGGATAAGCCAGTACAGCAATCCCACACAAAAAGTATTCGGCATTTCTACTTTAAAAAATTCTAGCTATTTAATACCAATAATAAAAAGTCTAACTGACAAAAAAAACTGGTGGCTATTGCAAGACTACCATGCGAATGGCTATGCAAAAAGCAATGAAGACTTACTCGCATCACAAAAGTGGTTTGAACAAGAATTTGGCGTACTACTTGACCCTATCTACACAAATAAAATGGTACATGGTTTTATGCAAGAATTAAAAAAAGGAAATATTGAGAAAGGCTCTAAAATTATCCTTTACCATTCAGGAGGACGGCAAGGAAGGAACTAAAAAATACAAAAAAATTCTATAAAAAAACCCGTAGTAAACGGGTCTATAAAAATGGTGGAGATGGGCGGAGTCGAACCGCCGTCCGCAAAGCTTCCATCTAAAAATCTACATGCTTATTCGACTAATTAATTTAACCTAAATGCTACCCAGTCAACAGGGATCACACAAGACGAGTTTGTAACTTTTAACCGCCCTTATCCAAACACATAAAGACTAGCGATTTCGCGTGAGTCGACACAGAGCTAGGGGCCACGAACAACTGACCTAGTC